>JAHWKI010000111.1 GCA_019347975.1 Gemmatimonadota bacterium
GGCCGTTCTCCCGCGGCGTGGGGGGCACGGTCCCTGCGTCAATTCGTCGCGCGCGCACGTGCGATTGGCCATTCGACCGGCGGATCGGAGCAGCATGACGAAGCACCCGCGTGAAACCAGAGAGCGGAAACCCCCCAACAGAGGGAAGGGCACCCGCGGGGGCGAAGGGGCGAAGGCCGCGCGACGCGTGCGACCGTTGATCGTGGTGGCGGAGGATGACCCCCGCGACTGGGAGCTCTACGGCAAGATCCTCTGGTACAACGGATACGACGTGCTGCACGCCCGGGATGGGGAGGAGGCGCTCGATCTGGTCCGGGAGCACCACCCCGACCTCGTCATCCTGGATCTCATGATGCCGAAGCTGAGCGGGATCGACGTCTGTAGACGACTGAAGCAGAGTCCCGCGACCAAGGACATTCCGGCCATTGCGCTCAGCGCCCGCGCGCAGTGGGAGATGGGTCCGGAAGCCAGGGAGGCGGGGTGCACGGCCTACCTCGAGAAGCCGATAGGACCCCTCACCGTCCTGCACGCGGTCGAGAAGCTGATCGGCACGCCGCCGCCGGCGGGCGAGGCCGCGTCGGGAGAGCGGGAGTGGAGCAACGGCGAGTGGAACTGATGGTCCGGAGGCCCGTCGGGCCGGCCCCGCGGTTCTGATGGCGGGGGGTGGACGGGCCAGCGTGGAGATCTTACCTTAAAAGGCTCTTTGATCCCGCTCCGCCAAGAGGCGGGGCCGCCACGACCATGGGAGAGAGAACGACGTGAGAACGTACGAGCTCGTGTACATTTTCGACACGGCCCTCACCGACGAACAGATCGGCGAGAAGCTGGAGAAGTTCCACAAGCAGATCACCGGGGCCGGCGGGGAGATCACCGCGGTCGACCAGTGGGGCAAGCGTCAGCTCGCCTATCCCATCAAGAAGAAGACGTCGGGGAACTACGTGGTGGTGCAGTTCACCGCGGAGACGGAGCCGCTTCCCGAGCTGGAGCGGGTCCTGAAGCTCGACGACGACCTGATGCGCTACCTGATCGTGCTGAACGAGGGCGAGCCTACCGCGCCCATGTCCATCGCCACGCGAGAGCCGCGGTCGGACGATGACGACGACGATGACGACGACAGGGACGAGGAGGATTAGCCATGGCGCGTCGTGCGAAGCCGTGCCCGCTGTGCGAGTCGGGGATCCGGCAGATCAACTACAAGGACGAGCATTCGCTGTCGCGGTTCATGACGGAGGCGGGGAAGATCATGCCGCGGCGGATGACGGGGATGTGCGCCCGCCACCAGCGGCAAGTGGGGACGGCGGTGAAGCGGGCGCGGTACCTGGCGCTGGTCCCGTACGCGCACGTCTACGAGAGCTGAGGTGACCCGGCGGGGACCGGGGTGGCCGACGGTCGTCGCGCTCGTGCTGGTGGTCCTCGCGTTTTCGGTGTTCCACCCACTCCAGCTGATGGTGCTGCCTCTGGCGCTCATGCTGATGGCGCTCCCGCCGCGGCGGCCGGGGATGGTAGTGGCCGCGGTGCTGCTGGTCGGCCTGGTCTTTCTGGGCCCGCGGGAGGGGCTGTGGAACGTGGAGCGTGGCTGGTCGCTGATCGTGGCGGGGTGGTTTCTGCTGGCGGTCGTGGCCTGGCCCGACGCGCCGTTCGTCAGCCGGGGCGTGGCCGCCGTGCTGGCAGCGGCGGTGACCGGCGGGGCTCTGATCGGGGCGCGCGCGGGATGGCCGGGACTGGACGCCGCCATAGCCCACCGGTTCGCGGAGGCCGCCGCGGCGATGGGCGAGGCGTTCGCGGATGGTCGCCCGGAGACCGAGGCGGTGGTGCAGCGGGCGGCCGAGCTGCCCGGGCAGCTGTTTCCGGGGCTGCTCGGCCTGGCTTCACTGGCGGCGCTGGCGATCGGGTGGTGGGGGTATCAGCGCATAGCGCGACGGGGTGAGCCGCTGGGTCGGCTGCCGGAGTTCCGCTTCCCGGACCCGCTGGTCTGGGTGCTGATCGCCGGGCTGGTTCTCGTGGCGGTGCCGCTGGCGGACTGGGCGCCCCGGGCGGGCGGGAACCTGCTGTTCTTCATGGGCTCCCTCTACGCGCTGCGGGGGCTGGCCGTGGTGCTGGCGCTGGTGGGGGCGCACGTGCCCACGCTGGTGGCGCTCGGTTTGGTGGGACTGCTGCTCTGGCCCATCGTGATGACGGGGACGCTGGTGGTGGGCGTCGCCGATACGTGGTTGGATCTGAGGGCCGCCTCGCTGGCGGCCAGAGACGAAGGCTGAAGGAGCCGACGATGAATACGGTAAAGGTGATACTTCGGGAGGGCGTGGATAAGCTCGGCGAGGCGGGCGAGATCGTGTCGGTGAAGGCCGGCTACGCGCGGAACTACCTGCTGCCGCAAGCGCTGGCGTACGAGGCGACGGAGGCGAGCGTGCGGCGTCTCGAGCAGGAGCGGGAGCGGTCGGAGCAGCAGGCGCGCCGGGACTTCCTCGAGGCGCGCCGCCGGGCGTCGCAGCTCGAGGAGGTGTCGCTGACGTTCCAGGCGCGTGCGGGGGAGGAGTCGAAGCTGTTCGGGTCGATCACGAACGCCGACATCGCCGACCGTCTCGCGGAGCAGGGTCTCGACTTCGAGGTGGACCGGAAGCAGATCGACCTCGACGAGCCGATCAAGTCGCTCGGGGTATACAACGTGCCCATCCGGCTGCACGGCGACGTAAAGCCCGAGATCAAGGTGTGGGTGATCAAGGAGGAATAGAATCCTCGGCCGCCCGGAGCCGCCCGGCGGCGACCCCGCGGTCGTTGCCGGGCGGCTTTTTGTCGAATCGTAAACTGGAAGCGCATGCCTACGGATCGCAATCGCGAAATCGACGGGTACGAGGGGCGGGCCCTGAAGGCGTCCGACCTGATG
Organism: Gemmatimonadota bacterium; assembly: GCA_019347975.1. Lineage (GTDB taxonomy): Bacteria > Gemmatimonadota > Gemmatimonadetes > Longimicrobiales > RSA9 > JAHWKI01. Next base: position 2,882 of record JAHWKI010000111.1, read on the forward strand.
GATGAGCTGTCGCGCGCCGTCGAGCTGGCGCGGGACCGGAAGGCGCGAGAGCTGGCGGTTCTCGATCTCCGGGGGATCTCCACTGCGACGGATTTCTTCTTCCTGGCGACCGGCACGTCGGACATCCACGTCCGGGGGATCGCGGAGCACATCATCGAAGAGCTGAAGAAGAAGGATGTTCGCCCCGACCACGTGGAGGGTCTTCGGGGCGGCCGGTGGGTCCTGATCGACTACATAGATTTCGTGGTCCACATCTTCCACCCCGCGGCACGCGAGTTCTACCAGCTGGAGCGGCTCTGGGGAGACGCGCCGAACCTCGTTCTGGAATCGTAGACGGCGGGCCCCCGCCGGGCGCCGGACCTTTTGTCCGGGGGCGGCCCCCCTTATCATACGGCGGCTCCGGCAGCAGACTTTTCGAAGTCCCTGAGGAGGGGAATCCGGCCAGAGTGGAGGACCTCAACCCGTTGTCCGAATGACTCCCGAACCCAGACCCGCGGCCGTGCCGTTCGACCCCGGGTCGGGTGAGCTCCCGCCCGCGCTGGAGTCCGTCCTGATCGACTCCGCCAGTCCGATCCTCCTTCTCGTCGCCGCCGAGGCGGACGACGCGGCGGCGCACGTCGCAATCGCGTTGGCGGAAGCCCGGGCGGCCCGCGGCCTTGCCACCGTCCTGTCCGATGCGGACTTCGACGCGCCGCGTCTGCACCGCCTCCTCGACGAGCCGAACCTGGAGGGGCTCGTGGACGTGTTCCTGTTCGGCGCATCGCTGGAGCGCGTCACCGTGCAGCCGGAGAAGCGCCGGTTCACTTTCGCGCCGGCGGGAGCCTACGCCCCCGATCCCGCCGAGGTGCTCCAGAGCCCGCGCTGGGACCGGATCGCGGAGGAAGTGACCGGAGACGGCGCCCTCCTCCTGGTGTTCCTCCCCGCCGCGGCGCCCGGTGCGCGGGAGCTGTCCCGACGGGTGGGCCGGGCGGTCGTCCTGGGCGACGACCGCGGGGCGGAGCGGGCGGTCGCCCGGCTGGATCCGGGGTGCCGGATCCTCGCCGCCGTCCAGACCACCGTGGCCGCCGAGCCCGAGGTCGAGCGGACGACCCGGCCTGATTCCGTCTGGCAGGGCGGCGCGACGGCATTCCACACCTCGGACCTCGATGTGCCCGTGGTGATCCGAACGCCGAAGCCACGACGTTCGACAGCTCCGATCCTGCTCGCCATCGCACTGGTTCTGGCGTTGGCCGCCGGCGCGTGGTTCGGCTATCAGGCGCTCTTCGGGAGCGAAGCGCCGGTGGCGACCGCCGCTCCCGCTCAGGCGGCGACGGCCGCCGAGCGCGGCGCGCTGCTGGAGACGCCCATCCCGTATTCCGTGGCGGTCGAGGCGCACCAGGACATGGAAAGCGCGACGTATCGCGCGCGGCTCCTCAGCCGGGCGGAGCCGGAGATCAGCTTTCACCTGGCCCCGGTCTCGGTGCGCGGGGTCCTCTACTTCCGCCTCCTGGCCGGACCGTTCCCCGACCGCGAGACGGGTATGGCGGTGATGCGGCGGCTGGTGGACGCCGGCCACAAGACAGGCATGGACGACTGGGCTGTACGCCCGACCACGCACGCGTTCTTTCTGGGCGACTTCGACTCGGAGGCGGACGCGCGGGCACGCACGGATGCGCTCGCGGAGGACGGGGTACCGGCGTACGTCGTGCCTCTGCGGTACGCATCGGGCGCGCGCCGCTACCGGGTCTACGGCGGGGCCTACGAGAACCAGGCGGAAGCGGACGTGATGCGCGAGATGCTGGAGAACGCCGGCGAGCCGGCCCAACTGATCCCGCGCATTGGAGAGCCCGTCGCATGAAGGTCAGCAAGCTGAGGCTGCACGGGTTCAAGTCCTTCGCGGACCGGACGGAGGTTGAGTTTCACGAGGGCGTCACCGCCATCGTCGGTCCGAACGGCTGCGGCAAGTCCAACATCAGCGACGCGATCCGGTGGGTGCTGGGCGAGCAGAAGCCGAGCGCGATCCGCGGCTCGCGTATGGACGAGGCGATCTTCCAGGGCACGTCCGAGCGGCGCGCCGTGAACCGCGCCGAGGTGAGCCTGGTGGTCACCAACGAGGACCACCGTCTCGCGGTCCCGCACGAGGAGGTCGAGATCCGCCGGACCGTCCACCGGGAGGGCGGCAGCGACTACGAGCTCAACCGCAGGAGCGTGCGGCTCAAGGACATCCTCGACGTCTGCCGGGACACAGGTCTGGGCGCGAACGCCTACGCCATCATCGAGCAGGGGATGGTGGACTCGCTGCTCTCGGACAAGGCGGATGAGCGTCGTCAGGTCTTCGAGGAGGCCGCCGGGATCGGCCGGTACAAGGATCGGCGCAAGGTCGCGTTCCGCCGACTGGAGGCATCGGAGGCCGACCTCTCCCGCCTCGAGGACCTGATCTCCGAGGTCGAGTCCAAGGTCCGCAGCCTCGCCCGGCAACGCGGCCGCGCGGAACGGTACCAGTCCATGCGGGACCGACGTCTCGCGGTGGAGGTCACCGTAGCCCGGATGGAGCTCGAGCGGCTCCAGGAGTCGCTGGCGGACGCCGAGGAGCGGCTCAGGGACCTGACCGAGCTGGAGCCCAGCGCCCGCGCGGACCTCGGAACTGCCGAGGCGGAGCTCCAGCGGCGGCGGCTGGAGAACGCCGAGGTGGCGCGGGAGCGCGGCACGTCCGCCTCCGCCCTCGAATCGGTGAACCGCTCCATCGCGGAGCGTGAGCGCGAGCTCGCCGTGGCGAACGAGCGTCGCAGCCACTCCCAGCGGCGCCTCCAGCAGATCGGCACGGAGCGGATCGAGACCCGCGAGCGCATCGCGACGCTGCGGGAGGAGATCGAAACGCTGACCGCAGACCTCGAGAGCCGTCGCGGCTCGGTGGCCGAGCTGGCCGCTCAGGTGACCGCCGCTCAGGAGCGGCAGAAGGCGCTCCGGGAGGCCCTCGCCACGGCCCGGGACGAGGAGCAGGAGACCCGCTCGCGGCAGGAGGAGCTGGCGGATCGGATCGCCCAGCTGAAGGCCGCCGCGCACGCGGCCCGGTCCCGCGCGTCCGACGCCGAGGAGCGCACGGAGCGGCTCGGTCTCGAGCACGAGGAGCTCCAGTCGGAGCTGGCCCGCCTCGAGGAGCAGGGGGACCTGTTCGCCAACCGGGCCCGCGAGCTGTCCGACACTCACGATGAGGCCCGCGAGGAGCTGGACGCGGCCCGGGAGCGGCTGGACGCGCTGCGGGAGGAAGAGCTCGAGGCCCGCCGCGGCCTGGCCGAGGCGGGGGACCGGGAGAACCTGCTGGGCGCGCGGGTGGCCGCGCTGGAGGCGCTGGAGCGGGAACATCACGGCTTCAGCCCCGCGGTCGCGGCCGCGCTCGAGGCGCGGGATGAGCTCCAGGGGCTCGTCGGCCCGCTGGCCGAGATGCTGGAGCTCCCCGAGGAGAGGGCGGCCGCGGTAGAAGGCGCCGCGGGGGCGCTGCTCCAGGCGCTGGTGGTCGCGGACGACGAGGCGATCGACCGGCTGCGGACCTGGATCAACGACGGCGGAAGGAAGGACGGCGTTCTGGCCCTCCTGCGGGAGGGGGACCTGCCCACCGTTCGTGAGCTGCTGGAGCGGCTCGAGTTCGCCGGCGAGACCGCTTCGGAGCCCGTGCTCCTGGGCCGGCGCGAGAAGCTGACGAAGCTCCGTCGCCAGGCGGAGGAGGCGACGCGCAGCCGTGAGGCACGGGCTGCCGCGCGCAGCAGCCTCGCCGCCCGTGTGGAGGAGTGCGAGGCGGAGCTGCGCAGCCTGGAGGAGAAGGCCCGCGGCTTCGAGATGGAGCTCCGGCGGCTGGATGCCGACGAGGCGGCGCGGAGCGGCCAGCGGGCCCGGGCCGAGCGCAACCGCGACGATCTGGACCGCCAGCGCGCCGGCCTCCGCGCGGCGGTGGAGCAGGGAAGGGCGGAGGCGGCGGCCGCGGAGGCCGAGGCGGCGGAGGTCGAGGGACTCCTCGCAGCCCTCCAGGGGCGGCGCCAGGACGCCGATGTCGTGCTGGCGGAGCGGCAGGGCGCGTGGGAGGAGGTGCGGGACGAAGTCGCCGAGCTCCGGATCGAGCACGCCCGCGAGGAAGCGGCCGTGGCGGAGCTGGATCGTCGCCGGACCAGCGCCGAGTCGTCGCTCCAGCACGCGGAAGCCCGGCTGGAGGCGCTGGACGCCGAGGAGCGCGAGCACCAGGCGGCGCTTGCCGAGCTCGAGGAGGTCCGCGAGGGCGGGGCCGCCGAGCTGCAGGCGCTGTTCGGCCGGCGAGAGGATGCGGCGGAAAGCCTGCGGTCTTTCGACGAGCGCCTCGACGAAGCCGGCTCCGCGCTGGATCAGCTGGAGCAGCGCGTTCGGAAGCTGCGGAGCGTCGCCGACACCAGCGGCGAGGAACGCCACAGGCTGGAGCTGCGCCTCACCGAAGCCGGCGCGGTCCGGCAGCGGATCCGCGAGCGCCTCGAGGTGGAGTGGAACCGGCCGTTCGATCAACTCGTCGAGACGGTCGAGCCGGCGGACGGTGAGCTGGAGCCGCTGAAGGCCGAGCTCCAGCAGCTCGTCGCAGATATCGACCGCCTGGGGCCCATCAACATGCTCGCCATGGAGGAGTATGACGAGGAGAAGACCCGCCTCGACTTCCTCACCGCGCAGCGCGAGGACCTGGTGAACGCCCGCGACGACCTCCAGAAGGCGATCCGCGAGATCAACCGGACCGCCCGGCAGCTGTTCATCGACACCTTCACGCAGGTGCGCGAGAACTTCCAGACCACCTTCCAGACGCTCTTCGAGGGCGGCCAGTGCGACATCTGGATGGCCGATGAGGAGGACCCACTCGAGTCGCCCATCGAGATCTCCGCATCCCCGAGGGGCAAGCGCACCCAGCGGATCCACCTGCTCTCGGGCGGCGAGCGGGCCCTGACATCGCTCGCCCTCCTGTTCGCGATCTACCTCGTGAAGCCGAGCCCCTTCTGCGTGCTGGACGAGGTGGACGCGCCCCTCGACGAGGCGAACATCGGGCGGTTCATCTCCATGCTGAACCGCTTCAAGGCGGAGACCCAGTTCATCGTCGTCACCCACAACCCCCGCACCATGGAGGCGGCGGACTGGATCTACGGCGTGACCATGGAGGAGCCGGGAGTCAGCTCGATCGTGGGCGTCCAGCTCGACGGCGTCGCCCGCACCGCCACCGCCTGAGGTGCGTCTGACCGTCGCCGGGTCAGGCACCGCGGCGCCGGAGGCCGACCGCGTCTGCTCCGGCTACTTCATCGAGGACGGCGGCACCCGCGTTCTTCTCGACTGCGGCCCGGGCGTGGTTCACCATCTGGCTCGATTCGAGCTGCCCTGGCAAGACCTCGATCACGTCGCGATCACCCACTTCCACAATGATCATCTCGGCGACCTCCCCATGCTCCTCTTCGCCCTGAAGTGGGGCGTGGACCGGCGGCGCACCGCACCCCTGAGCCTCTGGGGGCCGGCGGGGCTGAAGGAGCGGCTGACCCGGCTGGCGGAGGCGCTCGGCGATCACCTGATCGATCCCGGCTTTCCGCTGACCGTCCGGGAGATCGAGCCGGGAGCGACCGCCGAGCTCGGCCCGGGGCTGGAGCTCCGCACCGCCAAGACGCCGCATACGGACGAGTCCCTCGCGTTCCGCCTCGTCGGGTCGACGGCGGCACTGGGGTACACCGGCGACACCGGCCCCTCCGAGGGCGTGGCTCGCTTCCTGGCCGGCTGCCGCGTGCTGATCGCCGAGTGCTCCTTGCCCGACGACGACGCCATCCCGACCCACCTGTCGCCGAGCAGCCTCGCGGCCATGGCCAGGATCGCCGCGCCCGGACGCCTTCTGGTCGCTCACGTGTACCCGAGTCTCGATGTACTCGAGCCCGTGCGGCTCATCCGGGAGGCGGGATGGCGGGGGGCGTCCGCTCGCGCCGTCGATGGTCTGGCTCTGGATCTCAGGGCGTAGACGGCTCCGGGCGGTTTCGGTAGCTTCCACCCCAGCGGCCCGGGCGGCCGCGCCACAGATTCCCAGAACTCACGGAAGCCATGCTGGTCGTGATGAACCACGATGCGGCGGACGAGGACGTCCGGCGCATCATTGAAACCATCGAGGAGATGGGCTACGAGGCCCGCCCGATTCCCGGTAAGCAGCGTACGGCGGTGGGGCTGGTCGGCAACGACGGAAAGGTCGACAGCGGCCGGCTCGAGGCGCTCCCCAACGTACAGCAGGTGATCCACGTCACCCAGCCGTACAAGCAGGTCTCACGGGAGTGGCGCGAAGAGGCGACGGTCATCACCCTCTCGAACGGCACCAGGATCGGCGGGCCCGAGGTGGTCCTGATGGCCGGACCCTGCTCGGTGGAATCCGAGGACCAGATCATGACTTCGGCGCGCCAGATGCGGGACGCCGGCGCCACCATCCTCCGGGCCGGCGCGTTCAAGCCGCGCACCTCCCCGTACGCCTTCCAGGGCCTCGGGATCACCGGTCTCGAGCTTCTGGTCCGCGCCCGCGAGGAGACCGGCCTCGGCATCGTGACCGAGGCCCTCGAGCCCGACATGGTCGATGTGGTGGCCGAGCACGCCGACATCATCCAGATCGGCGCCAGGAACATGCAGAACTACCCGCTGCTGCGTCGCGCCGGCCGGTCCGGCAGACCCGTGCTCCTGAAGCGCGGCCTTGCCGCCACGATCGACGAGCTCCTTCTCGCCGCGGAGTACATCCTGAGCGAGGGCAACCCCGACGTGATCCTGTGCGAGCGGGGCGTCCGCGGGTTCGACACGCACACCCGCAACATCCTCGATCTCACCGCGATTCCCGTCGTGCATGCGCTTTCGCACCTGCCGATCATCGCCGATCCGAGCCACGGCACGGGCGTGCGGGCCAAGGTGATGCCCATGGCCAGGGCGGCGGTCGCCGCCGGGGCCGACGGGCTGATGGTCGAGGTGCATCCGAATCCGGACAAGGCGCTATCCGATGGCGCCCAGTCGCTGTATCCGCCGCAGTTCGAGGAGCTCGTCGAGCAGGTGCGGATCATCGCCGACGCCATCGGACGGTCCGTCACCCGGCCGCTGGCCGTGCCCGCCTGACCCATCCCGCCATTCCGGCGCCCCACTCCGCCTCGCATGGTGGGAGGGGAGGAGCGGATGGCGCGATCACACGAGCTGGGCAGGCGAGGGGAGGCGCTGGCCGCCACGCTGCTGGACGGTGGGGGCTGGACGATCCTGGACCGCAACTGGCGCTTCGGTCACAAGGAGATCGACCTGATCGCCGAGCGGGACGGGACGGTGGCGTTCATCGAGGTGAAGGCGCGCTCCGGACGCGGCTTCGGTCACCCTCTGGACGCGGTTACCGCCCGGAAGCGGCGCGAGCTCGAGATCGCCGCACGGGTCTGGATCGACCGCCACGGCCGCCCCGGCCAGAGCTATCGCTTCGACGCGGTGTGGGTCCTCCGGGAGCGAGGCGGGCTGTCCGTTCGCCACGTCGAGGATGCGTGGCGCCTCTGACCGCGCCTCCTAGCTGCGGCCGGGCGCGTTCCCGTTCGTCCCCCCCGCCTCCTCCCGCAGCATCTCGCCGACACGCACCATGCCGCGCCCGCGTTCGATCAGGATCTCGGCCAGCCTCAGGAGCAGGGACTCGGGGGCCCGCCCGGGGTGGGCGCGGTGCTGCCGCAGCGTGCCCACATCGATCCGGAGCGCCGTCGCCAGCTCTTCGTCCGATGCGGTGAACAGATCCGCCGCTCGCCTGAAGTCCAGAGGCATTACTGCCCTCCCAGGCCGAATCGCTGGTGGTCCGCGAGCGTGCATCGGTCCTGCACCACGCGGATACCGGCGCGCGCCAGCTTCTCCGCCGCGTCATCGTTTCGGATCCCGAGCTGGAACCAGACCACCTTCGGACCTTTGACGATGATGTCCTCGACGTGCTGCGGGATGTCCCTCGCCCGTCGGAACACGTTCACCATGTCCACGGATCCGGGTACCGCGCTCACCTCCCGCACCACGGGCTTCCCGAGGATCTCCGTCACCTCCGGGTAGTAAACCGGCACTGGAATGACTTCGTAGCCCACCTCCTGGAGGTAGCGCGGGACGTAGTGCGCCGGCTGGCCCGCGTGCGACTCGGGCTTGATCCCCAGGACCGCCACCCTTCTCGTGTCCTCCAGGATCTCCCGGACAGCCGCGTCCGAGCCTACCAGGTTGTCACGCCAGTCCGCCATCCTGCTCCTTTCGTCGTCGCATCACCGGGGCGCTGTGGCGGCCTCCCGGGCGGTCGCCTCCGGCGGTTGTATCGATCGCCGGGTGCCGTTACGTTTCTGGCGCCCCAGGCCCCGTAGGGCGCGAGCTCGCGAAACCCGTCAGGACCGTGAAGGTAGCAGCGGTAAGTGACGCGAACGTCGCTGCGGATCGCCTGGGGCACTTTTTTCATGGCACCGCGCGGCCTGATGGTGCAAGGCGCGCGCCCTACTGCCAATCGTCCAGATCACGACCGGGTTCCATGACGCGCAACGCGCTCGCCCGCACGTACCGCCCTCGCCGGTTCGGCGAGATGGCGACGCAGGAGCACGTCTCCG
>JAHWKI010000112.1 GCA_019347975.1 Gemmatimonadota bacterium
CCCGTCCAGCGTGAGCCGGTCGAACAGCTGGATCGTGCTCCCGACGCTGAAGAGCTTCGTCGGGTAGACGTTCCCGATGAACGTGTCCCGGACCACCTCTGGCGCAGCGATCTCGTTCGGGTTGATGACCACCCTGCCGAAGTACCCGGGGGCGGGATATCCCTCATCGCACCGCTCGCCGGTTACCGGGTGCCGGCATTCCCGGAACTCGGCCTTGTTGTCGCCGAAGATCTCCTCCCCGCCCAGCTCTGTCACATCGCTCGACTGCCATGTCCCGTTGAAACGGGCGGTCCACTCGAAGCTCTCCGTCCGCAGCAGCCCGCCGACGACGCCGAGCTCCCAGCCGCCCGCCTCGATCCGGCCGATGTTCTGCTTCTGGTCGCTGAGCCACCCCATCGAGGGCGGGAGCGTCACGCCGACGAGCGCGTCGCTGGTGACGGCATCATAGCGCGTGAACTCGATGCCGAGCCGGCCATCCCAGAGCCCCGCATCGAGCCCCCACTCGAGCTCGCGCGTGGTCTCGGGGCCGAGATCCTCGTTGCCGATCACGCCGGGCGTGAACGCCGGCCGGCTCTCGCCGCTCGTGGTCGGGCTCCACGTCCGCAGCTTGTCGAACGCGCCCGGCGCCTTCCCGGAGAGGCCGTACGCGGCGCGGAGCTTGAGCTGCTCCAGGAAGTCCGGGACGACATCGTAGTCCGACGCGATCAGAGCCCCGCTGAGCTTCGGGTACACCTGGAAGCCGAAGTCGTCACCGAAGGCGCTATTCCCGTCCACCCGCACGCCGCCGGTCACGAACAGCCGGTCCTGCCACCCGAGCTGCTCCTGCAGGAAGAACCCCGCCGTGGCCTCGCCGATGAGCGCCTCGCCCACGCTATTGACACGGGCGCCCGCGTCGAGCGTGGGCTCCACCGGTCCCGCGAAGTCGCGGACATCCACCCGGGTCCAGCGGTGCCGGTCCCGGAAGATCTGCCCACCCCACGAGAACGTCGACGCCAGATCCTCGAAGAACGTGCTCCGGAGCGAACCGGCATACTCCAGCGCCAGCTTGGTGTGCGTGGTGTTCTCGTCGATGAAATAGCCCTGGGGGGTCGCGATGAAATTGAACGGGTGCGTGCTTTCGGAGTTAATGAACGTGTAGTCCCAGCCGACGGTGATCGTGTTCGACCAGTTCTCGGTCGGCGAGATGTTCGTGTTGAACCCGAGGACGTAGTGGTCGCTGTGCGTGAATGTCTCACTCTCGAACAGGTACGCATTCGTCGAGCAGGTCACGTCGTTCCACGTCACGCCCGCGGGCAGCATGGCGGCGCCGAAGCGCGCGTCCAGCTCCGCGTCCGTGCACTCCTCGAACTTCCCGCCCTTGAGGTAGCCGCGATACCCGCGGCCCACGTTCAGGAGGAAGCCGTCGGCGTTGTTGCCGTCCTCGACCCAGCGCGTGTCCCGCTTCGTGTAGGCGGTGTTCAGCTGGAACCCGAGCCAGTCCACCGGCCGGAAGGAGAAGTTCCCCCGCACGCCGCCGTCGGTGGACCCCTGCGTCGGGAGCGTGCCGTTCAGGTCGGAGTAGTTGGCGGAGGCGTAGTAGTTCACCTCGTTCGTGCCGCCGCGGACGGACACGGCGGCGTTCTGACCCCACCCTGTCTCCCACCAGTCGCCGTCGTCCGGGCAGGTCGGATCGACGAAGTACTCGGGCGTGCCCTTGTCGCTCCCGCCGGTGTCGATCCCCTGCATCAGACCGGCGCACTGGGTGAACAACTGGTTGTCGTCGTCGAAGTTCGTAATGTCCCCCTGGACGCGGGCGCTCGTGCCGATCTCCGCCGACCACTGCGGCGCGCCGTTGTAGCCGCGCTTCGTGAAGATCTGGATCACGCCGGAGGAGGCCTCCGTGCCGTACAGCGTCGTGGCCGCGGCGCCCTTGACGATCTCGATCCGCTCGATGTCGTCCGCGTTGATGTCCTGGAGCGGTGAGGTGGAGGTGCGGGCGCCATAGCCGGCGCCCACGGGCAGATTGAAGATCCGGATGCCGTCCACGTAGATCAGCGGCTCCGTGTCCTGCGAGACGGAATTGATCCCGCGGATCTTCACCGTGTACCCGGCGCCGACCTGGCCGCTGTTCGTCATCACGGCCACCCCAGGGGCGCGGCCCTGGATGGCGTCCTGCGACGAAGTGACGGGCGCGAGCGAGATGTCACGCGCGCTGATCGCCGCCATGCTGTTGCCGATCGAGCGCTTGCGCTCCCCGGCGGCCGTCCCGGTCACCACGATCTCGTCGAGCGCCAGCGCGGACTCCCGCATCTGGATCTCGAGGGTCGCGGTCTGCCCGGGGGCGATCGTGACGCCTGCCGTCGCGTCCGCGTAGCCGATCAGGCGGACGGTCACCGTGTAGTCGCCCGTGGGGACGTTGAGGAGCAGGAACCGTCCGTCGTCGTTGGACAGGGCTCCCAGACTGGTGCCTTCCAGGAAGACCTGGGCACCGGCGAGCGGCTCCTCCGTGGTCGCGGACACGACGGTGCCCTGGAGCTGCCCGGCCTGGGCCGCGGCCGGCGCACCGGCCAGCAGCAGCGTGATGAGGGTGTAGAGCGGCGTAGCAGACCATGAACCACGCGGTCTCATACGACTAACCTCCTGCGGGGAGGGGGAAGATACGCGGCGCCCGGTGTTGCACACCGGGCTGCGGAGAGCGGAGTCTTGCAGCGACCGCCGGCCGAACCGCGCGCGGACATCCGATTGACTGCATAACGTGCAAGAGACTCCGCGTCGCGCATGTGGGCGGACGCGAATCCTCGTCGATTCGTTGAGAAGGGTTGTGCTTCCTAGCCTAAGCTTCGGCCGCGGTCGGCGCAACCGGCCGGAGGTGGGCGGATCACGCCGCGGGTGAGATCACGCCGTGGGATCGTTCTCGCTACAGAGGATGCGGCGGACGGTGGCGCCACCGCCGGAGATGCTAGCCGAAGGCCTTGCGGACCACGAACCAGAGGTTGGCCGGCCGTTCGGCGAGGCGGCGCATGTACCACGGGTACCAGTGCTCGCCGTAGCTGATCAGGACCCGGACGCGCGCGCCGACGGCGGCGAGCCATTCCTGCAGCTCGACACCGATCCCGTAGAGCATGTGGAACTCGAGCTGCCCGGGGGACGCGCCGTACTGGCGGGCGGACTCGCGGATCCGCTCGATCAGGCGGTCATCGTGCGTGCCGAAGACGGGGGTAGCGTGCGTGATGTAGTCGCGGTCTCTCAGCATGCTGACCGCGAGCTCGTGGAATCGCTGGTCGACATCCTTCTTCTTCTGGATGGCCTGCTCCGGGTCCTCCCGGTAGGCGCCCTTCACCAGACGAACGCGGACGGCGGGGTCCCGCAGGGAGGCCAGGTCCTCGGGCGTCCGGTGGAGGTAGGCCTGGAGACAGACGCCGACGTTGGGGGCGATGGCACGCGCGGCGCGCACCAGGTCCAGGGTCCGGTCCACGTAGGACGAGTCCTCCATGTCGACCCAGACCATGTTGTCGAGCTGGCTCGCCTTCCGGACCAGACGCTCCAGGTTGTTGCGGGCCACGTCGACGCCCAGGTCCAGCCCCAGGTGCGTCGGCTTCACCGAGATCTCGCCATCTACCGCCAGCGCGGCGAGGCGGTCCAGCGTGTTCTCGTAATGGCGGGCGACGGCGGCGGCTTCCTCGGGCGTCGCTACGTTCTCGCCGAGCTCCGTCAGCACCACCCCGAGCCCCCGCCGCCCGAGCTTCTGCGCTGCGCGGAACGCGGCCTCCACTTCCTCGCCGGGCATGAACTTCCGGATCGCGCGCCGGGCGAACTTCCGACGCTTCATCTGCCGCTCCATGAACTTCGAGCGGGACAGCCGGAGGAGGACGGTGCGCATCATCGCGTGGGGCGTGCTCCGTTAGAGGTGCGAGAGGTGGCCACGAAAGCGGGCCCGGACCGCAGTCCGGACCCGCTCGAGGCTCGTGGGCCCGGCAGGGCTCACGGACGCCGGTCGCCTTCCCCCTCACGGGGCGGCGGCGGTGTGGCCGGGCGGTCCTGCGACGGCGGAGGCGTGGTGCCGGGTCCGGTCGAGCCGGGGCCCGTCGTGCCCGGAGGGGTCGTGCCGGAGCTCGGCGTGCTGGACGGGGGCGTGCCGGTGCCCGTCGAGCCGGTGCCCGTCGAGCCGGTGCCCGTCGTTCCGGGGCCCCTCGTGCCGGGGCCGGTCGTGCCGGGGCCGCTCGTGGTGCCAGTGCTCGTGCCGGGTGCGGTGCTGCCTGGCGCCGTCCCGCCGCGACCGGTGGTGGTCGTCGGACCGCTGGTCGTAGCCGGCCCCGGGGTGGCCGGGGCTGTCGTCTCCGCCGGTGCGGCGGTGGCCGACCGCGATGCGGCCCACGCGCCGAGGAGCACGACGGCGATGAGGGCGTGGAGCCAGATGTCGTTGCCGCCGATGGGGATCAGCCCGAGCGTCGTGGGCATGAAGAGGCCCAGGATGGCGAGGACCAGGTAGATCGCGCCGGCGATCAGGGCATAGCTCCTGGCGCCGCTCAGGGACCGAGCGGCCGCGATGCCCCAAACGCCGAACGCGAGGTGCACGAGGTTGTGCAGCACATTGACGGGGAAGAGCCCCATTACCTTCGGCGCCATCGCCGGATCGGCCTCCATGCTCCCGCCGGAAACGATGAAGCCCCAGATCGCGATGACCACGAATACCCAACCGAAGATCTGCGCTACTCTCTGGACCATCGACATCGGTTACCTCCTGGTACGAGAACGGGCATGGCCGGGCCGCGAAACGGTCCCGGAGCGGCGACAGCGCCGGCGTTCGCCGGGTTCGGTGGCGTGGAGAAGGCGAGGTCGCATACGGCGCGATCACCTTCCGTTTGCTCGTTCGGGGGGATCCGACCCTATGGTTTTACGGCGCCCGAAGGGTGAATGTCAAGAATTTTTCGCACTTCGACCGATGAGGGAGGCTTCGTGAAGCAGGTTCCCCAGACCGATATCGAGACGTTCTTCGCGGTCGACATCCGCGCCGGAGAGGTGGTTCGGGCGGAGGCGTTCCCCGGGGCGAGGAAGCCTGCGATCAAGCTGTGGATCGACTTCGGTCGCGACATCGGCGAGAGGGTGTCCAGCGCTCAGCTCACGCGGCGCTACACCCCGGAGGCGCTGGTCGGCACCACCGTCCTGGCCGTGGTGAACTTCCCTCCCCGGCGCGTCGCCGGCTTCAGGAGTGAAGTGCTGGTGCTGGGGGTGCTGGACCCGGACGACCCCGGCGACATCGTCCTGGTCCGCCCGGACCCGGCGGATGGGCGTGACCTGCGGGGATGGCGCCTGGGCTGATCCGGCGCCTCCGGCGACCGGCGCCGTGGCGGCCGGTCCGGCTTTCGTCCCGTCCCGCCATTCCACTGCCCCGTTCCGTCCGCGGTATTCGCCGCGTGACGACGACCGCCCCCTCCTTCGACGCGCTGGTCCGTGATGCCGGGACCCGGTCCGGCCTGCTCCGGCTGCTCGGCGGCCTCGGCTTCCGCATCACCCGGGAAGTCGTGCCCCGCAGCGCGTGGGGTGCGTGGGGGCTCGCGGAGACGATGGAGCTCGCGGGGTTCGTCGTCGCTGGACACGCCGGTTCGCTCGACGCGCTGCTCCTGGAGCTGCGAGCCGGTGCCGCCCTCGACGACGCGCCCCGCCTCGCCGCCGCGGTCCGGAGCCGCAACACCGCCCGCCTCCACTTCTTCGCCGTCGCGGCTCCAGGGTACCGCTCCATTCTCCTCGGGTCCTTCGGGGCCGGGGAGTCCTTCCGGCATATCGTACTGGAGCGGGACGGCGTCCGGGCCTCCGACCTGGAGCTGCTCGAGGAGCTGGCGGCGAGGCCGGGAGAGGACGGGCTCGCGCTCGCCCTCCGCCACGGCCGCGCGCTGGATCGCTCCCGCCTCACGCGACGGTTCTTCCTGGAGTTCCGCGAACATCGCTCGGCCGTGGCCGGGGCCTGGACCGGGCTCCCCGCCGGTGCGGAGCCCGAACGTGCTCAGCTCGCGCTGCTCTTCCTCTGCCGGCTCACCTTCCTCTATTTCATCCAGCGTCGGGGCGCTCTGGCCGGAGACGAGCGCTACCTCCTCCGCCTCCTCGCCGGATGGGTGCGGGAGCGAATCGCACGTTCCGGGACGGCGACGTTCTACCGCTGCCGGCTCGTGCCCCTCTTCTTCGGTGCGCTGAACCGGCGGCCGGAGGACCGGGCGGAGGCGGCCCGCGCGCTGGGAGAGCTGCCGTACCTCAACGGCGGCCTCTTCGAGCCCCACGCCCTGGAGCGGCGATTCCCGGAGCTGGACCTCCCCGACCCCGAGGCGGGGGGCGCGATCGATCGGCTGCTGGAGCGATACCGGTTCACGACCCGGGAAGCGGGGGAAGGGGCGGGCTTCGGGGTGGACCCGGAGATGCTCGGCCGTGTCTTCGAGGGCCTCATGGCACCCGGCGACCGCGGGGAGACCGGGAGCTTCTACACGCCGGCGCCGGTGGTGAACCGGGTGGTCCGGGAGGCGGTCGGGGAGTACCTGACCGGAATCTGCGGACCCGCGGATGCCGCTGCGGTGCTCGAGGGGCAGGGCAGGACTTTGTCGCCGTCGGCGCGTCACCGGGCCCGCACGGCGCTGGCGCGGGTCCGCGTGCTCGACCCCGCCTGCGGCTCCGGCGCGTTCCTCCTCGGCGCCCTCTGGCGTCTCGCCGCCGCGCTCGAGGAGGTCTCGGATCGGCCGACGCCGGCGGTGAGGCGTGAGGTCGTCGGGAGCTCGCTGCACGGCGTGGACCTGCTCGATGACGCCGCGCTGCTGTGCTCGCTGCGGCTCTGGCTCGCCCTCTCCGCCGACGACGGAGAGGTGCGCCCGCTGCCGAACCTGGACCGCCGGATCCGCCAGGGCGACACCCTCGTGGACCCGCTGGACATGGGCCTGGGTCCGGCGGCGCTGCCCGGCCAGGTGTTTCACCCGCTGCGTGATCCGGAGGTCAGGCGCGCGCTGCGGGCGGTGGAGCCGGCGTCGCGCAGCTATCTCGAATCGGGACCCGAGGGCCGGCAGCGACTGCGCGCGCGGCTGGCAGAATCCGAGCTCGCGCTGGCCCGGCGGTGGGTGGAGGGCGCGTGCCGGTTCGAGGAGCGCCGGGTCCGGCGGCTGCGCGCTCTCGCGCTCGACCGCGACCTCTTCGGCGAGGTGCCGGAGGAGGCTCGTCGCGCGCTCCTCGACCTGCCGGCGGCGGACGCCCGCGCGGAGGAGGTGCGACGCCTCCGCCGTCGCATTGACGAGGACGGCGCGCTCCCGTTCTTCAGCTTCGGGATCCACTTCTCCGACGCGGCGGAGGGCTTCGACCTCATCCTCTCCAACCCGCCGTGGGTGCGGTCGCACCGCTGGCCCGATCGCCTGCGGAAGATCGCCGCCCGGCGTTACGAGGTGTGCAGGGAGGCCGGCTGGCGGCTGGGCGCGACGCTGGCGGGCGCGCCGGCGGGCGCGGGCGCTCAGGTCGACCTCTCTCTCCTCTTCCTCGAGCGGGCGGTCCGGCTCCTGGCTCCTCGGGGTGTGCTGGCCATCCTGCTTCCGGCCAAGACCTTCCGCGCGCTGTATGGCGGTGGGGCGAGACGCATCTCGTTGCGGGACCTAGAGATCGCGAGCATAGAGGATCACGCGCTTGACCAGCGCTCGATCTTCCGCGCGGACGCGTTCGCCGGCGTCCTGGTGGCGCGGAAGGGAGCGGGCGGCCCGCAGCCGGACGGGTCGGAACAGGACAGGGAGATCCGCGTCCGCATGGTCCGGAGGGACGCCGAGCCGCTCCGGTTCACCGTGCATCAGCGGGAGCTCTCGCTCTTCCCCGACGACCCGTCCTCTCCCTGGGTCATCGCCCCGCCGGGCGTGCTCGCGGCGGTCCGGCGGATGCAGGCGGCAGGCGCCCCGCTGGGCACGGCGGACGAGCTGCGGGTGCGCCGGGGGGTGATGACCGGAGCGAACGACGTCCTCGTCCTGCGCTCCGCCACGCCGAAGATCGGCGGGCTATCGCGGATCGAAGCGGAGGGATGGAGGCGCGTCCGTCGGGCCGGCGGAGCGGCCCCGGCCGCGCGGCGGTTCAGGGCATGGGTGGAGACGTCCGCGATCCGCCCGCTCCTGCGTGGTGCCGATGTCGACGCATTTTGTTACCGGACCCGCAGTTACATTTTGTGGTCGCACGATCCGGAAGGCCGGCCCGAGCTGCCGCCGCCGCGGCTCGGCCGCTATCTCGACCGCCATCGGGACGCCCTGGAGTCGCGACAGGGGTGGCGGCCGGGGCTGCCGCTCGGAGCAGTCTTCCGGCTGGGGCCCGCGGGGATGGGGCATCGCGTCGCTTGGCACGACCTGTCGGATACGCTCCGGGCCGTGGCGCTGCCGCCGACGCAGCCGTTCGACGCCGTGGAGCGCGAGCTCGTCGCCCTGAACACCGTCTATTTCCTACCAGTGGCAGACCGCCGCGAGGCGCTGCTCATGGCGGGCATTCTCAACTCGCTTCCGGCCCGCGTCTTCGCCCGCGTGATCGCCGAGCGGGCGAAGGACGCGCGGTTTCGCTTCTTCGCGTGGACCATCTCGTGCCTCCCGCTCCCGCCGGAGTGGCGCACGGCGCGGCTGGCGGAGGACATCCTCGCGATCTCCGACGCGGCGCACGCCCGGGGCGGCATCGATCCCGTCGCGGCCGGTCGGCTGGACCAGGCCGTCGCGGCGCTGTTCCGGTTGAGCCCGGAGGATCTGGTGGCCATGGCGATCTTCGACCGCTGGCTGCGGGGGGAGCCGTGAGCCGCGCTCCGCTCGTCGTGGATGAACGGGGAGCGGTGCCGGTCCGCGCTCGGATCGGCCGCCTTCTGTCCTGCGCTTCGCGGGCTGACTTCGCGGTGGCTCGAATCCGGCTCGCGGCCCTCGACCTGAGCGCGCGGGAGGTGGGTGGAGTCGAACGGTGCCGCGTGTTGCTGGGCCACCTCGACGCGGGAACGCTGGCGGACATGGCGGAGGCGGTGCCGGTCAGCGCGCGAGCGCGTCTCGAGGTGCTCGCGTCGTGGGCGGGCTCGGGACGACTCGAGGTGCGGTCCGCCGGGATCGCCGGCTGGACACCGGACTTCTCCGTCTTCCGTGGCCCGCCCGACACCGCCCTGCTGGGAGCCCACTACTTCGGCTCGTCCCATCCTTCTGTCGGACCATCGTTTACGGCTACTCTCGACGACCCGGCGTCGATCGGTCTCATGGCCGCGCGGTTCGACGAGCTGTGGGGGCCCGGGCACGACGTCCTCCCCGCGATCCGCGATGTACTGGAGAGAGCGCATGGACTGGCGCTGGAGGCCGGCCGCCGAGGTGGCGACGCGGATCGCCAGGCTTCTGCTGGCCGAGACCGACGACGCGACTAGCGCCACGCGTGCGTTCCCCCTCGCCGGCTTCCAGGAGGAGGCGGTGGCACGCGCGCGGCGGATCCTCGCGCGCCGGGGCGGCGTCATAATCGCCGACGACGTGGGGCTCGGGAAGACGTATGTCGCGCTGGCGCTAATCGAAGAGGCGCTGCGGCGGGGAGACGCAGTGACTCTCGTGGTGCCCGCTTCGCTGCGCGGTGCGTGGGCCCCGCTGGTCCGCCGGATCGCCGGCCCCGACCGCTCATCATCCGGTGTGTACGTGACGACGCACGCGCGGCTCAGCCGCGGGAGCCACGACAGCGCACGGCTGGCCGGTGCCGGGCTGGTTGTGGTCGACGAAGCCCACGCGTTCCGGAACCCGGCCACGCGACGGTACCGGGCGCTCGCCGCGAGGGGGCCGGGATCGCGGCTGGCGCTGATTACGGCGACGCCGGTCAACAACGGACCGGCGGATCTCCATGCGCTGGTGCGGCAGTTCGCACGCGATGACGCGTTCGCGGACGTGGGAGTCGTGAGCCTGCGCGCGTCGCTGCTGGAGGCCGGTGAGGGCTCGCCGGCCGGGGAGGCGGCGCGGATCGCGAGGGAGGTGGTGGTGCGGCGGACCCGGGCGGATATACGCGAGCGCGCCGGTGAAGCGCCGGCCGGGTTCCGGTTTCCGCGCCGCGCCGCTACGGCCATTGCCCGCTATGACGACAGCGCTGTGCCGGCGCTGGTCTCCGCGATCGGCCGCCTGGAGCTGGCCCCGTACGCGCTGGATCTCCGCGGCCGGGCAGCCGCGGGTCCGGATGCGCTGATCCGGCTGGGGCTCCTCAAGCGGCTGGAGTCGGGGCGGCCGGCGGTCGGCGCGAGCCTGCGACGGCTGCGGTCCCTGCTGTCGACGTTCGCCGACGCCGCCGATCGCGGCCGCCTGATGCGCCCGGCGGACCGGCCCGCGGGGCTGGACGACGGCGACGCCATGCAGCTCTCGCTGGAAGAGGTGCTCCTGGAGGCGGCGCCACCCGGCACCGACCTCGCCGCGCTGGCCGCCTCGGCGCGGCGGGACCTGAACGCCATCGGCGGCATGCTGCGGGGGCTCCGGGGAGCGGATCCCAAGCTCGAGGCGATCCGCGGGTGGGTCGGCGCGCTCGAGCCCGGGGAGAAGGTCGTCATCTTCAGCGAGTTCCGGGACACCGCGGCGGCGCTGTGGCGAGCGCTGGCGCCCACGGGACGCGTGGGACGGGTCGATGGCGGGGGAGCGTGGCTCGGCGCCCGCCGCGCGGGGCGCCGGGCGGTCGTCGAGCGGTTCGCGCCCCTCTCGAGCGGGGTGGCGCCGCCGCCCGCGCGAGAGCGCGTGGACATCCTGATCGCGACGGACGTCCTCAGCGAAGGGCTGAACCTGCAGGACGCGGCGATCGTCGTCAGCTACGACCTGCCGTGGAACCCGGTCCGTCTGCTCCAGCGAATCGGCCGCATCGACCGCCTGGGCTCGACGCATGACATCGTGCACCCCGTGCTCTTCGTCCCCGGCGCAGGTCTGGATGACGTCCTCCGGCTGACACGGCGGCTCCGGCGGAAGCTGGGCGGGATCGCAGCGACGGTAGGCGCCGGCGACGCGGGGGAGCTCCTGTCCCGGCTCGGCGGGACCGTGACCGGAGATCCGCTGGAGGGCCTGGTCGCGGATCCGGGCGATCCATGGGAACGGCTGCGGGTCAGGCTGCGGGAGACCGATATGCCGGACGAGCCCGGGGGCGCCGATGGGGCGGCAGGTCCTAGCACTGGAGGATGCGCCGTGGTCGGGCTGCTCCTTCAGGACTCGCCGACCCCCCCTTGGCTGATTCTCGCCCGTGTACGGGGCGACCCCCCGACTTTGTTTGTCGTGGAGCAGGGCGAGGAGGCCCGGGAGGCGGGGCCGGAAGCGGCCGCGGCGCTGGAGGTCGCGCTATCGGATGCCACACCGCCTCCCGGTGGCGCGCCGCGGCTGGATGCGGAGCGCGGCCTCCAGGCAGCCACTCGGGCGGTCGCCGCCGCGGTCCGGACCCGCGCCGCCGCGGCTCAGGCGCCACCTCGCCTCGAGCACAGAGGACCCGCCGC
>JAHWKI010000113.1 GCA_019347975.1 Gemmatimonadota bacterium
TTTAATCCAACGGTCGTGGGTTCGAGCCCCACCCGGCCCACTCGCTCCGCGTCCCCCAACGGAGCCATGGACTCGTACCGATCCCTTCTGCCGGGCGAGCTCGGTCGGTTCGCGCAGCGGTCGAAGGCGTCGTCGGCGCTGCCGGCGGAGCCGGACCTCCGCAACGTGTTCCTCCAGATCCTGGAGAAGGCGGCGGAGCTCGTGCCGTCGGAGGCCGGGGCCATCCTGCTCGACGACCCGCTGACGAAAGTCCCGCAGCGGGAGCGGAACGAGCTGGTGTTCGTGGCGGTGTTCGGTCCGGCGGCGGGCGACCTGCTGGGGCGCACGGTGGCGGCGGCGGAAGGTGTGGCCGGCCACGTGTACTGCACGGGTACGGCGCACCTGGCGGTGGAGACGGAGCAGGACGAGGCGTTCGCGTCCCGGATCGATAACGAGACGGGCTACAGGACGCGGTCCATCGTGGCGGCGCCCATCCTGATCGGGACGACGGTGTGCGGGACGATCGAGCTTCTGAACCGGCTGGATGGTCGCCCGTTCGATCCCCACGACCTCCTGCTGCTGGAGGTGTTCGCGAGCTACGCGGCCTCCAGCCTCCAGAACGCGCTGGACGCCCGGCATGCCCAGGAGCTGGCGAAGATCGACGATCTCACCGGGCTCTACAACGACCGCTACCTGCACGTCCGGCTGCGGGAGGAGCTGACGGCCAGACGCGAAACCGGCGAGCCGTGCGCGCTGATCTTCCTGGACCTCGACCACTTCAAGCCCATCAACGATCGGCACGGCCACCTCGTAGGGAGCCAGGTGCTCCGGGAAGTCGGGTACGTCCTGCGCCGCGTCACCGCCGACGATAACGCGATCCTCGCACGCTATGGCGGTGACGAGTTCACGATCGTGCTGCCCGGGCGCGGAGCGGACGAGGCGGCGGAGCTGGCGGAGCGGATGCGCGTCGCGATCTCGGAAGCGGTGTTCCTCCAGCGAAGCCACGGCCCGGACCTGCCGGCGCTCCACATCAGTGGCCAGGTGACGGCGTCGGTCGGGGTGGCGGCGGTAGAGGCTGGTGACGGCCCGCCTCCGGGCGCCGGGGACGCGGACCTGTCCAATTGGCTGATCCACCGGGCGGACGAGGCCATGTACGTGGCGAAGGCGCAGGGGAAGGATCGCATCGCGGTTTCCACCACGTAAGGCCGCCGAGATCTCCGCCGGCTCAGCTCGCCTTTCCCAGCTTGCCGGCCCCGTCCCTTCCATCAGCGTCCGAGCGCCGGTCCCCGGTCGTCCTCACGAAGTCGGCAACCAGTCGGCTGAACTCACGCGCGGGATCGAGGGCGACGGCGTGGGCGGCCCCGGCCATGATGCGGATCCGGACTCCGCGGATCCGTTTCGCGAGGCGGCGGGCGAAGCGTGCATCGACGACGGGGTCGTGCTGGCCGAGGACCATCAGAACCGGAGCACGCACCCCGCCCGCATCGGCCTCCGGCCGGTGGTTCCGCGCGCTGATCCACATGCGGATCGTGGCGATGGGAGACGCGAGGTAGCGTCGGATCACGCTGCCGACGAGGCCCGGCCGCTCGCGGAAGGCGTCCGCCGTGAGGCCGGAGAGCTGCGCGCGGACGCGACGGCCGCCGTGTCGCTCGCCGGTGGGCGCCGCGAGCACGAGGGCGGCCACGCGCTCGGGGCGGTGGCGGGCGAAGCGGAGCAGGAACTGACAGGAGACGGAGTGGCCGACCCATGCGGCCGGGGGCAGGCCCTCCGCGGCGGCGAACCGCTCGAGCCACTCCGCGGTCGCCGGCACCCCGTAGCCCCGGAGCGGGGGATCGCTGTGGCCGAACCCCGGCAGGTCGGGGGCCAGGACGCGGTGCCCGGCGCGCGCGAGCTCCGGCAGGTGCGGGCGCCAGCACCCGGCCGAGAGCCCGAGGCCGTGGACCAGGACGACGACGGACCCGCCCCCGTCGCATTCGAGGACCCGGACCTTCCGGCCGTCCACCTCTCCCCCACGCTCTACGATCTCCAGCGCGCTCACGGCGAGTTCCCCCCGTCACAGGGTCGGTCGGGGGCAAGGAACGAGAGCACCTCCCGGTTGAACCGTTCCGGCCGATCGGCCATCGGGTTATGAGCCGCCTCGTCCAGCACCACGAGCCGCGCGTCCGGGATGAGGTCCCGCATCACCCGCCCGTCCTGCACGGGAGTCAGCGGGTCGCGGGCTCCCCATACCAGGAGCGTCGGAGTGCGGACGCGCGGGAGGAGCGGGCGCACGTCGTCTCCGAGGACGTGGAGAGTCGCGCGGGCGAGGGTGCGCGGCCCGGCACGCACCGCGTCCGCCGCGATCGTGGCCAGAAACGATGGGCGTCCCCACGCGCCGGGCCAGATGAGCTCGCTCCCGAGCCCGACCAGCGTGGCCGGCGTGAGCGGGTGGGGCACCCCGGCGGCGCTGACCAGGACGAGCTTCCGCACCCGGTCCGGCCAGCGCGCGGCCAGGTGGATCCCGACCTGCCCTCCCATCGAATGACCGACGAAGTCCGTCCACTCCAGCTCCATGGCGTCGAGCCACCGCACCATGAGCCCGGCCATCTCGGGGATGGACGGCTGCCGTCG
Organism: Gemmatimonadota bacterium; assembly: GCA_019347975.1. Classification (GTDB taxonomy): domain Bacteria; phylum Gemmatimonadota; class Gemmatimonadetes; order Longimicrobiales; family RSA9; genus JAHWKI01. Next base: position 2,590 of record JAHWKI010000113.1, read on the forward strand.
GGCGCCGCGGCTTCCGCCGAAGCCGATCATCTCCGGGAGGTGGACCCTGTGCCGCGTGCGCAGCGCCGGGACCGTGTAGCGCCACCAGCGGTGCGATCCTGACAGCCCGTGCAGCAGCAGGACGGGATCCCCCCGACCCCCGTGCAGGGCGTGCAGCCGGAAGCCGTCCAGGCGCGTCCGGGTCCTCTCGAGAGCGGTGTAGGAGGAGATCATCGGCCCCGCAGCGTGCACGCCGCGTACCGCGAGACGGTCGCCGGCGACCACCCGTGCGGTAGCGGGTCCGCGGCAGGGCTGCTGCCGATGATGCCCGTTTCCGCGCGTCCTGTCTCGGGATTTCCCTCATCGACCGGCTGCTGCGTCAAGCTAATCGGCACGGTTTCTGCGACTGCTGGTGAGCTCGAAACCGGCGGATCTGGAAGCAGTCGCGGCAGGCCGTGCCGCTCTCGTGATGTAGCGATGCCTTACGTGCTATAGACGAGGCGACGCGGCTTTTTCGTGTCCATAGCAAACGGCGGGAGAGGACCGGATGACCGCAGAGACGGCAACCATTCAGCAGCGTGTTCGAGAGCTGGGACCATGGTTCCACGATCTCGATCTGGGCGGAGTCCGGACCGCCCCGAACCACCCGCTCGGCAACTTCCTTCAGGAGCTCTGGTCCACCGTCGAGCGCGCCTTCCCGTCGGACATGAGCGGGAAGACGGTGCTGGATATCGGCTGCAACGCCGGCTTCTACTCGTTCCGGATGGCGGAGCGCGGCGCGAGGGTGACGGGGGTCGACCACAGCGATGCCTATCTGGGCCAGGCGCGCTTCGCCGCCGAGATCCTGGGACACGACGTGGAGTTCCGCCGGCTGGAGGCGTACGACGTCGGGGAGTTGGGCCGCAGGTTCGACTACGTGATCTTCATGGGCGTGCTGTACCACCTGCGCTACCCTCTGCTGGCGCTGGACCGTGTGGTACCGCTGGTGAAGGAGTGGATCGTGGTCCAGAGCCTGGTGCGAGGGCCGCAGTGGGAACGTGGCGCCATCGCCGGGGATTACCCGATCACCGAAGAGCGGCTGTTCGAGGAGCCGGGCTTCCCGGCGCTGTACTTCGTGGAGCACCGCTACGCGGGGGACCCGACGAACTGGTGGATTGCGAACGAGGCCGGGCTGGCGGCGATGCTCCGCTCGGCCGGCCTGCGCGTCGAGGAGCACGCCGGTCCAGGCGTCTATTTCTGCCGCCCGACCCGAGGAGAGCGATGAGGGGGAAGAGCGTGCTCGTGACCGGTGGCGCCGGCTTCGTCGGGAGCCATCTCGTGGACGCGCTGGTGGAGCGCGGCGCCAGCGTGCGGGTGTTCGACAACCTTGACCCGCAGGTGCACGGTCCGGCGCGCAGGCCCCCCGCTGGCTGAACGACGGCGCCGAGCTGGTCTGGGGCGACGTTCGGGACGCCGAGTCGCTGGCCGGCGCGCTGGACGACGTCGAGGTGATGTACCACCTGGCCGCCGCCGTGGGCGTCGGCCAGTCCATGTACGAGATCGCGCCCTACACGGCGGTCAACAGCCTGGGCACGGCCAACCTGCTCCAGGCGCTGGTCGACCGGAAGCAGAAGCCGCGGCTGGTGGTGGCGAGCTCCATGAGCATCTACGGCGAGGGGCGCTACCGGCGTCCCGACGGGGCGCCCCCGCGGACCACCACGCGCACGCCCGGCCAGCTCAAGCGCCACGCGTGGGAGCTGGCCGATGCGGACGGGGTGGAGCTGATCCCCGAGCCGACGGACGAGGAGAAGCGGCTGGAGCCCACATCGGTCTACGCGCTGACGAAGATGGACCAGGAAATCATGTGCCTCCAGGTCGGGGGCGCCTATGACATCCCGGCCGTCGCCCTCCGGTTCTTCAACATCTACGGCCCGCGGCAGGCGCTCTCGAACCCGTACACGGGCGTGGTGGCGATCTTCTCGGCGCGGCTCCTCAACGACCAGCCGCCCCTGATCTTCGAGGACGGCGAGCAGCGGCGGGACTTCGTTTCGGTGCACGACATCGTGCAATCGCTGCTGCTGGCGGGGGAACGGCAGGAGGCGGTGGGGGAGGCGTTCAACATCGGGAGCGGCCGCGGGGTGACGGTGCGGGAGATCGCCCGGACGCTGGGGAAGGTGATCGGCAAGGAGATCACGCCGGAGGCCACGGGCCGGTACCGGGTGGGCGACATCCGGCACTGCACGGCGGACATCACGAAGGCGCGCGATCTCCTGGGCTATGCACCGGAGGTGGGGCTGGAGGAGGGAATGGAGGAGCTGGTGAGCTGGCTGGCGGAGGAGGACCGCCCGGAGGACCGGGCGGAGGAGCACGCGGCGGAGCTGGCCGCTCATGGCCTCACATTCTGATCGGGAACCGGACGGGGGAGCCAAATGGCGGGATATACACTGATCACCGGCGGCGCCGGATTCATCGGCAGCAACCTCGCGGACGAGCTGCTCTCGGACGGCAGGGAGGTCGTCGTCGCGGACAACCTCTCGCGCCCGGGGGTCAGCACGAACGCCGACTGGCTGCGCCGCCGCCACGGGGGTCGCGTCTGGATCAGGCGGGTGGACGTCCGGGACGCGGACGCGATCGCGCCGCTGGTCCGGGATGCGGACGAGGTCTACCACCTCGCGGCGCAGGTCGCGGTGACCACGTCCGTGGAGGACCCGGGGGCGGACCTCCAGACCAACCTGATCGGCACGTTCCATATCCTCGAGGCCGCCCGGGCGCGGGAGACACCGCCGCCCGTGCTCTTCACGTCCACGAACAAGGTGTACGGCGCGCTCGGGGGCGTCGAGTCGCGGCTCGAGGGTGATCGCTACGTTTATGGAGACCGCGAGGCCATCGACGAAGCGGTCCCGCTGGACTTCCGCTCGCCCTACGGCTGCTCGAAGGGCGCGGCGGACCAGTACGTGGTCGACTACGCGCGGATCTACGACATCCCGACCGCCGTCTTCCGCATGAGTTGCGTCTACGGGCGACGGCAGTGGGGAACCGAGGACCAGGGGTGGGTGGCCCACTTCGGTCGGGCGCTCCTCGCCGGCGAGCCCATCACCATCTACGGCGATGGTCACCAGGTCCGCGACATCCTGTGGGTGGACGACCTCGTGGCGGCCATACGGAAGGGGATGCTGCGGGCGGAAGCCGAGCCGGGGTCGGTCTACAACATCGGTGGAGGACCTTCGAACGCGGTGACCGTGACCGAGACCGTGGACCGGCTGTCCGACATCCTCGACCGGATCGTCCCGGTGCGCTACGAAGCGTGGCGGACGGGGGACCAGCGGCGGTACGTGACGGATACGCGGAAGGCGGAGCAGGCGCTGCGGTGGAAGCCCAGGGTGGGCGTGGCGGAGGGGCTCGAGCGGCTGGGGGCATGGCTGGAGGAGATCATGGACCGGAAGGTCGTGCCGCTACGCGGACGTCTGGCGTCGACCGCGGAGCCGACGGCGAGGGGCGCATGAAGACGGCGTCGCCCCCGGGCACGGGCACGATGCGGGCGGCGGTGCTGGCGGAGCCCGGCCGGTCGAAGGTGGAGCGGGTCGAGCGGCCGGAGCCGCGCGCGGGCGAGGCGCTGATCCGCCTCGAGGGGTGCGGCGTGTGCGCGTCGAACCTAGCGCCGTGGGAGGGCGCCCCCTGGTTCCATTACCCGTTCCCGGCGGGCTCGCCGGGCCATGAAGGGTGGGGCGTGGTGGAGGCGGTGGGACCGGGCGCGGACGGCGCGCTGGTGGGGCAGAGGGTCTCGACCCTCTCGGACCGCGCCTTCGCCGCCCACGTGAGCGCGCCCGCCGACCAGCTGGTGGTGCTGCCGCGGGCTCTGGACGGGCGGCCGTTCCCGGGCGAGCCCCTCGGCTGCGCCATGAACATCTTCGAGCGTAGCGAGATCCGGGCGGGGGACACGGTCGCCATTGTGGGCATCGGCTTCCTCGGGGCGCTCCTGGTGCAGCTGGCGAAGGCGGCCGGCGCCCGGGTGATCGCCGTCTCGCGCCGCGAGTACTCCCGGTCCATCGCCGCGGAGTCCGGGGCGGACGAGACGGTGCCGTTCGGTGAGCCGTGGGAAGTGGAGGGGAAGGTGCAGGAGCTGACGGATGGGGCGCTCTGTGACCGGGTCATCGAGTGCACGGGGAAGCAGAAGGCGCTGGATGTGGTCGGCAAGCTGACGCGTGTGCGGGGGCGGCTGGTCATCGCCGGCTTCCACCAGGGCGGTCCCCGCACGGTCGACATGCAGCTCTGGAACTGGCGCGGGCTGGACGTGATCAACGCCCATGAGCGGGACCCGGAGCGCTATCTGGAGGGGATCCGGGCGGCGGTGGCCGCGGTGCAGGCCGGTCGCATGGACCCGTTCCCGCTGCTCACGCACGAATTCGCGCTGGAGGAGCTCGGCGCCGCGCTCACGGCCACAGCCGCGCGGGAGGAGGGCTTCGTGAAAGCGCTGGTGCGCCCCTGATGAGGACGCAGGCGCCGCCGTCGCTGCCCCGGCTCGGCTTCCTCGGCGCCGGGTGGATCGGGCGGCACCGGCTCGAAGCGGTGTTGGCGGCGGAGACCGGCGTTGTGGTCGCGGTGGCAGACCCGTCGGAGGAGGCGCGGCGGACCGCGCTGGCGGCGGCGCCGGACGCGGCAGGGGCGACATCGCTGGACGCGCTGCTGGAGCACGACCTGGATGGCATCGTGATCGCCACGCCCAGCGCGGGGCACGCCCGGGAGGCGATCCGTGCGCTGGAGGCGGGGCTGGCGGTGTTCTGCCAGAAGCCGGTGGGCCGGACGGCGGCGGAGGCGGAGGCGGTCGTGGCGGCGGCGCGTGGCGCGGACCGGCTCCTGGGGGTCGACATGTGCTATCGCCGGGCGCGGGCCGCGGAGGCGCTGAAGCGGCTGGTGGAGGCCGGCGAGCTGGGCGCGCCGTACGCGCTCGACCTGGCGTTTCACAACGCCTACGGCCCCGACAAGCCGTGGTTCTACGACGTCGAGCAGTCGGGCGGCGGCTGCGTGATGGACCTGGGCATCCACCTGGTCGACCTCGCCCTCTGGCTCCTCGACTTCCCCGAGGTGGAGGGTGTCGAGTCGGCGCTCCACGCCGGCGGAAGGCTGCTGGGTCCCGATCCCGGCACCGTGGAGGATCACGCGACGGCCACGCTCCGGCTGGCCGGAGGGGCCGTGGCGCGGATCGCGTGCTCGTGGAACCTCCCTGCCGGTCGCGAGGCGGTCATCGGCGCCCAGGTCTACGGGCCCGACGGAGGCGCGGCGCTGCGCAACGTGGACGGCTCGTTCTACGACTTCGTCGCCGAGCGGTACCGCGGCCCGGCCACCGAGGTGCTGGAAACGCCACCGGACGCGTGGGGCGGGCGGCCGATCGTCTCGTGGGCGGAGCGGCTGGCGCGGGACCCGTCGTTCGATCCGGGAGTGAGCGATCTGGTAACGGTGGCGCGGGTCCTGGACCGGATCTACGGGAAGGGCGGGGGGGAGGCGGCATGAGGATCCTGGTGACGACCGACACCGTCGGCGGGGTCTGGTGCTACGCGGAGACCCTGGTCAGGAGCCTCGCGGATGGCGGCGAGGAGTGCCTCCTGGCGAGCATCGGCCAGCCCGACCCGGAAGAGGCCGCCGCGCTTCCCGCGTCGGTGCGCCTCGAAGCGATGGATCACCCCCTCGAATGGCATCCCGGCACGACCGACGAAGACATCCAAAGCACGACGGACTGGCTCCGTGACCTGGCGGGCCGGTGGGGCGCCGACATCGTGCATCTGAACCAGTTCGCCTACGCTGCGGAGACGTTCGACGCACCGACCCTGGTGGTCGCCCATAGCGACGTATTCAGCTGGTTCCGCGAGGTGCGGGATACGGAGCCAGGCCCGGAGTGGGCACGCTACCGGGAATGGGTCCGGGCGGGGCTGAGTGGAGCCGACGCCATCGTGGCGCCCACCTGCTACCAGTCGGGGATGCTGGCCCGGCACTACGGCCGAGCGGCCGACCGGGTCATCCACAACGGCTCGCCGCTGCCGCCGGCCGCGGAGCGTCGCCGCGCGTCCGGACGACCCTTCGTGCTGGCGGCTGGGCGAGCGTGGGACGAGGCCAAGGGGATCGCCGTGCTGGAGGAGGCGCTGGAGCGGCTGGGCGACCGGGCCCCGTCGGCGCATCTCGCCGGTTCGCTGGAAGGGCCCGCCGGGGAGCGGTTCGTGCCACGGCGCCTGAACGCGCACGGACAGGTGGGCCGGCAGGCCATGGATCGGCTGTACGACAACGCGGCCATTTACGTGGCCAACTCGCTGTACGAACCGTTCGGTCTGTCGCCCCTGGAGGCGGCCGGTCACGGCTGCGCGCTGGTCCTCTCCGACATCGGCTCGTTCGCGGAGCTCTGGCACGATGCGGCGGTGTTCGTCCCGCCGGGCGCCCCCGCGGCCCTCGCCGGGGCGCTCACCGACCTGCTCGACGACCCCGCGCGACTCGATGGCCTCGCCGCCGCCGCCCGCTCCCGGGCGCGGGAACGCTACACGGTGGAGCGCATGGTCGAGGGCTACCGCGCGCTCTACGGCACCCTGGCGGAAGGTCGCGGGGGATCGGAAGGGGAAGGCAGGAGAACCGCATGAATGAGGGAACCCGACTGACGTTCTTCGGATCGTCCCTGGTGTCCGCATACTGGAACGGCGCGGCGACCTACTACCGCGGGCTGCTCCGTGCGCTGCACGATCGAGGCTACGCGATAACGTTCTGCGAGCCGGACGCGTACGAGCGGCAGGAGCACCGCGACCTGGCGGAGGACCCGGAGTACGCGCGGGTGATCGTGTACCGTTCCGAGGCGGAGCGGGACCGGCTGGTGGAGCGGGCGTTCGAGACGAGCGACTGGGTGATCAAGTGCAGCGGGGTCGGCGTGTGGGACGCCCAGCTCGAGCGCGGCGTCGCCGAGCGCTCCGGTGGCGACGTGCGGACGGCGTTCTGGGACGTGGACGCGCCCGCGACGCTGGCGAGCTTCGTCGGGGACCCGTCCAGCCCCTTCCACGATCTCCTGCCGCGCTTCGACCACGTGTTCACCTACGGCGGCGGGCCGCCGATCGTGGAGCGGTACGAGAGGGCGGGCGCCAGGGTCTGCTCCCCGATCTACAACGCGCTGGACCCCGCGGAGCACCGCCCCGAGCCGGACCCGGAGCGCCGCTGGGATCTGCTGTTCATGGGCAATCGCCTGCCGGACCGTGAGGAGCGGGTGCGCCGGTTCTTCATCGAAGTGGCCGAGCGCTGCCCGGAGCACCGGTTCGCGCTGGGCGGCGAGGGGTGGGGCGACCTGCCGCTGCCGGCGAACATCGAACGGCTCGGTCACGTCCCGACCGCCGATCACAACCGGGTGAACGCGGCGGCGCGGCTGGTGCTCAATATCCACCGCCAGTCGATGGTGGACAACGGCTGGTCGCCCGCCACGCGGATGTTCGAGGCGGCGGGGGCCGGCGCCTGCCAGGTGACGGATGCGTGGGAGGGGATCGAGGAGTTCTTCGCGCCGGACACCGAGATCCTGGTGGCGGAGGACGGCGAGGCCGTGGCCGGGCACGTCCGGAGCGTGGGCGAGGACGCGGCGCGCCGGATAGGCCGGGCGGCGCGGGCGAGGGCGCTGGCGGACCACACGTACGAGAGCAGGGCCGCGCGGGTGGACGAGGTGATGACCAGCTATGGCGGGGTCGTCGCATGAAGCTGGTCGTGTTCGGGCTGAGCGTCACGTCGAGCTGGGGGAACGGTCATGCGACGACGTTCCGCGCGCTCCTCCGGGCGTTCCGCGCCCGCGGCCACGAGATCAGCTTCTGGGAGTGGGACGCGCCGTGGTACGGGGGCGAGAACCGGGACCTGCCGGATCCGGAGTTCTGCGATCTGCACCTGTACGAGAGCTGGGAGGCCGCATCGGAGGAGGCGGTGCGGGAGGCGGCCGAGGCGGACGCGGTGATCGTCGGGTCGTACGTGAAGGAGGGGTCCCGGGTGCTGGACGCGCTGCTGGAGCGGGGCACGGACGTCTCGTTCTACGACATCGACACGCCCGTGACCGTGGCCGCGCTGCGCCGGGGCGACTGCGAGTACCTCCGCCCGGACCAGGTGCCCGCCTTCGGCCGCTACCTGTCGTTCACTGGCGGCCCGTTCCTCCACGACGTTCTGGAGGCCGAGCTGGGCGTCAGGCTGGCGCTGCCTCTCTACTGCGCCGTCGACCTCTCGCGCTACCGTGCCGTGGAGCCGGATGAGCGGTACGCGGCCGACATGGCGTACATGGGCACGCACGCCCCCGACCGGCAGCCCGGTCTCCAGCGCCTGCTCCTGGAGCCGGCGTCGCGGGTGACCGAGCGGTCGTTCGTGGTGGCCGGGCCCCAGTACCCCGTCGATCTCGCCTGGCCGGCCAACGTGCGGCGCTTCGATCACGTCGGTCCCGCGGACCACCCGGCGTTCTACTCCACGGCGGACTGGCAGCTCAACCTGACGCGGGCGGACATGCGGCGGGCGGGGTGGTCTCCGAGCGTCAGGCTGTTCGAAGCGGCGGCGTGCGGCGCCGCGATGATGTCGGACCGGTGGCCGGGAATCGACAGCTTCTTCGAGCCCGAGCGGGAGATCATCCTCCCCGCCTCCGCCGAGGAGGTCGTGCAGGCGCTGGAGACAACCCATCCGGACGACCGGCGGGTCATCGGCGCGCGAGCCCGGGAGCGCGTCCGGACGGAGCACAGCGCCCGGGCGCGGGCGGAGCAGCTGGAGGGGGTGCTCGCTGGAGCTCGCAGAGACCGGCTCGCTGGCGCTCGCCTAGAGACCCACCGGTCAGGCGGGCGAGACGGCTCGCTTGTGG
>JAHWKI010000114.1 GCA_019347975.1 Gemmatimonadota bacterium
TCATCCAGCTCGGCGGGCTCGGCATCATCACCTTCACCACGCTGATCATCCTCGCCCTGGGCCGCAGGCTCTCCCTGCGCCACGAGTCCCTCGCCGGCACCGAGCTGTCCATCTCCGACGAGGTGGACCACCGCCGCCTCGCCTACGACGTCGTCCGGTTCACGCTGATCTTCGAGGCCGTGGGAGCGCTCCTGCTCTACCTCCTCTGGGTCCCCCGATTCGGCTGGGGCGGGGCCACCTGGCACGCGATCTTCCACGCGGTCAGCGCCTTCTGCAACGCCGGGTTCTCCACGTTCACGGATTCGGTCATGGGCTTCCAGCGGGACCCGGCGACCCTCCTGGTCGTCGCGTCCCTCATCGTGCTGGGCGGGATCGGATTCCTCGTCCTCGAAGAGCTGTACCTCCGGCGGAAGGGCTGGATGCGGGTGAAGCACATGGCCCTGTCGCTGCACACACGCATCGTCCTCGGCACGACGGTCGCGCTGCTCGTGGGCGGCTGGATCTTCTTTGCCGCGTTCGAGTGGCGGGGCGCGCTCGAGGGCCTCGGGATGCTCGACCGGCTGATGAACGCGCTCTTCATGAGCACCACGGCCCGCACCGCCGGGTTCAACTCCATCGACTACGCAATGGCGGGGGACGACACCAACTTCCTCACGATCATCTTCATGTCGATCGGCGGGTCCCCGGGATCGACCGCCGGCGGGCTCAAGACGACGACGTTCGCCCTCATCGGACTCCTCGCCCTGTCCCGCCTCCGCGGCGATCAGATCGTCTCGCTCGCCGGACGCTCCGTCCCGGAGGAGACGATCCAGCGGGCGGTCGGGCTGTTCGTGCTGGCGTTCGGCGTGGTCACGGCGGCCATCTTCGGGTACGCCTTCACCGAGCTCGGCGGCGGGAGGCATGGCGGCGCGCCGTTCCTGGACCACATGTTCGAGGCCGTCAGCGCGTTCAACACGGTGGGGCTCTCCCTCGGCGTCACACCCGAGCTGTCGACCGGGGGGCGCTCGCTCACGATCGCCCTGATGTTCATGGGCCGGGTGGGACCCCTGGTCTTCGCCGCCGCCCTGGCCCGGAAGGCCCGCCGCACCGCGGCGATTCGCTACTCGTATGAGGACGTGGTCATTGGATGAGCCCTCGCAAGCGCAAGCGATTCATCGTCATCGGCCTCGGGAACTTCGGCGCCAGCGCCGCCGAGGCGCTCCACGCCAAGGGACATGATGTCGCCGCTCTCGACACGAACCCGGACGCCGTCGACCGGGTCGGACCGCTGGTCTCCCGCGCCGCCGTCGGTGACGGTCGCCAGCGCGAGATCCTGCAGCGCGTCGGCGCCGGCGAGGCCGACGTCGCCATCGTTTCCACGGGCGACGACCTCGCCGCGTCCGTTCTCACCACGCTCGCCCTCCGCGACATCGGCGTCCGGGAGATCTACGTGAAGGTGATCTCCAGGGACCACGCCCGGATCATGGACCAGCTGGGCGTATCGGAGACCGTCTTCCCTGAGCGGGAGTCGGCGTTCCGCCTGGCCGAGCGCGTGGTCAGCACGGAGATCCTGAACTACATCCAGCTCGGCCGGGACTTCAGCCTCCAGGAGCTCGCGGTCCCCGACGCGTGGGTCGGGAAATCGCTGCGCGAGCTAGAGCTCCCGCGCCGCTACCGGATCAGCGTGCTGGCGGTGCACGACGTCCTGAGGGACGAGATCCTCCCCGTCCCCGATCCCGATGCCCCGCTCAAGGAATCGGACACCATCCTGGTGGCGGGCACCGACGGGGACCTCCAGCGTGTCGTCGAGAGCCACTGAGGTGGCCGAGTCGGAGACCGAGGCGCGGCCCGGGCACCACGCCGCGGGCGGCCGCTTCCGCAACCCCTGGCCGGACATCCCGCCGGAGCCCGCACCCGGCGACCTCCTGAAATGGTCCTGGCAGCGCTTGCGGGCGGACCTGCCGCCGGATCCGGCGCCGGGAGCCCTACCCCGCGGCGAGCCGGCGCTGATCAGGCCGCGGCTGGAGGCCGGCGCGCAGGGCTGCCGCCTCACCTGGGCCGGCCATGCGACGTTCCTGATCCAGCTGCCCGGGCTGAACGTCCTCACCGACCCCGTCCTCGGTGATCGCGCCTCACCCCTCACCTGGGCCGGACCGCGTCGCTTCACCCCGCCCGGACTCCGCGTCGAGGACCTGCCGCCCATCGACGCGGTTCTCCTCTCCCACGACCACTACGATCACCTCGACCGCCCGACGGTCCGGCGCCTCGCCGAGCGATTCCCCGACGCGTGCTGGTTCACCCCCCTCGGCTACCGCCCCTGGCTCGAGAAGCGCGGGGCGACGCGGGTCGTGGAGCTGGACTGGTGGCAGGAAGCCATCCACGAGGCGGAGTCGGGCGCCATCGCCGGCGTCAGGGCCCTGCCCGCCCGCCACTGGACGAAGCGCGGGTTGCTGGATGCACGGAAGCGCCTGTGGTGCGCGTGGCGCGTCGAGGCCGCCGGCCGTCGCGTCTACTTCGGCGGCGATAGCGGCTATTGCCCCGCCTTCACCGAAACGGCCGAGGCCGAGCCGCCCTTCGACGTGCTGCTCCTCCCCATCGGCGCCTACGAGCCCCGCTGGTTCATGGCGGCCGCGCACATGACCCCGGAAGAAGCGGCGCAGGCCTACGTGGACCTGGGCGGCCGGGGCGCCTGCATCGGCATGCACTGGGGGACCTTCCGGCTCACCGACGAGGACCCCCTCGAGCCGCCGTCCCGGATGCGCAGGGCGTGGTCCGGACTGGGTCTGGACCCGTCGGACCTTTACATTCCCCGGCACGGCGAGACGGTGAGCCTCTGAGCCGACTCCCACCACCACATTCCACCCGGCTGCCCCGGATGCTTCGAAGCCGAGCTCTCCATCTCCTGACGGGCGCGTCGCTCGTCGCCGCGCTCCCCGCCTGCTCCATGGTGCGCGGCGAGGGGGACGAGTTCCGCGACGCCGGCGCGCCGGTCCGGACGGTCTCGCCCGATGAGGTCGCGCGACGGTCCATCGGTCCACGGGAGATCCGCCGCCACGTCCGGTATCTCGCGTCCGACGAGATGCGCGGGCGGGATACGCCGAGCCCCGAGCTGGAGCGCGCCGCCTCCTGGATCGCCGAGAAGTTCGCCGCCGCCGGTCTCGAGCCGGCTGGTCAGGACGGCGGCTTCATCCAGTTCTGGCCCTACGAGCGGAGCGGCCCCGCCGGCGAGGACGCGGCACAACGGGCGACGAAGACCGTTCAGGTGCCCAACGTCGTCGGCATCGTGCCGGGATCGGACGCCGCCCGGGCGGGGGAGTACGTGATCCTCACCGCGCACTTCGACCACATCGGCGTGGGGGCGCCGACCGAGGACGGCGACTCCGTCTACAACGGCGCCGACGACAATGCGTCCGGCACCGCCGCCCTCCTGGAGATCGCCCGGGCCTTCGGATCGCTTCCCGTCCGTCCGGCCCGCCCCGTCCTCTTCCTCGCCACCAGCGGCCAGGAGAAGGGGCTGCTCGGCACCACCTGGTTCGCCACGAATCCCACCGTCTTCCTCTCCGACGCCGTCGCCGTCCTGAACATGGACATGGTCGGCCGGAACAGCGCCGACAGCATCGGGCTCGTCGGCCACGACTACTCGTCCCTGGGACCCCTGCTGGTCCGGATCGCCGCCGACTCGCGCCACCTCGGGCTCTCCGTCGACACCGACCCCGCTCCCGGCGAGAACCTGTTCGCCCGGAGCGACCACTACCCCTTCGCCCGGATCGGCGTCCCCGCCATCGCCGTCACCAGCGCGCTCCACGAGCACTACCACCACCCCGACGACGAGGCCGCTCTCATCGACATCGACAAGGCCGCCCGCGTCGCCCGCCTCATCTTCCTCGCCGCCTACGAGCTCGCCACCGGCACCGACGCCGCCTGGACCGAGGAAGGCCGACGCGCCGTGCGCTAGCAGTTCTGTTGTTCTTTTGTTCTGTTACCCCCCTTGCCCCCGCCGTATTCCCACAGTATCTAATGGAATAACGGGAGAGAACCATGAAGCGGACACGGCTGCTGCGGGGGACGGTGGACGTCCTGGTGCTGAAGACGCTGGCGGGGCGCGAGCTGCACGGCTACGCCATCGCGGCGTCCATCGCGGAGCGGACGGAGGGTGCGCTGGGGATCGAGGATGGGGCGCTCTATCAGTCGCTCCATCGGATGGAGGAGCGGGGGCTGGTGGAGTCCGCGTGGGGCCACGCGGACACGGGGAAGCGTGCCAAGTTCTACCGGCTGACGGCGGCGGGGCGTGAGCAGATGGCGGCGGAAACGGCGGGGTGGATCCGCTACGCCGAGGCGGTCTTCAAGGTGCTGAGGCCGGCGTGAGGCGATGAGCGGGATCTTCAAGCGGCCTTCCCGGGGCGTGCGTCGGAAGCGGTCGCAGATTCGGGCGGAGGTGGACGAGGAGCTGCGGTTCCACGTGGAGACGCTGGTGTCGGAGCTGGTGGCGAGGGGGTTGACGCCGGCGGCGGCGCGGGCGGAGGCGCTCCGTCGCTTCGGCGACTACCGGGAGACCGAGGAGGTGTGCGTGTCGGCGGACGAGCGGCGCGAGCTGAAGCGGGAGCGGAGGCGGTTCCTCGACGAGGTCTGGAGTGACGTGAGGCACGGCGCGCGGCAGATGCGTCGCCGCGCGTCGGTCTCGCTGCTGGCGATCGGGACGCTGGCGGTGGGCGTGGGCGCGACGACGGCGATCTTCAGCGCCATGGACCACGTGCTGCTGCGCCCGCTGCCGTACGACGGGGCGGAGCGGGTCATGACGCTGTGGGAGACGGACACCCGGGAATCGGACCCGACGCTCGAGGTGTCCGCGGGGAACTTCCACGAATGGAAGCAGCGCAGCACGGTCTTCGAGGCCATGGGGCTTGCGGAGCCGACCAGCTTCGACCTTTCGACGGAGGGGAGGCCCGAGGCGGTTCCGGTGTCGGCGGTCACGGAGGGCTACCTGGAGGCGCTGGGCGCGCGGCCCATTCGCGGCCGGCGGTTCACGCCCGAGGACTACCTTCCGAACGCCTCCCCGGTCGTGCTGATCTCCCACGGCATGTGGCAGCAGCGGTTCGGCGGTGCGTCCGGCGTCGTGGGGGAGACGCTGCGGCTGGACGGAGGGGACGCGACGATCGTCGGGGTGATGCCGCCCAGCACGAAGTACCCGGAGCCGACGGACCTCTGGGCGCCCAAGGTCCTGCGGGCGCGCGAGCAGGTCGACCGCGTATCGCAGTACATGGCGGCGGTGGGGCGGCTGAAGCCCGGTGTCACGGCCGGCCAGGCGCAGGCGGACCTGTCGCGGGTGGCGTCGCACCTGGCGGCGGAGTACCCGTCGACCAACGCGACGCTGGGGGTCCGGGTGGTGCCGCTGCGGGAGCGGCTGCTCGGCTCGATCGGACCGACGCTCCTGACGATGTTCGGCGCCGTCACCCTCGTGCTCCTGATCGCCTGCGCGAACGTCGCCGGGCTGATGCTGGCGGCCGGGATGGAGCGGGGCCGGGAGCTGGCGGTGCGCGCCTCCCTCGGGGCCAGTCGCGGCCGGCTCCTGCTCCAGCTCGTGACGGAGAGCCTGCTGCTCGCGGCCATCGGCGGGCTGATCGGGATCGGTATCGCGTACGTCGCGATCCGCGGCCTGGTGCTTCTCAGCCCGCCCGACCTCCCGCGGTTCGACGAGATCGGCCTGGACGGCCGGGTTCTCGCCTTCGCCCTCGTCCTGGTGGTCCTGACGGCGCTGCTCAGCGCCATCGCGCCGGCCCTGCGCTTCTCGCGACCGGACCTGAACGCGACGCTGCGGGGCAGCAGCCGATCCGCGACCGCGGGACCGGATCGTCAGCGCGCCCGCGGCGTGCTCGTCGCCGCCCAGGTCAGCCTCGCCCTCGTCCTGCTGGTCGGCGCGGGGCTCCTGATGCGCAGCTTCGTCGCGCTGACCTCCAACGACCTGGGCTTCGCGGTGGAGGACCGGGTGAGCCTTCAGGTCTTCCTGTGGGATCTGAATCCCACGGAGGAGCAGCGGGCGCGGCGGATCGTCGAGCTGGAGGAGACGTTCCGGGCCACGCCCGGCGTCGTCGACGCGGGCGTCGTGTCCGCGCTGCCGTTCCATCCTCACCAGATCGCCTCCCAGACCCGGCTCGCCATCGAAGGGCGGCCGGTGGCCGGGGAGCTGCCGAGCGTGAACACCGCGCTGGCCAGCGCCGGCTACTTCACCACCATGGAGATCCCGCTGAAGGCGGGGCGTCTGTTCGATGACCGGGACCGCGCCGACGCGCCGCCCGTTGTCCTGATCAACGAGGCGCTGGCGAGGAGGTTCTTCCCGGGCGAGGACCCGCTGGGCCGCATGATCACGCTGGGAGCCACGTCGACGCCGCGGCCCCGCGAGATCATCGGCATCGTCGGTGACGTGCGGCCGGTCGCCCACGACAGCGATCCCCGGCCGGAGGTGTTCGTGCCGTTCTCCCAGGTTCCCAGCGGGTCCGCGACGTTCGTGGTCCACGCGGAGGACGCCGCCGCGAAGCTCCCGATGCTGCGGGACCGGCTCTGGTCCGTCGATGACCGTCAGTCGATCTACCATTCCGCGACGGTCGAGCAGCTCGTCGGCCGGACGCTCGTCGAGCGGCGGCTGCACCTGGTGGTCCTCGGCGCGTTCTCCCTCCTCGCACTGGTCCTCGCCAGCGTTGGCATCTACGGAGTGGTCGGCTTCATGACGGCGCAGCGCGTGAACGAGATCGGGGTTCGGATGGCGCTGGGCGCCCAGCGACCCGCCATCACCCGCATGATCCTCGCGAGCGGCCTCAGGCTCGTCCTCCCCGGCATCCTCATCGGCCTCGCCGCGGCCCTCGCGCTGACCCGCTTCCTGGCCTCCATGCTCTACGGCGTCGCGCCGACCGACGCGTTGACGTTCGTCCAGGTGTCCCTTCTCTTGGTGCTGGTCGCCGTAGCCGCCGCGTACGTCCCGGCCCGCCGCGTCCTGAGCGGATCGCCCATCCGCCAGGTCATGCAGTAGACCGCGGCGTCGGCGCCGGGCCAAGCCCGTGGACTGCGGCCCGCTGCCCGCCCGCGGGCCTGCAGCCGGGGGCGCGGGGTATCGGCAGGACTGGCCCGGCGCGGTCGCGGGCCCCACCTTCGGTCGGGGAAATCGTACTACAGCGAATGGTGGGGTGCGCCGGCATGGCTGGAGACGAGCTATCTCTCTCGCACTTCGACCCGTTCGACCCCGTCTTCCTGGCGGATCCCTACCCGCAGTATCACAGATTTCGTACCGTCGAGCCCGTGCACCACGGCGTTCCCCCCTTCCCTGCGATATCTCGCTGCTATTACGTCTTCCGCTACGAGGACGTGGCCGGGTGCCTGGCCGATGACCGGCTGCTGCGCACCCGTCCCGGCACACGCGGACGGAATCCGGCCGAGCCGAGATGGATCCGCACTCTCGGCCGCAGCATGGTCCTGTTCAACGATCCCCCGGACCACCACCGGCTCCGGACGCTCCTCGCCACCGCGTTCTCCCCCGATTTCGTACAGGGCCGCCGCGCCCACGTGGAAGCGACGGTAGACCGGCTGATCAGCGCCGTGCCCGAGGGTGCCGAAGTGGACCTGATGTCCGGCGTGCTTGCCCCGCTCCCCGTGCACGTGATCGCCGCCATCCTCGGGCTCCCGGAGGAGGACCATGGGCTCGTCCGCGCCTGGTCCGATGACCTGATCGCCGCCACGGACCCCCGCCGCTCGGTGACCGGCGTAACGCGGGCCGGGGACGCGGCCCGGGAGCTCCTGGCCTACCTCGAGGACATCGTGCGGGACCGGAGCGCCGACCCTGGAGAGGACCTCATCAGCCGCATGCTCCTCGCGCGGCGCGCCGGGGACCGTCTGCGGGAGGACGAGGTAATGGCCAACGCCATGCTCCTGCTGAGCGCCGGCCACGAGACGACGGTCGGCCTCCTCGGCAATGGCGTCCTGGCCCTGCTCCGGAACCCGGACGAATGGCGGCGGCTGGGTCGGGAGGAGGCGGTCCTCCCCTCCGCCGTGGAGGAGCTGCTCCGCTACGACAGCCCGATCCAGATGACCTTCCGGTTCGCCGCCGAGAACCTGGCCCTGGGCGGGAATACGCTCGAAGAGGGGGACGCCGTCGGCCTGGTGCTCGGAGCCGCGAACCGGGACCCCGAGGTGTTCACCGAGCCCGACCGCCTCGACATCGGGCGCGCCGGCGGCCGTCACCTGGCCTTTGGGCTGGGAACCCACTTCTGCATGGGCCCCGCCCTGGCGCGGATGGAAGCCGGCCTCGCCTTGCGCGCGTTGCGGCGGCGGTTCCCGCGGCTCCGGCTCGCCGGCGATCCCGAGTGGCGCCCGACGATCTCGTTCCGGGCGCTTCAGCGGCTCCCGGTCACCACGATCGACCGATCCTGACCATCTTGCGGGCGAGCCGCGGCGGGACCGGCTTTGAGAAATGGAACCCCTGGCCGTAGCCGCAGCCGAGGGAACGCAGGGCTTCGTGCTGCTCCTCGGTCTCGATCCCTTCCGCGATCACATCCAGGCCCAGGTCCCGGCCGAGCCGGACCACGGTCCGTACGAGCGCCGAATCGGGCCCTTCCCTGTGGAGCCGCGCGACGAACGACCGGTCCACCTTCAGGGTGTCCACAGGGAACTGGTGGAGATAGCCGAGGGACGAGTAGCCGGTGCCGAAGTCGTCGATGCAGAGGCCGATCCCGAGCTCCCGGAGCCGGCCCAGCGTCCACGCGCCTTCCTCCGGCCGGTCCATCACGGTGCTCTCGGTGAGCTCCAGCTTCAGGAGCCGGCCCGGGGTCTCCGTCCGCCGCATGACCTCCGCCACCTTGTGGACGAGCTCCGGCTGGGCGAACTGCCGCGCCGAGAGATTGACCGTGACGAAGGGGCAGTCCGGGCCGTTCTCCTCCCTCCAGCGGCACACCTCGCGGAGCGCGTGCTCGAGCACCCACCAGCCGAGGGGAACGATCAGGCCGCTCTCCTCGGCGGCCGGCAGGAACTCGCCGGGGTGCAGGAGGCCGCGGGTAGGGTGACGCCAGCGGACCAGCGCCTCAAAGCCTTTCAACTCGCCGGTCCGGAGCTCCACGATGGGCTGGTAGTGCAGGCGCATCAGCCCACGTTGCAGCGCGTGACGAAGCTCGGTCTCGGTGCGCAGCGCTGAAAGGGCGCGCTCGTGCAACGCCCGGTCGAACACCTCGTGCCGCGCTCGCCCGAGCGACTTTGCCCGGTACATGGCCAGGTCCGCGTCCCGCAGGAGCTCCTCGGGCTTCTCATAGCGGCTGTGCCCCGCCGCCACCCCGATGCTGACCGTTGCGAAGACCTCCTGCCCGTCCAAGTCGAACGGCGCCTCGAGCTGCTGATAGATGCGCTCCGCCACCCGCTCCGCCGCCCGCAGACTCGTGATGCCCTCCAGCAGGATCGTGAACTCGTCGCCGCCGAGCCGGGCCACCGTGTCGCCGGGGCGGATCGCCTCCTCCAGCCGCACCGCCAGCTGTACCAGCAGACGATCCCCGGCGCTGTGGCCCAGGCTGTCGTTCACCAGCTTGAACCGGTCGGCGTCGAGGAACAGCACGGCGAACCTCGGGTGCCCGTCGCGACGGCTCCGCCGCATCGACTGCGCCAGCCGGTCCATGAACAGCGCGCGGTTCGGGAGCCCGGTCAGCTTGTCGTGGAACGCGTCGTACAGCAGCTGGGCTTCGGCCGCCTTCCGCTCCGTGATGTCGCGGGCGTTCACCACCACGCCGCCCACCGCTGGGTCGGCGAGCAGGTTGCGCCCGATGACCTCCATCATGCGCCACGTCCCGCTGATGTGGCGGAAGCGCAGCTCCATCGACTGCACCCGTCCCGGCTCCGTCAGAAGCCGCTCGAACTCCTGCAGCACCCTCGGCCGGTCCTGCGGGTGCACGTACTCGAAGACGTTCCGCCCCAGTAGCTCCTCCGGCCTAAACCCGAGCACCCGCTCGACCGACGGACTCTCGTAGCGGATCGTCCCGTCGGCCTCGATGACCGTGATCGTATCCAGCGCATTCTCGATCAGCGACCGGAAATGCCGCTCGCTCGCCGCAAGCTTTCGGGTATCCCGGCGTGGCACGAGCCAGCGCAGCCGCCCGACCATCCCGCGGGCCCGCGCCGCGAGCACCCGGACCACGGTGTACGGATGAACGTCGTCCCACGACGGCTTGCCGTTTTCGATGGCGGTCATATTCGTTTGTGAGGGGGAGTGCCCTACTATATGCCGAGCGACGGCGCGAGAACAGGGAATCGCGGGCTCCCCCTCGCCGACCGTCCCTTTGCGAACCTCGGCTTCCGGGCCCACTTTCCCGCCGCGAAGGTCGAAGTCGAGCCCCCGACCCGTGCCCATGATCCTCCCCCTCCAGGACGCCGTCGCCTCAACCGCCCCCGCCCTCGAGGTCTCCGGCTGGGCGGTGGCCGCGTTCGTCGGCTACCTGGGCCTCATGATCGGCATCGGCCTCTGGTCCGCACGGTTCTCCTCCGCCGGCCTGTCCGAGTTCTTCCTGGGCGGACGACGGATGAACCGGTTCGTCGTCGCCCTCTCCGCCGTCGTTTCCGGCCGCAGCTCGTGGCTGCTCCTCGGCGTCACGGGCATGGCCTTCACCCGCGGGGCACCCGCCCTGTGGGCCGTCGCGGGCTACACCGTGGTGGAGGCGCTGCTGTTCGTGTTCTACGCGCCGCGCCTCCGCCGCTTCTCCCAGCACTACGACTCCATCACCCTCCCGGACTTCTTCGCCGACCGCTTCCGCGACCGCGGCGCCCTCCGGATCGCCCTCGCGGGCGTCATCCTCCTCTTCATGGTGGCGTACGTGGCCGCCCAGTTCGTCGGGGGCGGGAAGGCGATCGGCGCCAGCTTCGGCCTGTCGCCGGGGACCGGGATCCTTCTCACCGCCGGGATCGTGCTGGGCTACACCGTCCTGGGCGGGTTCATGGCGGTGAGCCTGACGGACACGGTCCAGGCCGTGATCATGCTGTTCGCTCTCCTCGCCCTGCCGCTCCTCGCCGTCGGAGACTTCGGCGGGTGGGATGCCGTCATGGCCCAGCTCCAGGCGACGGACGCCGCCCTGCCGGACCCCCTCGCCCTCTCCTTCGGCGCCTTCCTCGGCTTCGTCGGGATCGGCCTCGGCTCGCCCGGCAACCCGCACATCCTCGTGCGCTACATGTCCATCGACGACCCGCGCCAGCTCCGCTTCGCCGCGTTCATCGGCACCCTCTGGAACGTCCTCATGGGCGCCGGCGCCATCCTCATCGGGCTGGTCGGCCGGGCGTTCATCGCCTCCGTCGACGTGCTGCCCAACGCGGACCCCGAGAACCTCTTCCCGGTCCTCGCCCAGCAGCACCTGCC
>JAHWKI010000328.1 GCA_019347975.1 Gemmatimonadota bacterium
ACCATGATCATTTCCAGCATCATGAACACGGCGCCCGAGATGATCCCCGCCCAGACGGCCGCGCTCCAGTCCACCTTCCGACCCCAATCCGCCATGACGAGCCTCCCTTCCGTGCCGTCGGCAAAGGCGGTGCGCTCGGCACCCTCCCACGCCCGCCGCTCCTGCGATATCAAGCGCGTGTGGCCTGCAATCTGCGTTCCATATCTGTTGCATCCGTAGCAGCAGATCGACCCCTACAGACTCCTACTGTTGCATCCGTGTTCTGAGCGTCACGAGCCTTGGCCACCCCGTCCCCGTCCCCGTTCGGGAAAGCGCCAGCACGCGGCGACCGGCGGCCGGGGAACCACAGGGCTCCCTCTCCGGTTGGCGTCGGGAGAGGGTGGAGGCCCCCGGGAAGCAGCAGCGACCGTTGGAAACGAGGGAGGAGAAGTCATGAGGCCGTCGCCGAAGCTTTTCGTATTCGCCCCGCTCGCGGCGATGGCTCTGGTCGGGCTGGCGCGCCTGAGCTCGGCGTCCACGGGGGACCCGACGCTGCCGTTCGCGGAGACGCCGTACGTGCTCGGGGACGAGATCGACGCGTACGTCGAGTTCATGATGTCCGGCGGGCCGCCGCCGGATGGAATCCCGTCGATCGACCGCCCCCGGTTCGTGAGCGCCGATGACGCGGATCTGGATCCGGGGGATATGGTGATCGGCTTTCACCACGGCGGCGAGGCGCGGGCGTACCCGCATCAGATCGTGGTGCAACACGAGATCGTGAACGATCGCGTCGGCGATCTGAACGTCGCCATCACGTACTGCCCGCTGACCGCCACGGCGCAGGGATTCAAGCGGGGCACCGCCACGCTCGGCGTATCGGGGCAGCTGCTCAACAGCAATCTGGTGATGTTCGATCGCGAGAGCGGGAGCTTTTTCTCACAGATCGCCGCCACCGGCCTCACGGGCGAGCACCGTGGCCGCACGCTGGCCGAGGTCGACGTGACCTGGACCACCTGGGAGCGGTGGCGCGCGGCGTACCCGCGGACCAGAGTCCTGAGCGAACGGACGGGGCACCTTCGCAATTACACCCGCGACCCGTACGGGCGGTACAATCCCATCGGCGGCTATTACGCGCAGGACCGGGCCATTTTCCCGCTGATGCACAGCTCCCGTGAGCACCATCAGAAGGAGATGGTCGTGGGCGGCCGGACGTCCGAGCGGAGCGTGTATTTCGTCCTGGCGGACCTGGCCCGCGAACGGGTTCAGTCCACCGCACATTTCGTGGCCGTCTACGACGGGGCGCTGGGGACCGGGTACATCTACGCCACGAACGGCCGCGATGCGGAGGTCTCGGCGCGAGCGGACGGGAGGTACGAGATCGGGGGCCGGGCATACGCAGCGAACGCGCTGCCGCTCGAGCCGGTGATCCCGATCGAAGCGTTCTTCTTCGCCTGGCAGGCGTTCTATCCGGACAGCGAGTCGGCCTGACGTGGGGGGAGGCGCCCTGCCCCGTCTCCTGCACACGCTCAGAACGATCCTGGCCGTGCCGTTCTACCGGCGCCTCGCGCTGGTGATCGGAGCGGTCTACCTCGTTCTGTTCCTGGTGGCGCTCCAGGACATCTCCCTGGGCGGGAGGAGGTACCAGCTGCTGACCACGGACTGGACCCGGATGTTCGACCGCTCGGGCGCCATCACGTTCGAGGCGATCGCGCAGGTGACGGTGCCGGGGCTCACGATCCTGCTTTCGCCGCTCAACATTCTCATCGGGCTGGTGCTCGCCGGTCTCGCCGGGCTGAATCTGACCGTCACCTGGATGGCGTTGCGCCAGCCGAAGGCGTGCCGTTTCAACCGGTCGACCGGGGTCCTCGCGAGCGTTCCGGCGCTGCTGGCGGGCAGCGCCTGCTGTGCCCCCGCGATCATCCTGATCCTCGGCCTCCAGGTCTCCTCGCTGTTCATCACGGTGTTCCAGGTCCTGATCCCGGTCTCCGCGCTCCTGCTGCTGGTCACCCTCGCGGTGATCCTCCACCGGACCGACACCGCGCTGATCGCCGAGCCACGCTGAGCGCCGCACGCCGGTTCATCGGGAGCCGGGCGTCAGCCCTGAGCGGACGGAGAGCGCGACCCGTACAGGCGTTCCACCGCCGCGGCCGGGGGACCCTGCTTCTCCCGCCGCACCGCGGTCGTCGGCGGCTCCGTCCACGGCATCTTGCCGACGACCAGCTTCGGCACGTTGATGAAGACCTCCGTTCCAGCCCGCTTCACGACGGCGTCCATGGGAATGTAGGTGTCCGTCTTGAAGATCTTTCCCCGCGGCACGAGCAGGTGCGCCTCGTGCTCCTCCGTGGCCCCGGCCACCACCTCCACCTTTCCGATGTCCATGTGGTCGGAGCCCTTCACCGTATCGCCCGCCTCGACAGGGGTCGAACCTCCAACCGGTGCGTCCAGCGCCTCCAGGAATTCCTCCACTTTCAGAACGGCGTTGCCGATCAGTGGATAGTTCAGATGGACGGCGGCCTCGTAGGAGGGAACGCTCTCGGAGCCGATCGCATTCGAGAGAAACGTGACGTCGAAGCCCGCCTCCGCCGCGTGGCGGCCGGTGCTCTCGCAGCACAGGTTCGCCGTCATCCCAGCGATCACGAGGTGCGACACGCCGAGTCGCTCGAGGTGGCTCGGAAGGTCCGTCTCGAACACGTCCGTCCCCTTGTGCGGCAGCAGCACCACTTCGTTCTCCAGGGGCCGGAGCTCGGGGTGGAAGTCGGCACCCCAGCTCCCCGCCAGGAACATCTTCC
>JAHWKI010000115.1 GCA_019347975.1 Gemmatimonadota bacterium
GGTGACGTCGTCGACGACGAGCCGCGCGAGGTCCTCGAGATCGACGTCACCGATCGGATCCATGCCACGCTGGAGGAGCTGTCGCCGATGCAGCGCGCGTGCTTCCGGTTGACCGCGATCGAAGGGTTCACGAGCGCGGAGGCCGGTGCGATGCTGGGGATCAACGAGGCGACGGTCCGGGTACACGCGCACCGCGCGAAGAAAGCGCTGCGGGCGCGGCTCGGCGCGGAACGGGGAACGGAGGAGCCATGAGCACTGGACGACGGCCCGGCACGCGTCTGCCGGACGATCCCGCGTACTGGGAGGACCTGGCGGCGCGTTCCGTCGCGGCGGCGTTCGGGGCTCGCGAGCCGTGGTGGCGCGGCGTGTCCGATGCGGCGTTCCTGCTGGCCGCCAGCGCCGTGCTCGCGCTGCTGGGCGGGGCCCTGCTGCTCGATGACCGGCCGCCGCGCGCCCCGACCGAAGCGGCCGCGTTCACCGCCGCGCTCGCCCCCGACGACCCGCTGCTCGCCAGCCTCCTGAGCACGCCGGCGGAGCCACCGCCCGCGGCCGCGCTGCTGAGGCTGGTCGCAACCCGCGAGGCCGAGCGATGAGGCCGTCGAAGGCGAGGGCCGTGCTGGGCGCGCTGTCGCTGCTGGTGCTCGGCGCGGTGCTGGGCGTCGCGATCGACCGGCACCTTCTCCCGACCCACCGGCCCGGGCCCGCGGCCGCGCTGCACGAGATGACCATGGCGTCGCTCGAGGAGCGCCTCGACCTGAGCGCCGATCAGCGTCGCCAGATCGATTCCATCATCGCGGGCCGCCACGCCACGCTGCGGCATGCCTGGCAGATGATCCACGCGCAGCTCGGCGCGGCCGTGGATTCCGTCCACCAGGAAATCGAGGCGATCCTCACACCCGAGCAGCGCCTGGAGTTCCGGGAATGGGCGCGCGACGTGGACATTGATCATTGAACATCGAGCGCGCCCATTGCCCCGCCTGAGCGCCGGCCTGCTCGCCTACCGCAGCTCGGCGCGGCGCCGGAGCCCGGGACTTCGGAGTGGATGCCGCTAGAGCGCCGGTGCGGGCCGGGCCGTCCGGGCCGCGCGCCTGACGCCTGCCTGAGCGAGCGAAATATCGTAATTCGAATTCAAATTCAAGTTTTGAATTGCAAGTCGGTGCGTTCCCTACCCTTCTGCGGCGTCCGCTCGCGCGTTCCGGATCATCGTTGTGAGCAGCGCAATGATCTGATTCTGGAGATCGCGGATGCCGGTGATCGCACTCTCGGGCGCAAGGCCGAAGTCCACGAAGTTGTCGGTGTGGCCCCAGCATTCGGACGCGGAACCTTTCGCGATTTCGAAGTAATACGCGCGCTTCGCCGGCATCCGCTGTGTTCCCGCCTCCTGGATGTTCGCCGTCATGGATGCGGCGGAACGGCGGATCTGATTCACGAGGTCCGAGAACCCGACGGTCCGCGCTCCAGCGATCAGGTCACGGATCGCTCGCGTATGAGCACGCGCGAGGCGGTACACCGCCATTTTCTCCGGATCGTACCTCGCCACTGCGCCCCCTACCTCTCAATTACAAAATTCTAAAATTTGAATTTGAATTGAAGGTTACTCCGGCGGCGGGGCGGACGAATGGCCGGATGGGTCAAAATCATGGGAGTGAGTTCGCTCACCCCCCGCCGTACTCGTCGTGCCGCCGCCACCACGGCCTGCTCTCGTTCCGCCCCAGCGGCGCCCGGTCGAGCCACTGGTACATGCCCCACACCCCGTCCACCCCGCGCGAGTAGGCCGAATACGTGTGATGGACGACGCCGTCCGCGAGCGCGAACGCGCTCAGGCCCGGCCGCTCGCGGGTGTACGTCGCCGCGTCGGTGCCGGACATCGTCGCCAGCTGGACTACGGGCTCCGGGAGCGGCGTGCCCTCCGGCGCCGGACCCTCGCGCCGAAAGTTGTATTCGATGGCCCCCTCCTGCTGCTGCCCCGGGGTGAACGAGGCGTTGAAGTCGAAGTTGAAGTCGCTCCCGAGCGACGACGCCCACGGGAACGTCCACCCCATCCGCTCCCTGTACGCCTCCAGCTTCTCGAGCGGCGCGCGCGACACCGCCCAGAAGGCGACGTCGTGGTTCGCCAGGTGGACGACGGAGCCGTCGAACCCGTCCGCGATCGCCGAGCAGGACGGACACCCCGCCTTGTAATCCGGACCGAACATGAAGTGGTAGACCATGAGCTGCGAGCGCCCGCCGAACAGGTCCGCCAGCGACGCGCTGCCCTCGCCCGTCTCGAACCGGTACTCCTTCTCGACCGGCACCCACGGCAGCTCCTGACGACGACGGGACAGCTCGTCGCTCCGCCGCGTCAGCTCCTTCTCCGCTTCCAGCAGCTCGAGCCGGGCCGCAAGCCACTCTTCCCGTGTGCCGGTCACATGCTTCGTCATCGCCTGTTCGTCCTTTCATGAGGGTATCCCGACGACCGCGCTCCTACTTGCGTCACGATAGTACGCTGACTTGCGTCATGCAAGTACCTGGGCTAGCATCCGTTCATGCTTGGTCGGACCTATGACAGGGAAGTGTGCTCCGCGGCCCGGGCGCTCGAGATCGCTGGCGAGCGCTGGAGCCTGCTCATCCTCCGCAACGCGGCCTTCGCCGGCATGACGCGGTTCACCGATTTCCAGAAGAGCCTCGACATCGCCCCGAACGTCCTCGCCGCGCGGCTGAAGCATTTCGTGGAATCCGGCCTCATGGCCACGGCCGACGGCCCGGGCGGCCATCCGACGTACCACCTGACCGAGAAGGGGCTCGACTTCAAGCCCGTGATCATCGCGCTGACCGAATGGGGCGACCGCTGGGCGGCCCCCGAGGGGGCCCCATCGTGTACGAGCACGAAGGGTGCGGCGGCCGGGTCGGCCATGAGCTGAATTGCGAGAGATGCGCGGAGAGCCCGCGGCCCCGGGATGTCGGCGCCCGGAAGACCGCCGTGATGGCAAAGCTTCAGGAGCGGCGAGCGGCCCCGTAGCGCCGCTGTGAGTCAGACGCGATACTGGCCGATCCACGGGAACGACAGGAGAACGGGACCATGAGAAAGCTGGTTGTGGGCACGTTCCTGACCCTGGACGGCGTCATGCAGGCGCCCGGCGGCCCCGACGAGGACCGCGACGCCGGGTTCGAGCACGGCGGCTGGCTGGTCCCCTTCTTCGACGAGAAGATCGGCGAGGTCATGACCGAGTGGACCAAACGAGCCGGCGCCTTCCTCCTCGGCCGCAGGACCTACGAGATCTTCGCGGGCTCCTGGCCGAAGTCCACCGACCCGGCGGACGAGATCGCCACGGCGCTCAACACCCGGCCGAAGTTCGTCGCCTCGCGGACGCTCGAGACCCTCGAATGGAGCAACTCCACCCTGCTCGAGGGCGACGTCGCCGAGGAAGTGGCCAGGCTCAAGGCGCAGGACGGCGGCGAGATCCAGGTCCACGGCAGCGGCGACCTCCTCCAGACGCTGCTCGCGCACGACCTGGTCGACACGCTGCGCATCTGGCAGTTCCCCGTCGTGCTCGGCACCGGCAAGCGCCTGTTCGGCGAAGGCACGATCCCGCGCAGCTTCCGCCTCGTCGACACGGAGCTGGCCACCACCGGCGCCGTCCTTCACGTCTACGAGCGCGCCGGCGGCCTCAGGTACGGCGAGGTGGAGGTCGGCCGGGAGACGGTCGTCTTCGAGTGAGCCACCTCCGGGCCACTCTCAGCCGACCTCCCGCAGCGCCTCCGTCGGCTGGATCCGGAGCGCGCGGCGGACGGGTACGCCGCAGGCGGCCAGGCCCACGAGCATGAGGACGCCGGCGGTCGTCACCAGCAGCCCGATCTCGTCGCCGCCGCCCAGCACATA
Organism: Gemmatimonadota bacterium; assembly: GCA_019347975.1. Classification (GTDB taxonomy): domain Bacteria; phylum Gemmatimonadota; class Gemmatimonadetes; order Longimicrobiales; family RSA9; genus JAHWKI01. Next base: position 3,860 of record JAHWKI010000115.1, read on the forward strand.
GACCATGAAGTAGAACCAGGCGGCAGTGCCGACGAGGAGTCCGGCGCCGATCTGGAGCATGGCGCGCGAGAAGACGGCGCGGACGATCCGGCGGCGGTCGGCGCCGAGGGCGATGCGGATGCCGATCTCCCGTGTCTGGCGCGAGACGGTGAAGGACATCACGGAGTACGTTCCGGCGATCGAGATCAGGACCGCGATCGCGCCGACCAGCGCCGTCGTCCAGCTGGCGAAGCGGGCCACGAGCCTCTGCGTTCGGTTGCCCGCGTCGAGGGGGCGGTCGAGGGGGAGGACGTCGTAGAGCCGGAGCGACGGGTCCACGGCGCGGGCGAGCTCGCGCAGACGCGGCGCGAAGGCGGCCGGGTCGCCGCGCACGTGGAAGGCCACGCGCACGGAGCGGGAGCCGCCCGCCGCCAGGTCGCCGCGGCGCAGCGGGTGGTAGATCCCCGGCCCCCTCCCGGGATGGAACGCGTCCCGGTCCGTGTCCATCCCGAGGTCGCTCACGACGCCCACGATCTCCTGCCACGGCCCCGGCACGCGGCCCGTGGACCGGACCCGCCGGCCGATGGCGCTCCTGCCCCGCAGGATCTGCCTCACGAACGTCTCGTTGACCACGACGACGGGCGGGTCGGCGGCCGCGTCGCCGGAGCGCAGTCCGCGGCCCGCGACGATCCCGGCCCCGAACGCGTCGAAGAAGGTCGGGTCGACCGATGTAGACATGACCCACCGCGGCGCGGTTATTCCCGCCCCGGCCCCGCCGCTGTCCACCTGGACGAAGGGGTTGGGATGGTCCATCCCCGGGAGCCGGGTCGCGAACGTCACCCCCGAGACGCCCGGCTCCTCCAGCAGGCGCCGCCGCAGCTCCTCGTATCTCGCTTCGAACGCGGCAGCGAATTCCTCGCCGGCCGACGGGTCCGCGGGCGGCCGTTCCGGGTCCAGCTCGATGCGGGCGGAGAGATACTCGTCGGTCGGGAACCCGGCGTCCGCGCGCTCGGCCTCGGCCAGCGCGGAGATCGCGATGATGGCCGGCGGCAGGACCAGCACGGCCAGCGCCACCTGGACGGCGATGACGGCGCCCCACAGCCCGCCGAACCGCATCGCGGAGCCGCTCGCGCCGGCGGGGTGGCCGAGGCGCGTCTGTAGCCCCGGCCGCGTCGCGCGGAGGCCCGGGAGGACGCCCGCGACGACCGCCGCCAGGACGGCGAGGAGCAGGGCGTAGAGCACCGTCGTGGGATTCAGCCGGCCGTCGAGCCAGAAGGGGGTCTCGCGCTCGGTGACCTGCCAGAACAGCCGCGTCACCCACCCCGCGCCCTGAGCGACGATCGCGACGCCGATGGCGGCCGCCGCCAGCGCGAGCACGAGCGCCTCGGCGAAGAGCTGGGCGAGGATCCGGCCGCGGCTCGCGCCGAGGGCGAATCGCACGCCGATCTCGTTCTCCCGGGTGGCGGTGCGGGCGAACACCATCGTCGCCACGTTCGACGCCAGAATGAGCAGGACGACGACGAAGAGGAACTGCACCGCGTACGCCCTTCCGCTCCCCCCGCCGCCGACGAACAGCTCGGTGTACGGTACCACCCTCGGGCGGAGGTGCTCGTGCGTCGCCGGGAGATCCGCCGCCGCGCGCGAGCCCAGCGCGGTCAGCTCCGCGCGCGCCTCTTCGAGCGTGGCGCCGGGGGCGAGCCGGCCGAAGATCCGGATGGGCGGGCCTTCTCGAGGGGCGTACGACAGGGCATCCACTTGGAGCGGCGTCCAGAAGTCGTGGCTCACCGGAAAGGCGAACCCCTCGGGCATGACGCCGACCACCACGCCGGTCGAGGCTCCGAGCCGGACCCTCTCTCCCACGATCCCCGCGTCGCCGCCGAAGCGGCTCCGCCACAGCCGGTGTCCGAGCACGACGACCGGCGGCGCGCCCTCCCGCCCGTCCTCATCGATCAGCGGCCGGCCGAGCAGCGCGCGGACCCGCGTCACCCGGAACGCCGATGGCGTGATCTCGGCGCCTCTCGCCGGCTCGGCATCACCGCCGGTCGGGCCGAGGTTCCGCTCGATCGACCGGTACGCGGAGAGGTCCTGGATCGACGCGACCTCGTCCCGCCACACGAGGAAGTCGTGGAGCGTCCGGAGCTCGGGATCGTTCTCCGCCGCATCCCAGGTCTGGACCCCGACGATCCGGTCCCCGTCCTCCAGCGGGAGATTCGGATGGAGGAAGTCGTTCACGATCTCGAGGTAGCCCGCGCCCAGCCCCACCCCGATCATCATCGCCAGCCCACCCACGATCGTCACGCCGGGGTAGCGGGAGAGCATCCGGGCGCCGAGCTTCAGGTCCAGCCATGAAACGGCCGCCCGCTTCGACCGGCTCGCGGACCGGATGTCCGCTCGGGCCGGCGTCCGAAAGGCACGGCGGCCGCGCCTCGGCTCCCGCAGCAGCGCGGCCGCCATGTCCAGCGTCTCGAGCGCGGTCAGCACGCTCGCGAGCGGGCGGCCGCGGCGCGCGACACGATCCCGGTGCGTTTCCTCCAGGTCCCCGAGGACCTCGTCCACCCGATCGGCCCCCGCCAGCCGGCCGAGGAGCCACCGCGCCCAGCCGGGGGCGCTCAACCCCGGCTCTCCGTCGCTCCCGCCGCCGCGCGAGCCTCTCCCAGCGCCAGGTCGCCGACCATCGCCTGGATCGCCCGCGTCGTCGCATGCACAGCCGCCGCACCCTCGCCCGTCACCGCCACCAGCCGCGGCGGCCGGCCCCCGCGCTCCGGCCGCGGGTCGCCCAGCCGCGTCGAGACCAGCCCCTTCTCCTCCAGCCGCCGCAGCGCCGTGAACACGTTCGCCCGGCGCACGGACCGCCCCGTCCTGCCCCGGATGTCCTCCACGATCGATACCGTGTACGCCTCGTTCGGCCCCAGCCGAAGCGCGGCCAGCATGACGAGCAGCTCGAACTCCGCGAGCGATTCGGATCCCATGTCCGCCCCTTTAGTTGAGTTGTGACTATATGCGCGCGGTCCGGGGGTGAGCGCAAGAGGCCCGGCGAGGGCGAGCTGAGGCGAACGAGGAACTCTGGCCGCCACGCGCCGGGCGAGCGAAATGTCGTAACCGGTGGATTCCCCGACGCCGCTTACGATCAATGTCCCGGATAACGAGCGAAAAGTCGATTCCGACGGGCGGGCGCGGCCATGCGTGCGACCTTTCGCTCGAATGCCGCGCTCAATGTCGAGACGGATGTACCCGCCCTCGTCGAGTACGAGAGTTGGCTCGCGCGAAGCGAGGCTTATATGTAGCGCGCCGCGGCCATCGTCACGATGGCGACGATGAGCAGCCACGCCGTCGCCAGGGTCGCCCGCGCCGCCCGCGTCCGCAGCCTCGTCATCTCGGCGCCCAGGCGAGGCCGCTCGTCGTCCATGGCGCCCGCCATCCGCCCCGCCAGCTCGCCTATTCGGAGCTGGGTCGGGCGCATCACGGCGAGCCCGATGATGAACGCGAGGATCGAGGCGGCCGCTCCGATGGTCAGGGAGATGCCGTAGCCGCTGCGGAAGAACCGCGCGTGGAGCCCGCCCGACAGCGTCCACATCATCCAGGCCCCGGACAGGATCGTCAGCAGCGCGACCACCGGCATGACGTGCATCAGCCGCGCCTTCTGCAGCTCCTGCATGACGCGCCCGCCGTCGGGGCCGGCCCTGCCCATCGCCGGCGCCAGGAAGAAGGCCAGGAAGAGCAGGGAGCCGGCCCAGAACACGCCCGACCCGATGTGGATGATGCGCAGCGCGACCATCATGTGGCTTCTCGCCTCCGGCGGGTGGACGTGTGGAAAAGGACGGGCTTCGCGCGATCCAAGATGGGCCGCGCGGGCGGCGCGTCAATGCTACCCGCGCCTCCCTCGGACGCTGGCCCGACCAGCCCTCACGTTGACCGGGCCACCCCGTCACCCGACCTTCGGCGTCAGGCCGGTCCCCGATCCCTGGAACGAGCGCTGTCATGTCAGAGCCCGCGATCCCGCTGGACGAGTTCGATATCGAGATGGCCAAGACGCGGCGCCTGCTGGAGCGGGTGCCGTCGGAGCAGGGCCGTTGGAAGCCGCACGAGAAGTCGTTCGCCCTCGCTCACCTGGCGCAGCTCGTCGTCTGGATGCCGGGTGGATCCCGCAGTCGCTGCGGGAGCCGTCGATGGACCTGGACGGGACGCCGCGCTAGAGCTTCGAGACTACGGCCAGCCTCAACCACCTCATCCATCACCGCGGACAGCTCACGGTCTACCTCCGGCTGCTGGACGTGCCGCTGCCGCCGATCTACGGGCCGACGGCGGACGAGGGGTGGAGCCGCTGAATCCGCGGCGCGACGGTCCCTGAACCGCCGCAGCGTATCCTGCAGAGGGAGGAACGGATGACAGAGACCGGCGCGATCCGGCGGGTATTGGCCCGCGAGCTCCGCACCGTACGGCGGGAGGTCGAGGCCTACCCCGATGACGAGCTGCTCTGGCGCGAAGTGCCGGGGCTGCCCAACTCCGGCGGCACGCTCGCCCTGCACCTCGCCGGGAACCTCCAGCATTACATCGGCGCCGTCCTCGGCGGAACCGGGTACGTGCGCGACCGGGACGCCGAGTTCGCGGACCGCGGGCTCACGCGCGCCGAGGTGAGCGGGCGCGTTCAGGCCGCGATCGACGCCGTGGAGTCCTCGCTCGCGCGCCTGGCCCCGGAGCAGGCGACCGGCCAGTATCCCGAGGCCGTGCTCGGTCGCACCGTTCGGACGGCCGATTACCTGGTCCACCTGGTGGCCCACCTCGGCTACCACCTCGGTCAGCTCGATTACCACCGTCGCATGGTGACCCCCGGCGCCGACGGCGTGGGGGCCATCGCGCTGGCGGAGCTGTCAGAGGAATGACCGCGGCCCGGCTTGCGAAGATACTTGACATCGGCAACTAAACTGCCGTACGGTGTCCAGCACCACCCACCTCCGCCCTGGACGCCATGCCCCAACCGGAGCTCCACCAGCGAGTCGAAGCGGTGCGCCGCTTCAACCGGTTCTATACGCAGCAGATCGGTGTGCTGCGGGAGGGGCTGCTCAAGAGCCCGTACTCGCTGACGGAGGCGCGGGTGATCTACGAGCTGGCGCACCACGAGCGGACGACGGCCACGCACCTGAGCGGGGAGCTGGGTCTGGACGCGGGGTACCTGAGCCGGATCCTGCGTGGCTTCGCGGAGCGGGGTCTGATCGAGAAGCGGCCGTCGGAGACGGATGGGCGTACGACGCTGGTGTGGCTCAGTGCCCGGGGGGAGGCGGCGTTCGCGGAGCTGAACGCGGCGTCGCGCGGGGAGATCGAGGCCCTGCTGGCGCCGTTCTCGGAGGAGGAGCAGCGGCGGCTGCTGGACGCGATGGGCGCGATCCAGGGGCTGCTGTCGGCGCCGACGGAGCACCGGGTGCCGTACATCCTGCGGCCGCACCAGCCGGGGGACATGGGGTGGGTGGTCCACCGACACGGGGTGCTCTACGCCCGGGAGTACGGGTGGGACGAGACGTTCGAGGCGCTGGTGGCGGAGATCGTGGCGCGGTTCATCCGGGAGTACGATCCCGCGTGGGAGCGTTGCTGGATCGCGGAGCGGGAGGGGGAGCCGGCCGGATCGGTGTTCCTGGTCCGGCACCCGGAGCGGGACGGTGTGGCGAAGCTGCGGCTGCTGCTCGTGGAGCCGACGGCGCGGGGCCTGGGGATCGGCGGCCGGCTGGTGGCCGAGTGCACGCGCTTCGCCCGGCGGGCCGGCTACCGCCGGATCACGCTCTGGACGAACAGCGTTCTGCACGCCGCCCGTCGCCTGTACGAGCGGGAGGGATACGAGCTGGTCGCGGAGGAGCCGCACCGGAGCTTCGGTCGCGACCTGGTGGGTCAGACGTGGGAGCTGGAGCTGTGAGCACCAAACCGGAGGCCGCCTCGTGGGTCATTACCTGCTGTTCTACGACATCGTGGAGGACTACGTCGCCCGCCGGGCCCCGCTCCGCGACCGCCACCTGGCCCACGCCTGGGCGGCGGCCGAGCGCGGCGAGCTGGTGCTGGCGGGGGCGCTAGCGGACCCGGTGGACGGCACCGTGCTGCTGTTCCGCGGCGACTCGCCGGCGGCCGCGGAGCGGTTCGCCCGGGAGGACCCGTACGTGCTCAACGGCCTCGTCACCGACTGGCGCGTCCGCCGGTGGACCACGGTGGTGGGGGAGGGGTGCGCGACGCCGGTGCGGCCGGGGGGCTGACCCGGGAGATCACCCGGCGCAGACCGGCGGCCGGCCGGTCAAACCGCGCGCCGTCGACCCCGCGTCACGAGGTTCAGGATCACGAGCAGCACCACGGCACCGACGAAGGCGGTGAAGATCGTCCCCGCCAGCCCGCCGAACGGGGTGGTCACGCCGAGCTGGGCGAAGATCCAGCCGCCGACGAACGCGCCGACGATTCCGACGACGATGTTGCCGATGAGCCCGACGCCGCCGACCAGCAGCCCTGCGAGAACGCCGGCGATCAGACCCACGATGAGCCAGGTGAGCAGGTCCATGGGACCTCCGTTGAGGGTTCGAGATCCCTGGCGGAGGCGCAACAAGGGGGCCACGACCACCCGCCACTTCGCCGAACCGGCCGGCGGTGAGATCCCGCGATGGTACTCGAATTGCCGATCTCCCGTGCGGCCGAAACCCGCACAGGAGACCACCATGACGCGCGACATCCGGGACCAGCTCACCAAGTACCTCACCGACGCGCACGCCATCGAGGAGCAGTCGCTGGCCCAGATGCGCACCGCGCCGGACATCGCCGGTGAGCCGGGGCTGGAGCGGGCGTTCCGCGAGCACCTGGGCGAGACGGAGGCGCACGAGGAGCGGATCAGGCGGCTGCTCGAGGAGCGCGATGCGTCGCCCTCCCGCGTGAAGGACGCGGTGATGTGGGCGGGCGGGAAGGCCTTCGTCCTGTGGGGGCGCATGCAGCCGGACACACCCGGCAAGCTGGCGTCCCACGCCCTCTCCTACGAGGCGCTGGAGTGGGCATCGTACGACCTGCTGGCGCGAACGGCCGAGCGCGCGGGAGAGGCGGACGTGGCCACGGCGGCGCGGGCGATCCGGGACGAGGAGCGGATCATGATGGACCGGATCGAGGGCCTGTTCGACCGCACGGTGGACGCGTCGCTCCGGGACACCGCCCGGGACGACGTGGAGGACCTGCTCCGCACCTACCTCGCGGACGCCCACGCCATCGAGGCGCAGTCCATCCAGCTCCTCGAGGCCGGCAAGGAGATGGTGGACGAGTATCCGACCCTGACCGCCCTCTTCGCCGGCCACCTGGAGGAGTCGCGCGCCCAGCAGGCGCTGATCGAGGAGCGGCTCGACGCGGTCGGCGGGCACCGCTCCCTCCTCAAGGACGCGGCCATGCGGATCGGCGCCATCGAGTGGGGCACGTTCTTCCTCGGTCACCCCGACACGCCCGGCAAGCTCGCCGCCTTCGCCTACGCGTTCGAGCACCTGGAGATCGGCGGCTACG
>JAHWKI010000116.1 GCA_019347975.1 Gemmatimonadota bacterium
TGGAGCTCATGAACCGGGTCCGGGAGCTCGAGATCGCCGAGGCGCGGGAGGTCCACCGCATCCTGGAGGAGCGGACGGAGGCGCTGCGGCCGCACGCCGGCGAGCTCAGGGAGTCGCTGGACGCGCTGGTGGACTTCGACTCGCTCTACGCCCGGGCCCGGTACGCGACCGGGAACGGCGCCGAGCCGCCGTCGCTGAGCGACGGGAGTGGCGACTACGTGGTCGTCGACGGGCGGCACCCGCTGCTCCTGGCCAAGGAAGGCGGCGCCGTGCCGTTCGACCTGCGCATGGAGCCGGGGGAGCGGACGCTCCTGGTCTCCGGGCCGAACACGGGCGGAAAAACCGTCCTGCTGAAGGCGATCGGCCTGATGAGCCTCATGACCCAGGCCGGGATCGTCCCGCCGGCAGGGAAGGGGACCCGCCTTCCCCTGTTCCGCAACGTCTTCGCCGACATCGGCGACGAGCAGTCCATCGAGGCGAGCCTGTCCACGTTCTCCGCGCACCTGGCCAACCTCAAGGAGATCGTGGAGGAGGCGGACGGGGAGTCGCTGGTGCTGATCGACGAGATCGGCAGCGGCACGGACCCGACGGAGGGCGCGGCGCTGGCCCGGGCGATCCTGGTGGACCTGACGCGGCGGGAGACCATGACGGTCGCCACGTCGCACCTGGGACAGCTCAAGCTCCTGGCGGGCGACGAGCCGGGGGTGGTGAACGCGTCGCTCCAGTTCGATCCCGAGCGGCTCGAGCCGACCTACCGCCTCCTCAAGGGGATCCCCGGGCGCAGCTACGGCCTGGCCATCGCGCGCCGGCTCGGGTTCAGCCCGGCGATCCTGGAGGACGCGGAACGGCTGCTCCCCAGGGGCGAGCGGGACGTCAGCCAGCTCCTCACCGAGCTGGAGGAGAAGGAGCGGGAGCTCGAGTCGGCCCTCGAGCGGGCGGCGGTGGAACGCCGGGGAGCGGAGGCCGCGCGGGCGGAGTCGGATGCGCTCCGGAAGGAGCTGGACGAGCGGCGCCGGGAGGTGGCCCGGCGGGAGGAGGACGCCGAGCGGCGCGCCAGGCAGCAGGCACGGGACCTCCTGCTCAACGCCCGCCGGGATGTGGAGGAGGCCATCGCCGATCTGAGGGAGGCGGCCGGCCAAGGCGCCGATCCTGAGGCGTTCGACGAGGCGGCCACGGCGGCGCGGCGGAAGGTGGAGGAGTCGGCGCGTCGCCAGCGGGAGCGGGCGCCGGAGGGGGAGAAGGCGACGCGGCGGCGCCCCGAGGGGCTGGAGCCGGGCACGCCGGTGCGGATCGGCGCCGGCGGTGCGAAGGGCACCGTGATCGAGGTTCGGGACGGCCGCGCCACCGTGGAGGCGAACGGGCTCCGCATGGACGTGAAGGTGACGGACCTGGAGCCGGTGGAGGGAGCGCCGCGGGAGAACGCGGCGGCGCGGGGACGGCCGCGGCCCGACCGCGAGCGAGTGACGAGCGGGGGCTGGACGGGGCCGAGCGTGAACGCCTCGCCGGAGGTGCACCTGCGGGGGATGCGCGCGGAGGAGGTGGCTTCGGCGCTCTACCCGGCGCTGGACGCCGCCATCCAGGCGGGGCTGCCCAGCCTGCGGATCGTCCACGGCAAGGGCCAGGGCATCCTGCGGCAGGTGGTTGCCGAGCTGCTCGATGCCGAGCCGCGGGTGCGCTCCCACCGGCTGGGCGGCGTGGGAGAGGGCGGGGCGGGCGTGACCGTGGCGGAGCTGGAATGATCCCGGACACCGTGGTCGAGGAGGTCCGCGACCGGGCCGACATCGTCGAGGTCATCGGCGAGCACGTCCAGCTCAAGCGGGCCGGGAAGGAGTTCAAGGCGCTCTGCCCGTTCCACGCCGAGAAGACGCCGTCGTTCTACGTGGTGCCCGGCAAGGGCTTCTACAAGTGCTTCGGGTGCGGCGAGTCCGGGGACGTCTTCTCCTTCCTCATGAAGCACGTGGGGCTCTCGTTCAACGAGGCCGTGGAGAAGCTGGCGGACCGCGAGGGGGTCGAGATCCCGCGGGACGCGCCGCGCCCCGAGGACGACGCGCTGCGCCCCTACCGCGAGGCCGTCGCGTTCGCCGCCGACTTCTACCGCCGGCAGCTCCTCGACCCCGGAACCGGCGAGAAGGCGCGGCGCTACCTGGAGCAGCGCGGGATCGATGACGCGGCCGCCGAGCGATTCCTCCTGGGCTACGCACCCGACGCGTGGCGCTCGCTCCGTGAGGCGGCCCACGCCCACGGCATGACCGACGAGGTCCTCGAGACCGCGGGGCTCATCAAGACCAGCGAGAAGATGGCCGAGCCGTACGACCGGCTCCGCGACCGGCTGATCTTCCCCATCACCGACGTCCGCGGCCGCGTTATCGCGTTCGGCGGGCGCGTCCTCGCCGGCGATGCGACGGGTCCCAAGTACCTCAATTCCCCCGAGACACCGCTCTACCACAAGGGCCGGGAGCTGTACGGTCTCCACTGGGCCAAAGGGGCGATCCGACGGGAGGGCTCGGCACTGGTCGTGGAGGGGTACATGGACTACGTTTCGCTGGCTGCCCGGGAGGTGGAGAACGTGGTCGCCGCGCTGGGCACGGCCATGACGCCGGAGCAGGCGGCGCTGATCACCCGGTACGCCCCACAGGTCCTCCTCCTCTACGACAGCGACGCGGCCGGGCTGCGGGCCACGTTCAAGAGCGGGGACGAGATCCTGCGGGCGGGTGGCCACCCCATGGTCGTGACGCTGCCGCCCGGAGAGGACCCGGACTCGGTGGCGCGGGCGGGCGGGGCGGAGGTGCTCCGGCGGCACATGGATGACGCGGTGGACGTCCTGGAGCGGAAGTTCCAGATCCTCGACGGGCGCGGCTATTTCGAGGATGTCGAGGGGATCAGGAAGGCGCTGGACGGCCTCCTCCCCACGCTCCGCGCGGCGAAGGACCCGACGCTCCAGGACATCTACGTCGACCGGGTCGCGAAACGGACGGGCGTCCGGCGCGAGACGCTGGAGGCGGAGATCCGGGGGGCCACGGACGGCTCCCGTCGGGTGGCGGCGCAGCGGGTGGAGCGACCGCAGCCGAGCGCCCGGGGGGGCTCGCCGGGGCGGCCGGGACGGGATGGCCCCGAGCACCTTCTGCTCCTGCTGATGGTGCGGGACACGGGCCGGATCAGGGCCGCGGCGGACCTGGTGCCGGCGGAGGAGCTCCGGGGAGTGGTGAACCGGGAGCTCTACGAGGCGCTGGTGCGGGGCGGGGAAGCGGCGGAGGAGCTGTCCGCGCTGCCGATGAGCGCGGAGGCGGGGGTGCTGCTGGACGAGCTCCGCGGCGATCGAACGGAGCTCTCGGATCCGGACCGGATGTTCTGGGAGCAGGTGGAGACGATCCGGCTGCGGCCGCAGCTGGACCGGCTGGACGAGCTGCAGGCGCGGCTCGGGGACGCGGACCCGTCGGAGCACGCGGCGCTGTTCGCGGAGAAGGCGGAGCTGAAGCGGAAGCTGAAGGAGAAGGCGACCGAGCTGGGGCGGCTCGGAGCCAAGGTGTCGAACCGATACCGCCGGTACCTTAAGCGGTGAGGGTCACTGGTGGGGAGGAGGCGAATGGAGGAGACGTACGAGGCGTTGCTGGAGCTGCAGGACCTGGACGGCCAGATGCGCCAGGCGAAGGAGCGGGTGAAGCGGTTCGAGCCGGAGCTGGAGGAGCTGGACGCACCGGTGCTGCAGCTGGAGCAGGAAGTCGGGGCGGCGCGGAAGCGGCTGGACGAGCAGAAGACGGAGCTGAGGCGGCTCGAGCGGGCCGCCCAGGACAAGCGGGCGCAGCTCCAGAAGTACCAGGAGCATCTCGAGCGTGCCAGGAACGCCCGGGAAGAGGCGGCGGCGCACACGGAGATCGACCTGATCCGGAAAGCGGTGGAGGCGGACGAGGATGACGCCATGTCGCTGATGGAGCAGGTGACGCGGATGGAGCTGAAGGTGGACGAGCTGGAGAAGAAGCTCGAGGAGATCCGCTCCGAGACAGCGCCGAAGCGCGAGGAGCTGGTGACCGCGCGGGACGAGGCTTCGGCTCAGCTGTCCGTGCTGAAGGACCAGCGGCAGAACAAGCTGGTCCGGCTGAACGAGGACGCGCAGAGGCTGTACACGCGGATGTCGGGCGGGAAGTCGGGGATCGCGCTGGCCACGCTGACGGCGGACGGCGCCTGCGGCCACTGCTTCAGCATGATCCCGATCCAGGAGCAGAACGAGATCCGACGCAAGAAGGCGCTGCACCGCTGCGAGGCCTGCGGCGTCATCCTCTACACGGAGGACTGAGCCCGGGCCGGCCCCGCAGCTCCGGATGACGACGACCGCGCTCTCCCCCCGCTGGCGCTCCGCGCCTCCCGCTCCCGATCCCGCCCTCGTCGCGGGTCTGGTCGGGGAGCTCCGCCTCCCGGAACCCCTCTGCCGCCTGCTGGTTGCACGGGGCCATGGCGACGCCCGCGCCGCGCGGGCCTTCCTCCGCCCCTCCCTCGACGACCTCCACGATCCGGCGTCCCTCGCCGGCCTCACCCCCGCCCTCGACCGGATCCGCTTCGCCATCGATCGCCGCGAGACCATCCTCGTGCACGGCGACTACGACGTCGATGGCATCTGCGCGGCGGCCCTCTACACCCGGCTGCTCCGCCGCATGGGCGCCCGCGTGGCGCCGTTCGTCCCGCACCGCGTCCGCGACGGCTACGACCTCGGCCCCGCCGGGATCCGGAAGGCCGCGGCGGCCGACGCCCGGCTCATCCTGACCGCGGACTGCGGCATCGTGGCCCACGACGCGGTGCTCGAGGCCAGGAAGTCGGGGATCGACGTGGTGGTGACGGACCATCACACGCCGAAGGACGGGCCGCTGCCGGCTGCCGAAGCGGTGGTGAACCCGCGCCGGCCGGACTGCGGCTACCCGAACAAGGGGCTGTGCGGGACGGGCGTCGCGTTCAAGGTCATGCACGCGCTGGCGCGCTCGCGGGGCGCGCCGGACGAGGAGGTGCACTACCACCTCGACCTGGTCGCGCTGGCGACCGTGGCCGACGTGATGCCGCTGACGGGCGAGAACCGGATCATGACCCGGTTCGGCCTCCGCGTGCTGGCCGCCACCCGGAACGTCGGGCTTCGGGCGCTCCTCGGCTCCGCCGGGCTGGCCGACCGGGCGCTGAGCGCGGGGAACCTGAGCCACGGACTGGCGCCGCGGCTCAACGCGGTGGGCAGGCTCGAGGACGCGGCGGCGGGTCTGGACCTGCTGCTGTGCGAGGACGGGGCGGCGGACGCGCTGGCCGCCGAGCTGGAGGCGACCAACGCCCGTCGGCAGGCCGTCGACCGGGCCATGCTCCAGGACGCCGTCGGCCTCCTGGACGGCACCTACGACCCCGCCCGGGACCGCGGCGTCGTGCTGGCCGCGCGGGGGTGGCACCCCGGGGTCATCGGCATCGTGGCGTCCCGCGTGGTGGAGCGGATCCACCGCCCCACCGTGCTCATTGCCATCCCCGACGGGGACGGCGGCGCCAGGGGAAGCGCCCGGTCCATCCCCGGCTTCGACCTGCTGGAGTGCATCCGCGCGTGCGGCGAGCACCTCGAGCGCTTCGGCGGCCACACCGCCGCGGCCGGGTTCGACATCCGGCCGGGGCGGATCGAGGCGTTCCGGCAGGCGTTCGGCGCCCGCGCCCGCGAGATGCTGCCGGACGAGCCGGTTCCGGAGATGCGGATCGACGTGGAGCTCTCGCTGGCCGAGGCGACCGGCGACCTGGCGCGCTTCCTGGCCCACGCGGGGCCCTTCGGCGTCGGCAACCCCACGCCCGTGTTCGTGAGCCGGGGCGTGCGGGTGCGGGACGCGAAGCCGGTGGGCTCGGACGGACGGCACCTGCGGATGACGCTGGCGGACGGGACGGCAGCGGTGGCGGCGATCGCCTTCGGCATGGCCGAGACGCACGGCGAGCTGGCCGGGTCCGGTGAACCGGTCGACGCGGCGTTCCAGCTCCAGGAGGACAGCTGGAACGGGCGGCGTCGAGTCCAGGCGCGGCTGGTGGACATGCGCCCGGCCGAGTAGCGTGCGGATCATCGCGGGGGAGTGGCGCGGCCGCACCATCAAGGCGCCGCCGTCGGGCACGCGGCCGACGACCGACCGGGTGAGGGAGGCGTGGATGAGCATGTTGCAGGGGGAGATCCCGGACGCGCGCGTCCTCGACCTGTTCGCCGGCTCCGGCGCGCTGGGGCTGGAGGCCCTCTCCCGCGGCGAACGCCAAGCCACGTTCGTCGATCGCGGGGCGGCGGCGCTGAAGGCGCTGAAGGCCAACGTGAAGAAGCTGGAGGCGGAGGCCCGGACCACCATCGTGCGGACGGACGCGGTCGGATTCGCGGAGAAGCTTGAGCCGGGGGCCTACGACGTCGTCGTCGCCGACCCGCCCTACGACTCGGGCGAGGCGGCGGCGCTGGCGGCGCTGTTCCTGCGGCGGCCCTTCGCCGGCTCGCTGTGGATCGAGCACCGCGTGACGGACGCGCTCCCCGAGGCGCCGGGGAGCGACACCAGGCGGTACGGCGACACCCTGCTAACCCGATACGAGGCACCGGAATGACCCAGCCCGTCCGCCCCTCCGTGGCGATCTACCCCGGCTCCTTCGACCCCATCACCCGGGGGCACGAGGACATCGTCCGCCGGACCCTGATCTTCTGCGACCGCGTCATCGTCGCCGTCGGACACCGGGCGACCCAGGCCAAGCAGGGGCTGTTCACCATCGACGAGCGGGTCGAGCTGATCAAGGCGGTCTTCGAAGACGAGGACCGCGTCGACGTGGCGGCGTTCAGCGGGCTCCTCGTCGACTTCGCCCGCGAGCGGAACGTCGGCCTCATCGTCCGTGGCCTCCGCGCCGTGTCCGACTTCGAGTACGAGTTCCAGATGGCGCTGATGAACCGCGACCTCCACCCGGGCATCGAGACCCTCTTCCTCGCTCCCGACGCCCGCTACTCCTACCTCTCCGCCTCGCTGGTCCGCGAGATCACCTCCCTCGGCGGTGACATGAGCCACTTCGTCTCACCCGTCGTACAGCGGAAGCTGCTGAGCAAGCTCCAGTCGACGTGAGCGCCTTCACGGCCGGCATCGCGGCCCGGGCGGCCGCGGTCCGGCGCCGGATCGTGCTCCCCGAAGGCCACGACCCACGCACCGTCGCCGCCGCGATCCGCCTGCGGACCGAGCGGCTGGCCGTCCCCGTGATCCTCGGGCCGGCGTACCAGATCCGCGATCGCCTGGGCGGCGCCGGCGAGGACCCTTCCGCGTACGAGGTCCTCGACCCTCTCACCGACGAACGCCAGGAGGCGTTCGCCCGGACCCTGCTGGAGCTCCGGCGCGAGCGTGGGCTGACGGAGGACCTCGCCCGCGAGTGGGTCCGGCACCCGCTGATGTTCGGCGCGCTGCTGGTCCGGGCCGGCGAGGCGGCCGGCTCCGTCGCCGGGGCGGACCACACCACCGGCGACGTCATCAAGGCGGCGGTGCGGTGCGTCGGCACGAGACCCGGGATCCGCACGGTGTCCTCCACGTTCCTCATGGTCTGCCGGCCGTTCCGGCCGGGAGACCCCGACGAGGTGGTGCTCTCCTTCACCGATGGCGCGGTGGTGCCGGACCCCGACGCCCGCCAGCTCGCCGATATCGCCCGCGGCGCCGTGGAGACCCGCCGCAGCCTCGTCGGCGACACGCCACGCGTCGCGTTCCTGTCCTTCTCGACCCGCGGGAGCGCCGGCGGGCCGGGCGTGGAGAAGGTACGGGAGGCCCTCGCGCTGTTCCGCGCCGAGGAGCCGGACGTCGAAGCGGACGGCGAATTGCAGGGTGACGCGGCGCTGATCCCGGACGTGGCGGCCCGGAAATCGCCCGGCTCCTCGGTGGCGGGGCGGGCGAACATCCTGGTGTTCCCGGACCTGGACGCGGGCAACATCGCGTACAAGCTGGTCCAGCGGGTGGCGGGGGCGGAGGCGATCGGGCCGGTGCTGCAGGGGCTGGCCCGTCCGTGCAACGATCTTTCGCGCGGGGCGAGCGTCGAGGATATCGTCGCTGTGGCGTGCCTCACGGCCTTGCAGGCGGCCCACGGATGAGGCACCGTTCTTGCCCGCCGGGTGGCGCGGTTTCCCGAATGAGAATCGAACTGGAGGACGCATGGCGTTCGAGGTAACGAAGCAGGGCGAAGTGACGGTGCTGGACGTGGAGGGTCAGCTCATCGTCGGCAACCGACAGGAGCTCAAGCAGAAGGTGCTGGAGGAGCTGGAGAACGGGGAGCGCCGCTTCCTCATCGACTTCGACCGGACCGGCTACATCGACTCCTCGGGGCTGGGCGTCCTGGTGAGCCTGTCGAAGAAGATCCGGGAGCAGGGCGGAGAGCTGCGGCTCGCCAACCTGAACGACGATCTGCGCACCCTCTTCGAGCTCACGAAGCTGGATACCCTCTTCCAGATCTCCAGCAGCCGGGACGAGGCGCTGTCCTCCTTCTGACCTACCGCGCCGCCGGACCGCCCGTTATGCTATGGACTGGGTCCGGCGGGGTCATCGAACCCACGGTAGGCTATGCAGTCGCGTCATGTCCTGGAGCTCCCGAACGACCTGGGCGCTATCGAGCGGAGCATCGAGTATCTGCTCGAGCGGTGCCGGGACGTCGGCTTTGATGAAGCCAAGCTCCGCCTGAACCTCCGGGTCGGCGTGGCCGAGGCGCTCGCCAATGCCATGATGTACGGCAACCGGCGCGATCCCGGAAAGCGGGTCGTGCTGGAAGCCTGGTGCGGGCCCGACGAGGTCCGCATCAGGGTCACCGACGAGGGTCACGGCTTCGATCCCGGCGCTCTCCCCGATCCCACGCTCCCCGACAACCGCGCTCGCACATGCGGCCGGGGAGTCTTTCTCATCAGGCAGCTCATGGACCGGGTCGAGTTCAACGACCGGGGCAACTCCATCGAGATGGTCCTGTTCCGTCCGCAGGACGGGAGGCGCGCGGCGGCCGCGTCGTGACCGAGACCCTCCTGGCCGGCCTGACCCCCCTGCCGCCCTCGGTGGCGCGGCTCCTGGAGCGTTATACGCGCGCCCGGGACGGCGTGGAGGCGCGGCTGTGGCTCCGCCAGAACGGCGAGTGGCTCTGCGTCTATCCGGACACGTACGGCTCCCTCAAGGGGCCGCGGTCGCCCTGCAGGGTCATCGATGAGGCCGGCTCCGGCATCGAGCTGGAGCTCAGCGGCGCCGTCGACCCGGACGATCTGGACTTCCTGGCCATGTCTCTCGGCCAGATGTTCTCCTACGAGGACGAGGCCCGCTCCGCCGCCCACGAGCTGAGCGAGCGCTACGAGGAGATCAACCTCCTCTACTCCATCAGCGAGATCCTCGCCTCCTTCCTGTCCATGGAGGAGGCCACCACCCGCATCCTCGACGAGGTGGCCGATGTCCTGGGCGCGCGGCGGGCCGCGCTCTGGGTCGCGGACCGGCAGGCGAACCGGCTGGCGCTGACGGCGGCGGTGGGCGAGGACGGCATGAAGGGGCCGATCGACATCGACGACGAGAGCTCCGTGACCGCCCGCGTCTTCCGGGAGCAGATGCCGGTGAACCTGGAGCGGGGGCAGCGTCTGGCGCGCAGCTCCCAGCGGGAGCCGCGGCCGCAGGGCGAGGAGCCCTACCTGTCGGTGCCCGTGACGTACACGCCCCCGGACGGCGGCGGGCGGACGGTCGGTGTGATCACGCTGGTCGGGCGGCGGTCCGACGTGCGCTTCAGCGCCGGAGACCTCCGGCTCCTCACGGCCGTGGCCAGCCAGGTGGGCGCGGCGCTGGAGACGCAGCGGCTCGTGCGGGAGAGCCTGCGCCGGGAGCGGATCGAGCGGGAGCTGGAGCTGGCCCACGACCTCCAGCTCAAGCTGCTGCCGGACGCGTCCCAGTTCTCCGGTCGCGCCAACGTCTCCGCCCGGTGCGTGCCGGCGGACTCGGTCGGCGGCGACCTGTACAACCTGTTCGAGCTGTCCAACGGTCGCCTGGGCGTGGTCATCGCGGATGTATCCAGCCACGGCTTCTCCGCCGCGCTGATCATGGCGTTGACCATGAGCGCCATCGCCATCTACGCCCAGGAGGCGACCTCGCCGGGCGAGGTGCTGCGACGGATGCACCAGGCGCTGATCGGTGAGCTCGAGTCGACGGAGATGTACCTCACCATGGTCTATGCCATCGTCGATCCCGTCCGCGGGGAGGTGCTTTACGCCAACGCCGGGCACCCTCACGCCTTCGTGATCGCCGGCGACGGCGGAGTGGAGCGTCTCGGCGCCACCAGCCCGCCGCTGGGCACCATCACGTTCCCGGAGTATGGCGAAGGGATGGTGAGGTGGGATTCCGATGACCTGCTCCTGCTGTTCACCGACGGCCTCTCCGATGCCTATTCCGGAGAGCCCGGGATGAACGGCGAGCAGCAGCTCCTGGCGGAGGTGATCCGCATGAGGGCGGCCGAGCCGGTCGCCATCATGGACCACGTCTTCGACGTCGCGGCGGCCGGAGAGCTGGCGGTTCCGCCGGATGACCGGACGGCCGTCCTCCTGCGCAGCTGACGCGCCGGGTGCGCGCCAAGAAGTCTCTCGGCCAGAACTTCCTGGTCGATCCCAATATCCAACGCAAGATTGTCGACGCCGTCGAGCCGGAGTCGGCTGACACGGTCGTGGAGATCGGCCCGGGCCACGGTGCGCTGACGGATCACCTCGCGGGGCGCGCCCCACGACTCGTCGCGGTGGAGCTGGATGACGCGCTGGCCGGAGCGCTGGAGGCGCGGTTCGCCGACCGGGCCGGCGTCACCGTCGTGAACCGGGACGTGCTGGAGTGGAAGCCCGGCGATACGCCGGCACCCGGGCGGCTCCGGGTGGTGGGCAACATTCCGTACAACATCACGTCGCCGATCCTGTTCCGCCTGCTGGAATGGCGGCCTCTGCCCGAGCGCATCATCCTGATGGTGCAGCGTGAGGTGGCGGACCGGCTGACCGCCCCGGCCGGGGACCGGGCGTACGGCGCGCTGACGGTGGGCGTTCGCTCGGTCGCGACGGTGGAGCGGCTGTTCCACGTCGGACGCGGCGCGTTCCGGCCGGTGCCGAACGTCGACTCGACGGTGATCCGGCTCGACCCGCGGCCGGCGCTGGAGGTGGAAGAGGCGGAGCGGCTGCGGTCGCTGACGCGGGCGGCGTTCGGGCTCCGTCGCAAGCAGCTGCAGAAGATCCTGCGCACCGCGACGGGCTACGGCCTCGAGGCCGGCGATGCGGAGGCGGTGCTGGAGGAGGTGGGGCTCCGGCCCCAGGACCGGCCGGAGGTGCTGGACCCCGACATGTTCTTGAAGCTCGCCGC
>JAHWKI010000329.1 GCA_019347975.1 Gemmatimonadota bacterium
TGCCCACGCCAAGCTGTCCTCAAAAAGGGTCAGCCCACGCCGAAGCGATGCCGCGCAGCACGGGCCGCGCTCTGTTCGCGGGAATTGTTGGAGGCCCCGCGCAACAATTCCCGCGAACAGAGACCCCAGGGGCTCGGCCGTGCGGCCGCAGGCGGTTCGAGGCGGAAAAATTTTCCGGCCCCGCCGCCGGGGATGAGAAGCGGGACCGACCGCCTTGACGGCGATCCCGGCGGCGGTCGACGTTCTCCGAAGGGCCGAGAGCCTGTCCACCCGAAGCCCGGAGTCGCACATGGAGAAGGTGAATCTCCGCGAGAAGCTCGGCAGGATCGAAGACCACTGGCATCCGCGTATTGTCGCCGAGGTGAGCGGAATGCACGTGAAGCTGGCGAAGGTGAAGGGCGAGTTCGACTGGCATCACCACGCGGATGAAGACGAGCTGTTCTGGATCCTCAGCGGCAGACTGTTGATGCAATTCCGTGATCGTGAGGTCTGGGTCGAGCAAGGGGAATTGATCGTGGTCCCGAAGGGAGTCGAGCACCGGCCGGTGGCTCCCGAGGAGGTGGAGCTGGCGCTGATCGAGCCGGTCGGAACGCTGCACACCGGCAACGTGGTGACGGCTCGTACCCGAACCGAGCTCGAGTGGATCTGAGGGAGCGGAGGGGCGGGCCACTTGCCTCCACGACCAGACTCCCGACACGTTCCGGTCGACCACACCCGCCAACCCGGAGCACCGGCATGCGCGCACTCCCCGGAATTCTCGTCCTCCTGACCCTCGCTTCCGCGTCCGTCGCCGCCCAGTCCACCACCGGCCCGACTCCCCGATTCGAGCCCATGGACGTCTTCGGCCTGGAGCTGGGGGCCGACCCACAGATCTCGCCGGACGGAGAGCGGGTGGTCTTCGTGCGGACGTACTTCGACGTGCTGGAGGACGCGACGCGGTCGAACCTCTGGATCCTGCCGTACGTCGCGGGCGAGGCGAGGCCGCTGACGACGGGCGGGCAGCGCGACGCTTCCCCCCGCTGGTCGCCGGACGGGCGGATGCTGGCGTACGTATCGAACGAGGAGGACGGCAGCCAGGTCTGGCTGCGGTGGATGGACACGGGGGAGACGGCGAAGCTGACATCGCTGACGGAGTCGCCGGGCGGCCTGGCCTGGTCGCCCGACGGGTGGCGGCTGGCGTTCACGATGTTCGTGCCGGAGGAGGACCCGCCGCTCTCGGTCGACATGCCGAAGCCGCCGGAGGACGCGGACTGGGGCCCGTCGTGGACGTACATCGACGAGCTGACGTACCGGTCCGACGGCTCGGGTTACATACGACCCGGGCATCGCCACCTCTTCGTGCTGCCGGTGGAGGGCGGGACGCCGCGGCAGGTGACGTCCGGACGCTTCGACCACGGCGCGCCCTCGTGGACGGCCGATGGGAGTGCGCTGGTGTTCTCGGCCAACCGTCACGAGGACCGCGAGCGGGTGCCGCGGAACACCGAGCTGTGGCGGCTGGACATCGACACCGGCGCGCTCACGCAGCTCACCGACCGGTTCGGCCCCGACGCGAATCCCGCGGTATCGCCGGACGGGCGGCGGATCGCCTTCACCGGCTACGACGACGCGTTCCAGGGCTACCAGACGACGCGGCTGTACGTCATGGACGCCGATGGCTCCAACCGCCGGGAGCTGGCGGCCGACCTGGACCGGTCCCTGGACAACCCGGCGTGGAGCGCGGACGGTCGCGGGCTGTACGTCGACTACGACAGCGAGGGGGTGGGACGCCTCGCGTTCATCGACCTGAACGGCCGCGTCACGGAGCTGGCGGACCGGGTTGGCGGCATGAGCCTGGGACGGCCGTACAGCGGTGGGTCGTGGAGCGTCGCCCGGAACGGCCGCTTCGCGTTCACCCGGTCGGCGCCGGACCGGCCGGCGGAGGTGGCGGTCGGGGAGCGTCGCCGACCCAGGCAGGCGCGGACGATCACGGACCTGAACGCGGACGTGCTGGCGCACAAGGAGCTGGGCGAGGTCGAGGAGATCTGGTACACGTCGTCGCATGACGGGCGGCGGATCCAGGGGTGGATCATCCGGCCGCCGGGGTTCGACCCGTCCCGGGAGTACCCGCTGGTCCTGGAGATCCACGGCGGCCCGTTCGCCGCCTACGGCCCGGTGTTCGCGGCGGAGCTCCAGCTCTACGCGGCGGCGGGATACGTGGTGCTGTACACCAACCCGCGGGGGAGCACGAGCTACGGCCAGGAGTTCGGCAACCTGATCCACCACGCGTATCCGTCACAGGACTACGACGACCTGATGAGCGGCGTGGACGCGGTGATCGAGCGGGGCTACGTCGACCCGGACCGGCTGTTCGTCACGGGCGGGAGCGGCGGCGGCGTGCTGAGCGCGTGGATCGTGGGGAAGACGGACCGGTTCCGCGCGGCCGTCGTCCAGAAGCCGGTGATCAACTGGTACTCCTTCGTCCTCTACGCGGACAACCCGGCCACGTTCTACCGCTACTGGTTCCCGGGGCCCCCGTGGGAGCATATGGAGCACTACATGGAACGGTCGCCGCTGTCGCTTGTCGGCAACGTGGAGACGCCCACCCTGCTGATCACGGGCGAGGAGGACTTCCGCACGCCGATCCCCGAGAGCGAGCAGTACTACGCCGCGCTCCAGATCCGGGGCGTCCCCAGCGCCCTGGTGCGGGTGCCGGACGCCGGCCACGGGATCGCCAGCAAGCCGAGCAACCTCATCGAGAAGGTGGCGTACGTGCTGGG
>JAHWKI010000117.1:0-3782 GCA_019347975.1 Gemmatimonadota bacterium
AGCCAGCGGATGTCGTTGGCGATCTTCATGAGCGACACCGCCAGCGTGTTCAGCGCTCCGTGCGCGTATACGACGGTGTCCCGCGTCGCCTGGCGCTCGAAATGGTCGCTCGCCTCCGCCAGCACCAGCCCGGTCGCGTCCGCCAGCCGCGCGATGGTCTTCGCCGCGAACTTCGGGTGCGTGTTGATCCCCGTCCCCACCGCCGTCCCCCCCAGCGGCAGCTCCGCCAGGTCCGCGCGCGCGGCTTCCACGCGGCGCACGCCGTGGCGGATCTGCGCCGCGTACCCGCCGAACTCCTGCCCCAGCCGGACCGGGGTCGCGTCCATCAGGTGCGTCCGTCCCGACTTCACGATGCCGTCGAACTCCTTGGCCTTCCGCTCCAGCGACGACCCCAGCGTCTCCAGCGCCGGCAGGAGGTCTTCATCGATGGCCACCATGGCCGCCAGCTGCATGGCGGTCGGGATCACGTCGTTCGAGGACTGCGCGTAGTTCACGTGATCGTTCGGGTGCACCTTCGACCCGAGCGATCGCGAGGCCAGCGTGGCGATCACCTCGTTCGCGTTCATGTTCGTGGAGGTCCCGCTCCCCGTCTGGAAGATGTCCAGCACGAACTGGTCGTCGTGGTCCCCCCGGATGACCTCGTCCGCCGCCCCGATGATGGCATCGGCCACGCTCCGCTCCACCAGCCCGAGCTCTGCGTTCGTCTCCGCCGCCGCCTTCTTGATCAGCCCCATGGCCGCGATGAAGCGACGGGGGAACCGGAGCGGGCTGATGGGAAAGTTCTCCACCGCTCGCTGCGTCTGCGCCGCATACAGCGCGTCCTTCGGCACCCGCATCTCTCCCAGCGAGTCCTTTTCGATCCTGTATTCGTCAGCCATGGCTCGTTCCTGGTTCGGCTTCGACTTCGACTTCGACTTCGACTTCGACTTCGACTTCGACTTACGGGTCATGATCGGCCGCGGCAGATCGGGACGCAACGGGGAGACCGCTCCGCGCGCGCGGCGGTTCTCCGTCCGCACCCCCACGTCCCCCACTCCCCGGCGTAAGGATGAGGGCGGAAGAACCCCGCGGATGAGAGACCGCCCGCTAATCCCCCCGCGAGCGAAGCGGAGCGATCAATGGCTCGTCGGAGGGAGGGGTAGGCCGATCCACGCCTAGCCTGCGGAGAGAGCGGCCAGCACGTAAACGAGGGCCGCGGTGCCGTCCATGATGGGCTCGTTGGTCGAATAATCGCCCCAGTCATCGTGGTAGACGATCCGGCCGGTGTTCCACGCCGCGTACTCGTCCGGATCGCGGAGCGTCACGTACAGGAGATTCTCGAAGATGGTGCCGTAGACCGGACCATCGACGAGACCGCCCTTCTGCGTCAGGTATCCCAGCTCCGTCGCGACCACCGAGTGCGGGTCGGTGGGGTGGTCCGCGTCGAGGGGGAGGCCGACGATCATGGAGGTCCCCCACGGATTGGTGCCGAACAGCCAGTCGACCGCCGCCTGCTCGTGGACCCGGAACGACGCGTCGCCCGTCATCGCGCGGTACAGCCATGCCTGCGTCGCGTAGGAGACCATCACGTCGTTCGAGCACCAGATGAACGGGATGCCGATCCTGAAGCCGTTCCCGGCGCGCGCGGCCACTCGTTCGAGCCCTCGCCGGTAGTAATCGGCGACGACGTCCCGCTCTTCCCCGGCCGTCCGCCAGATCTCGTAATGGCCGTAGTTGTGCCAGGGGTACCACTCGTAGTGCCGCGCGGTGTCGGCGCCCATCCATGGCGTGACGGGCTCGCGTGCGGCGTACTCCAGCGCCTCCCGGAGGAAGCGCGGCTCGCCGGTGAGCGCGTGGAGCTGGGAGGCCGCCAGCTCCATGTCGTCCACCCAGTTCGCCTCCTCGTAGAAGTACGGCGCCCGGGCGGGGGCGGTCTGGCACACGCCAGGGAACTCGCGGCCGACGCGGTACGCCGTGCGGGCCTTGTCGGCGAGGATCCGGGCGAACGTGGTGTCGCGCCCCGGGGAAGCGTCGTCGCCAAAGAGGAGGGCGCCTAGGGCGAAGGCCGCGGCCATCTTCCCGGCGGTGGATGCCTTCCCGTCGGAGCGGTTCCGGTGCTCCAGCAGCCCCTGCGGTCGCCCGGTGCACGGGTATACCGGACGGAGCCCGCCGCGCCCCCATCCGTAGTCGGAGGAGTCGGTGGTCGGCAGATCGAGGTGCATGTGATCGCGGTCGTCCCCGATCTGGTTCAGGATCAGGTCCGGCCGTGGGTGCATCTTCGAAAGCCACTCGAGCCCCCAGCGCGCCTCGTCCAGGACATCCGGAACCCCGTTGGCGCCCGGGAGCCCGCTCGCGTCGTGGCCGTCGGCGAACGCCGTGGGGTGATCCCGCCACGCCGCCATCATGGAGAACGTCGCGTGCGCGGATGTCGTCACGTACTGGAGGTAGTCCGCCGCGTCGGCCCACCCGCCGGCGACCGGGATGAACGTGCCGGAGTCGGGGTGGTCCACGAGGATCGCGTCGGTCCGGTGGTGCACGGAGTCCCGGAACAGCGGGTTGAACCCCGACCGTTGCTGCCGCATGTACGCCAGCAGGCTGTCGGCCACGCCCCGGTACGCACCCGGGTCGATGCGGACCGGGGCGCGGTACGGCCCGGCCACGAGTGTGTACTCGCCCGGCGCCCGCACCCCGGTGAAGTCCAGCCGCGCGGCAGCGCGGCAGCCGCCGAGGCCCGGCTCCTGGGTGAGCGGCGCCGTGCCCCGCACCTCCCCTCCCGCCGCGTCCAGGACCCGGAAGCCATCCGGCAGCGCGGCATCCCGGCTGCAGAGCACCGCCACCTTGGGGCCGTCCGGAAGATAGCCGAGCCGGTTGTACCGGATCGCGGCCGCCGGAACGCCCCCCGCCAGCGCGGAAGCCGCCCCCGGTGCTCCGTTCCGCGCAGGATCCGCCGGCGCGGCGGCCGGCCCCTCGCTGGCGACCGCGCAGGCGAGCAGCGTCGCCAGGAGCGCCACTCCGCCGGAGGCGCGAAGAGGTCTCATTTCTTCGGCGGTCGGGATGGCCGGACCTCGATCCGGCTCGGCAGCGTCCGCTCCGGCGTCGCCAGGAGGTCCATGACGATCCGGCCGATGTCCTCCGGCTGGATCTTCCACTCCGCTTCACCGCTGCTGAATCCCGGCGTCGCCACGCTCCCCGGCATGATATAGCTCACCCGGATGCCGTCGTGCCGGACCTCCTGCATCAGCGCCTCGCTGAATCCGATCAGCCCGAACTTGCTGGCGTTGTACGCCGCGCCGTTCGGGAACGCGTTCTTCCCGGCCAGGCTGCCGATGTTGATGATCCAGCCTCCGCCCCGATCCTTCAGGTGCGGGATCGCCGCCCGCGAGCAGTAGAAGACTCCGTTGAGGTTGGTCTCGATTACCGCGTCCCAGTCCGCGATGGAGAGGTCCGCCACCGGGTCGAACCGTCCCACACCGGCGTTGTTCACCAGGATGTCCACCCCGCCGAACGCCTCAACCGCCGCCCCGATCAGCGCCGAGCACTGACCCGCGTCCCGCACATCGCAGACGACACCCCTCGCCCTTTCCCCCAGCGCCCGTTCCGCCTCCCGGACGTCCCCTTCCGTCCGGGCACCCACGACCACCGATGCGCCCCCCTCCAGCAGCGCCTCCGCGATCGCACGTCCGATCCCCTTCGTCCCCCCCGTAACAACCGCCACCTTCTCCTTCATGCCTCTCCCTCTCCCCTGATGCGAGCGTCAGCGAGCCCATGCGCCCATCAGGGCGCCTGATGCGAGCGCCAGCGAG
>JAHWKI010000117.1:3882-6854 GCA_019347975.1 Gemmatimonadota bacterium
CCTGATGCGAGCGCCAGCGAGCGCCCGCGCAATAGCTAGACCGCCCCCCTCCCTCTACTTTCCGTCCCATGGATCTCGCCGGCAAGCTCGCCCTGGTGACCGGCGCCGCGCACCGGATCGGCCGCGCCCTCGCGCTCGGCCTCGCCCGGGGCGGCGCCGATGTCGTCGTCCACTACCACGCCTCGGAAGACGAGGCCGGGGAAACCATCCGGCGTATTGAGGGCATCGGAAGGAAGGGGTACGCCCTCCGTGCCGATCTGGCGGACCCGGACGCGTGCGGTCCTCTGGTCGCAGCCGCGGCGCAGCGGCTGGGTGGGCTGGATGTCCTGGTCAACAGCGCGTCGCTGTTCGAGTCGGCCGCGTTCGAGGAGATCACGACGGAGGACTGGGACCGGGTGCAGGCGGTGAACCTCCGGGCGCCGTTCCTCCTCACGCGGGCGGCGGCGCCGCTGCTGCGGGAGCGGGGCGGGGCGATCGTCAACATCGCCGACCTCTCGGGGATCCAGGCGTGGAAACGGTTCGTCCACCACGGAGTGTCGAAGGCGGGGCTGATCCACCTGACCCGGACGACGGCGCACGCTCTCGCGCCTCACGTGCGCGTGAACTGCATCGTTCCCGGAACCGTGCTGCCTCCGGAGGACTATACCGAGGAGCAGGTGCAGGGCAGCGCGGCGAGGGCGGCGCTGCGACGGATCGGCTCGCCCGACGACGTGGTGGAGGCGCTGCTGTTCCTGGTCCGGTCCGATTTCGCAACGGGGTCGACGGTCACGGTGGATGGGGGAAGGCTGCTGACATGATGGGGTATCAGCGCGGATGAAGCTCCGGACACGGTGGAAGAAGTGGAGCACCCCCGAGAGGGTGCTGTACCCGGCGGCCGCGCTCGCGGTCGGGCTGGTGCTGGCGGGCACCCTCTGGATGGCGCTCTTCGTCGCCGGCATCACCGGTCCCGGCTGCCCTTCCGTGGCCGACCTGCGGGATTATCGGCCGCCGGAGGCGACCCGCGTGTTCGCGAAGGACGGCTCGGTGATCGCGGACCTCTCGCCGCAGCGCCGGATCGTGCTGGGGCTGGAGGACATCCCGCCGGTGCTCCGCGAGGGGATGATCGCCGTCGAGGACCGTCGCTTCTGGGAGCATTCCGGTGTAGACGTCCGGAGCTTCGGTCGGGCGGTGTGGCGGAACGTCACGTCCCTGGGGATCCGTGAGGGCTTCAGCACCATCACGATGCAGCTCGGCCGGACCGTGTTCCCGGAGCGGCTGCCGATGGGCGACAAGATAGGCCGCAAGGCGTGCGAGGTGTACCTGGCCCGCCGGATCGAGGGCGAGCTCGGGAAGCGCCAGATCCTCGCGCTCTACCTGAACCAGATCTATCTCGGTTCGGGGCTCTACGGCGTGGAGGCCGCCGCGCAGGGGTACTTCGGCCGGTCCGCCGACGAGCTGGCGCCCGAGCAGGCGGCGCTCCTCGTCGCGCTGGTGAAGAGCCCGGAGGGATACAACCCGCGCAAGCACCCGGAGAGGGCCGTCGCCCGCCGGAACATCGCTCTCGACGTCATGGCGAACGCGGGGGTGCTCGACCGCCGTACCGCGGAGGCCGCCCGCCGCCGCCCCCTCGGTCTCGCTCCGCCGCCGGAGGCCGCCGGCGCCGCGCCGTACTTCGTCGCGGCGGTACGGGCCGAGCTCCGGGAGCGCTTCGGCTCCGATGCCGACGTTCGGGGGCTCCGGGTCTATACCGGGCTTGACCCCGAGCTGCAGAAGCTGTCCGCCGAGGCGCTGGTCTCCCAGATCCGGCGCGTGGAGGGCGGATCGTACGGACAGTACTCCCACCCGAAGGGTCCCTCCTCGGAGGACCCGGACGCGCCGGTGCTCCAGGGGATGGTCATCTCCATGGACCCGTACACCGGCGCCGTGCAGGCGCTCGTCGGCGGGCGCGATTTCGCCCGTTCCCAGTTCGACCGCGCCCTCCAGGCGAAGCGACAGCCGGGGTCCGCGTTCAAGCCCGTCGTCTACGCCGCGGCGCTGGAGTCCGGCCTCCCCGCGACCGCCCGGCTCGAGACCACGCCCATCGCCGTGGACGCGGCCGGCTCCGCCACCTGGCGACCGGGAGACCACGTCGCCGACTCGGTGGAGACGCTGTCGGTCCGGACCGCGATGGCGGTCTCCTCCAACCACGCCGCCGTTCGGGTGGGCCGGTGGGTCGGCGAGGAGCGGGTGGCGGCCATGGGGCGTCGGCTGGGGCTCACCACGCCGATCCCGCCGTATCCGTCGATCCACCTGGGTTCCGCCGAGGTGGTCCCCGCCGAGCTGGTGGCCGCGTTCGCCGCCTTCGGCAACGGCGGCTACCAGATCACGCCGACGCTCTTCCTGCGGGTCGAGGACGGCGACGGCCGCGTGCTGTGGGAGGCACGGCCGCCGCGCCGCCAGGTACTGGACAGCGGGGTCGCGTTCCTGACGCTCACGCTGCTCGAGGAAGTCGTGAACTCGGGAACCGCGTCCGTGATCCGGAGCAGCGGGTTCTGGCTGCCGGCCGCGGGGAAGACGGGCACCACGAACGACAACAAGGACGTGTGGTTCGTCGGCATGACGCCCGACCTGGTCACCGGCGTATGGCTGGGGTTCGACCGGCCCCGCCCGATCCTGCCGGGCGCCGGCGGCGGCCGCCTGGCCGCGCCGGTGTGGGGGAGCATCATGAAGAGCGCCTACGAGACCCGCCCCGCACCCGCACCCTGGGCGCCGCCGTCCAACGTGGTGAGCGCGCAGGTGGACGAGCGGACCGGCTATCTGGCCACCGGCAACTGCCCTCCCGACGACGTCCGGATCGAGTACTTCCTCGTCGGCACGGAGCCCGAGATGTACTGCCCGCTCCACCCGGAGTCCGGCGCCGACCGCTTCATGGACAACCTGTGGCGCCGGATCCGGAAGGTGTTTTGACCGCTCGCTGCGCTCGCTAGAAACCGCTCGCTTCGCTCGCTAGAAAC
>JAHWKI010000117.1:6954-11263 GCA_019347975.1 Gemmatimonadota bacterium
GGTCTCTAGGGCGCGTCCGCCGTCTCCAGCACCGGCGACTCGCCGACGCCCTCGTGGGAGAGCCACCGCTCCGCCTCCAGCGCCGCCATGCAGCCCGTCCCGGCGGCGGTCACGGCCTGCCTGTAGTAGTCGTCCATTACGTCACCGGCGGCGAAAACGCCCTCCACGCTGGTAGCCGTCCGCCAGGACCTGGTCTTCACGTAGCCGTGTGGCGTCAGCTCGAGCTGGTCCTCCAGGAACTGTGTGTTCGGCGTGTGGCCGATCGCCACGAACAGACCGCCCACCTCGAGGTCGCTCCGCTCGCCCGTGACGGTGTCCTCGAGGCGCAGCCCCGTGATCTGGTCGTAGCCCAGCACCTCTTTGACCGCCTTGTTCCAGAGCACCTCGATCTTCGGATTCGCCAGCGCCCGCTCGGCCATGATGCGGGACGCGCGCAGCTCGTTGCGCCGATGGATCAGGTAGACCTTGCTGGCGAACTTGCTGGCGTAGATCGCTTCCTCCATGGCCGAGTCGCCCCCGCCCACGACCGCCAGCACGCGGTTCCGGAAGATGGGCAGCGCCGCGTCGCAGACGGCGCAGGCGGACACGCCGCCGCCGCTCTGCGCCAGACGCTCCTCGTTCGGCAGCCCCAGCCACTTCGCGTTCGCGCCGGTGGCCACGATCACCGACCGGGCTCGCACCTCGTCCCCGCCACGCGTCACGAGCGTGAACGGGCGACCCGAGAAGTCCACGCGGTCGACCATCTCCATGCGGGCGCGCGTCCCGAACCGCTCCGCCTGGGACTTCATCTTCTGCATCAGCTCGGGTCCCGTCACGCCGTCGGGGAAGCCCGGGTAGTTCTCCACCTCCGTGGTGATCATTAGCTGCCCGCCGGGGAGCATGATCCCCTGCGGCTCCCCCTCCAGGACGAGAGGGTTCAGCTCCGCCCGGGCCGCGTACAGCGCCGCCGTCCAGGCGGCCGGGCCCGACCCGATGATCACCAGATTCTCCGTTTTCGTCATGCGCGCGCCGTGTGCAGGATCCGCGTTCCACCGCCCCAGCCAATCGCTCCCCGGCAAACTAGGTTCCCGCGCGACGGCGAGCCACAGCCAACGCTGTTGCAGACGAGGATGGCCGCGTGCTACACTGATGCAACCGCGCACCCGCACCCGCTGTCGAGATGACCGCCGCCCACGAATCGCTGTCGCACAACGAAGCCGAACGCCTGCTCGCCTCCCTCGCCGGCGTCCTCTCCGCCCACGTGGTGACCGACTCCATCGGCCGGATCGTGGAGATCCACATCCTGTCCGCCGCCGAGGTCCACCCGAAGCAGGTGGTGCGCAACGTCGAGTCGGCGCTCAGCGCCGGGCTGGGGATCGAGATCGATCGGCGGGTCGTCAGCGTGGCTCAGGTCCGGACGGCCGGCGCCGAGGCTTCGGCGAACGGCCAGGCGGCGCAGACATCCTCCGGGGAACGTCGTTCCGGTCCCGACGACGCGGCGCTCGCCCGTTCCGCCGCGCTCAACGGCTCGACGGCGGAGGACGGGGCGCCGGACGGGGCCGGCCTTCAGCCGGCACGGGACGACGCGCGCCTCCAGTACGTGCGCTTCCAGTCCCGCCGCGACGCCGAGCGTTGCGGGTGCGAGGTCGTCCTCCGAGACGGCGACCGTGAGGTGGTCGGCAAGGGCTCGGGTCCCGATACCGCCGCCGGACGCTCCGAAGCCGCGGCCCGCGCGGTGCTGGACGCGATCGAGCAGGCGCGAGGGAACATCCGGCTGCAGCTTGAGGGCGCCGTCATCTCCGCTTCCCGCGGCCGGAGCTACGTCATCGTCTCCGCCCATGCCGTGCTCGACCGGGGGACCGTCCCCCTGGCCGGAGCGGCACCCCTCGCCCGGTCCCCGGAGGAGGCCGGGATCCTCGCCGCGCTTCAGGCTACCAATCGCTGGAGCGGCTGACGCCGTGAACCCGGGAGAGGACCTCTCGTCCGCTCTCGAACGGCTCCCCGGCGTCCTCGCCGCCTCCGCCTTCCTCGACCCGCCCCACGGGCCGCGCATCTATCTCGCCGTCACCAGCCACGCCGATCCGACGGCCCTCCGCGCAGCGGCCATCGCCCTCCTCGGGGATCACGAGATCCCCGCCACGCCGGACCGCATCCACGTGGGGACCGCCCCGTCCGCGGCCCGCGAGATCGGCGCCCTCCCGCGCTTCACGCTCGACGGGTTCGAAGTCCACCGCGCGGATCACCACGCCCACTGCGCCGTTCGGCTACGGTCCGCCGGTCGAGTGACGACCGGGTCGGGGGAGGAGCCGGACACGCGGACCGGGCGCGCGCGGGCGGCGGCCGGTGCGTGCCTCCGGGCGGCAGAGTCGCTGGACCCGGACCTGCGCCTCGGGATCGACGGGCTGCGCGTCGTGGACCTGTTCGGCCATGAGGCCGTGCTGGTCCTGGTGGAGGCGACCGCCGCGCGGAGCCAGGCGCTCCTCCCCGGGGTCGGGCTGGTCGAGCGGTCGGTCGAGGAGGCCGCGTGCGTG
Organism: Gemmatimonadota bacterium; assembly: GCA_019347975.1. Taxonomy (GTDB): domain Bacteria; phylum Gemmatimonadota; class Gemmatimonadetes; order Longimicrobiales; family RSA9; genus JAHWKI01. Next base: position 9,465 of record JAHWKI010000117.1, read on the forward strand.
GCCACCCTCGCGGCGCTGCGGTCCTGGGCCATCTGAGAGCCTGCTATCCGAAAGGCCTGGCTTCCGGAAAGGTCATCGGACTCCCACCCGCCTCTCCGCGGGGAGTGGGGGACATGGCGGTGACCAATCGAGAGGGGGCGGGCGGACGCGGTCCGGCGTGGCGGAAGGGCCAAACACGTCCGGTACCATAAAGGGCCGGGCGGCGCCCACTCCCCGGCATGGCATCGAATCTGGGCGAGAGTCCGGAAACGGCCGCGCCGACGAACCACCCCCAATCCGGCCGACAGGCTTCGCGATCTCTCCCTGGCCGCCCTTCTCCGGCACCGGGCGTCGGCGATCCGGACCGTCAGGCGGGGCCTATGAACTTCTCGACCTCCTGCACCACACGGCGGGGCTCGACCGGCTTGGCCAGGTACCCGTCGCACCCGGCGCGCATCGCCTTGGCGCGGTCCTCCTCCAGCGCGTGGGCCGTCAGCGCAATGATCGGGATCGCCGAAGTGGCCTGGTCCCCTTTCAGCCGCTCCGTCGCCTCCCACCCGTCCATCTTGGGGATGGAGATGTCCATGAGGATGATGTCCGGGTTCGACGACCGCGCGCGGCTCACGCCCTCCTCGCCGTCACGCGCCTCGATCACCTCGTAGCCGACGTGCTCCAGGATCGTCCGATAGACCACGAGGTTGTCCTCGTTGTCCTCCACCAGCAGCACGATCTTCTTCTGACGTTGCGTCATGACATCTCGCGTTCAGGCGGCGTCATTCGCTTCCGGCACCCACCGGCTGCGATTCTTCGCGATCCTTGAAAACCTTGAGATTCGTCGAGTGGCCGGGGTTCACCCGCGCCTTCGGATCGATCCTGTGCACCGCGTGGTTCACCGCGATCGCCGCCTCGGAGAAGCCCGTGGCGATCAGCTCCAGCTTGCCTTCGTACGTCACGACGTCCCCCGCGGCGAACACGCCCGGGAGGTTGGTCTCCATGGTGGCGCTGACGCGGATCGTGTTCCGCTGCAGGTCCAGCCCCCACTGGCCCACCGGCCCCAGGTCCGGACGGAAGCCGATCAGCGACAGCACCGCGTCGACCTCCAGCGTGGTGTCCTCGTCCGTGCGGTTGTCGTAGATCGTCGCTCCGGTCACGCAGTGCTCCCCGTGGATCGCCCGCACCTCCCGGTACGTCAGCAGCTCCATCTCGCCGCGCTCCACCGCCTCCGCCATCTGCTGCATCGAGTGGGCGTGGGCCCGGAACCCCTCGCGCCTGTGGATCAGCACCAGGCGCTCCGTCCGGTCCTTCAGCGCCAGCGCCCAGTCCACCGCCGAGTCGCCGCCGCCCACGATCAGGACGCGCTTCCCGTCGTAGCGAGACGGGTCCCGCACGTGGTACTCCACGCCGGTCCCCATCAGCTTTTCGTATCCCTCGCACTCGAGGACCCGCGGCGAGAACGCGCCCTTCCCTGCGGCGATCAGCACGGTCCGCGTCGGATAGCGGCCCCGGTTCGTCGTCAGCGTGAACCCGTCGTCCTCCGGGATCAGCTCTCCGACCTGCTCCTCCAGCCGGATCTCGGGCTCGAACTGAGTCCCCTGGTCGATCAGGTTCATCGCCAGATCCTTCCCCGTGATCCGGGGGAAGCCACCCACGTCGTAGACGTACTTCTCGGGGTACAGCGCCATGAGCTGACCACCGAGCTCCGGGAGGGAGTCGATGATCCGCACGCTCGCACCACGCATGCCCGCGTAGAAGGCGGCGAACAGCCCTGTGGGGCCGCCACCGATGATGGTGATGTCCCTGCGTTCTTCCGTCACGCTCTG
>JAHWKI010000330.1 GCA_019347975.1 Gemmatimonadota bacterium
GCGCCCGGAGCTCGGCCTTGCTGCACCCCTTGCTCAGGAAGTCGTACGCGCCGAGGTCGAGCCCGCGCACGATCAGGTCATCGCTGGGCGGCTCCCCGGTCAGGAACACCACCGGAATCGCCTCCGTCACGGGGTTCTGCTTGAGCCGGGCGACGACCTCGAACCCGTCCATCTCGGGCATGTGGACGTCCAGGACGATCACGTCCGGCAGCCACTCCTTCGCCGCAGCGAGCCCCTCCCGGCCGGAGGCCTCGGCACGTACCTGGTGATCCGCCTCTCCCAGGATCCCCGCCAGCGTGAGGCGCGAGATCTTCTGATCGTCCACCACGAGGATCCGTGCCATCAGTCGCTGCCGTTCTCGAAGATGGACCGGATGACGCCGGGGAGGAGGTCCAGTGATACCGATCGCTCGGCCGCCGGGAGCGCGGCCTTCGGCATTCCGTAGATCACCGCCGTCTCCTCGCTCTCCACGAGACCTCGCCCTCCCGCATCGCGGATCGCCTGGAGCCCTTCGGCGCCGTCGTGCCCCATACCGGTGAGGATCAGCCCGACCGCGCGCGCCCCGGCTGCCCTGGCCACGGAGCGGAAGAGGTAGTCCACGGAGGGGCAGTGGAGGAGCTGCCCGCCGGTCTCGGGGATGCGCGCGACCAGGCGGTCCTTCTCGCGGACGATGCCGAACTGCAGACCGCCCGCGCCGAGCAGGACGGTTCCGGGCTCGAGGACGTCACCATCGGACGCTTCCCGGACCGCCAGATGGCAGCGGCGATCCAGACGGTCCGCCAGCGTGGCGGTGAATCCGGCGGGCATGTGCTGCGCGACGACGATCGCGGCGGGGAAGTTCGCGGGGAGCCCGCCGAGGATCCGGGTCAGCGCACGCGGACCGCCGGTGGAGGCGCCGATGGCCAGGACGTCGTACGCGGAGGTGGGCCGGGGAGCCGGCGCCGGCTCCGCCCCGGGGTCGTCGCGCTCGGCCTCGACCGGCGTGGGGCCGACACGGGAGCCCGCCGCGGCGAGGACCTTTTCGCGCAGGATCGGGGCGAGATCGTAGATGTCCATGCGCGTGCTCGCGTCCGCCTTGCTCACGAAGTCCACCGCCCCGAGGTCGAGGGCCTGGAGGGTGAGGTCGGTGCCCGGGCGGGCGTGGGAGCTCAGCACGAGGATGGGCGTGGGGGCTTCGCGCATGATGTCGCGAATCGCGTCCAGGCCATTCACGCCGGGCATTACGATATCGAGGATGACGACGTCCGGGCGCAGCTCACGGGCCATTTCCACGGCCTCCCCTCCGTCAGCGGCGGTGCCGACCACCCGCACCTCGGTGAGCGGCTCCAGCATCCGCTGGACGGCGAGCCGTATGAACGGCGAGTCATCCACCACCAGCACCGTGATCTCCCCTCCCACCTCACTCCTTCGGCCGCTGATAGAACACCGCGCCGGGCCGCCGAACCGGGACGAATCTCGTCGGAATACGGCTCAGGGTCTCGGCATGGCCGAGAAACAGGAAGCCGCCGGGTCGAACGACCTCGTAGAGGTTGTCCGCCGCTCTGCGAACGCCCGCCTTGTCGAAGTAGATCATGACGTTGCGACAGAACACCACGTCCTGAGGTGGCAGGCTGCCGCTCCACTGCGGGTCCACGAGGTTGCCATGCTGAAACCGTGCCGCTTCGCGGATCGACGAGTCGAGCCTCCAGGCCCCCGCGTCCGTTCGGAAGTACCGCTCCCGGACGGCCGGCTCGACCCCCCTGAAGGCGTGATCGCGGTAGAGTCCCTCCCTCGCCCGCTCGAGGGCACGCGTGTCGAGGTCCACGCCGGTCACGGCCGCTTCCATGCCCTTCCCCCTGAGCACCTCCCGGGCGATGATCGCCAGCGTGTACGCCTCCTCGCCGCCGGCGCTGCCCGCGCTGAGGATCTGGACGGAGCGCCGCCCCGCCTGCCGCGCCTGCCTCGCGATGGCGGGGAGGACCTCCTCCCGCATCACGTCGAGCTGCTTCCGCTCGCGGAAGAAGTAGCTCTCGTTGTTGGTGAGGTGTGAGAGGACGAGCAGCCGCTCCTGGTCCCGGTCGGGGTGGAAGCGGAGGTGGAAGAGCAGCCGCTCGAACGTGGGGAGGTTCAGCGCGGCACGCCGTGGATCCAGCCGGGCGCGCAGGATCTCCCTCTTCTCGGGTCCGAAGCGCAGCCCGTACGTGTCGGCGAGCCACTCGCTGAAGAGCCGGAACTCGTCGTCGGTGAGCGAAGGAGGCATTCACTCCACCCCCTGGAGGACGCGGCTCGTCTCCTCACGCACCGAGGCTGAAGGATCCTCTCTCCGCATCTCCAGGAGCCGGTCCCGTCCGTCCGCTCCCGCGCGCGCCAGGGCCCGAGCCGCGCAGATGCGGACCCATTCATCCGGGTCCCCGCTCAGCCGGACCAGCATGTCCAGCGGCAGCGCGGCCGCCAGGCGGACGGCGGCTCCGGCGGCGGTGCGCCGGAGGTCGCGGTCGTCCGATGCGAGGAACGGCTCGAGGAGCGGCGCGCCGGCGGGATCCGCCAGGTCTCCCAGCGCGCGGAGGGCCGCCAGGTTCTCCGGCGCCTCGCGGGCGAGCGGCTCCCTCAGCGCGTGCAGGGCCGCCGGGCTCCCGGTCGCCGCCAGCCCCTCGATCGCGGCGAGCCTCACCTCCAGGGCCGGGTCGGAGAGGGCGTCGGCGAGGCGATCCACGGACCCCTCGGCCGCCACGTG
>JAHWKI010000118.1 GCA_019347975.1 Gemmatimonadota bacterium
CCCACGTACGCCACACGGGAGAGATCGGGCTGTTCCGGATCGTGAGCGAGACCGGTACGGGCGCGGGCGTGCGTCGGATCGAGGCGATCACCGGGCGTGAAGCGTACCGGCTCGCCGTCCACCAGGAGGAGGTGATCCACAAGGCGGCGGAAGCGCTCCGGACCCCTCCGGACATGGTGCTGCACCGGATCGAGCAGCTCCTGGCGGAGAATCGGGAGCTGGAGCGGCTGCTCGAGCGAGCCCGCCGGCAGGGCGCCTCCGACGTGGTCGGTCGCCTGGTGGAGGGTGCGACCGCGGTGGACGGCGCCCGCGTCGTCGCCGAGCAGGTCGAGGTGGCGGACCAGGACGAGCTCCGCACCCTGGGCGATCAGCTCCGGGACCGGCTGGAGAGCGGCATCGTCGTCCTCGCCGGGCGGTCCCCAGACCGCACCGGGCTCCTCGCGGTGGTCACCGACGACCTGATCGGTCGGGGTCTTCGCGCCGACCGGGTCATCCGGAAGGTCGCGGAGCTGACGGGCGGGTCCGGCGGCGGCCGCCCCCACATGGCCCAGGGGGGCGTCGGGGACCCCGCCCTCGTGGCCGACGCCATGCGCCAGGTCCCGGCGATCGTCCGTGCCTTGCTGGAGGGCGAGGGGTGACCGATCCACGAAGCTGGGTGCACGAGCGCCGCCCCGGACCCCCTCCGTCACTTGCCGCGGCGATGGACCGCGTTCTCGCCGGGCTGCCGGCGGGCGAAGGTAGCCTGCCCGAGCAGCTCGCCGCCGCGGCCCTGTCGGCCCTGAGCACGGTCGTAGCGGGACCAGCCGGGCGGTTGAGCGCCGCCACTCTGCTCGCCGCGGACGCTCTCCTCACGTACGCCTGCGAGGCCGCGGCCGGCGAGGGGACGGCCTCGCTGCAGGCGCTGACCAGGGGACTGGGCCTCGACCGTTTCGAGGCCCTGCTCCAGGAGAGCGCGGAATGAAGAGCCCGTCGGTCGACGCGGCGACCCGTCACCTCCAGGCGCTGGCGGAGCTGGCGACGCTGGTGGCGCGCGACATGGCGGGGGACGTCGCCGAAATCGCCGAGGTCGCCGCCGCCGCCCTCGAACGCGGTGGGAAGCTGATGTTCTGCGGGAACGGCGGCTCGGCGGCCGATGCGCAGCACCTGGCGACGGAGTACGTCGTCCGGTTCCGTGCGGACCGGCGGCCGCTGGCGGCGCTGGCACTCACGACCGACACGTCGCTGCTGACGGCGGCGGCGAACGACTACGGCTTCGAGCAGGTGTTCGCGCGACAGGTGGAGGCACTGGGGCGTTCCGGAGACGTGCTGTTCCTCCATTCGACGTCCGGTGAGTCTCCGAACCTTCTGCGGGCGGCCGAGGCGGCGAAGGCGAAGGGAGTGGTCACGGTGGCGATGCTGGCCCGAGGCGGGGGCGCTCTGGCCGGGATCGTCGACCACGCGCTGGTGCTCCCCACGGTCGAAGGTGCGCGGGCACAGGAGCTCCACCTCACCATTGGCCACATCATCTGCGAAGTGGCGGAGGGGCGGCTGAATGCTGGGAATCGAGCTGAGGGGTAAGCGGGCCCTGGTGACGGGCGGGTCGCGCGGGGTAGGCGCGGCGACCGCCCGGCTGCTGGCGCGCGCCGGCGCGGATGTCGGCATCAGCTACCGGAGCCGCTCGGCCGATGCGGAGGCGGTGGTGGCGGCGGTGCGGGCGGAGGGCGTATCGGCGTGGGCGGAGGCCGGTGATCTGGCGAATCCGGCGGCGGTGGAGAGCCTCTTCGCCCGGTCGCAGCGGGAGTTCGGCGGGTTGGACATCGTGGTCGCGAACGCCGGCATCTGGCCGGTCGAGGACGTTTCCATCGCGGCGATGTCTACGGAACAGTGGCGCCGGACGGTGGCGATCAACCTGGATGCCGTCTTCTACACGGTCCGCGGGGGGGCGGGGATGCTGGCGGAGGGCGGCCGGATCGTGGTGGTGGGCTCGACGGCGGGGCAGCGCGGAGAGGCCTTCCACGCCGATTACGCGGCGACCAAGGGCGCGCTGATCTCGCTGGTGAAGGGCGTGGCCATCGAGCTCGCGCCGCGCGACATCACGGTGAACTGCGTGGCCCCGGGCTGGATCGACACCGAGATGGCGGAGCTGCCCTACGCCGACGGCGGTCGGAGCCGGATCGAGGCGACGATCCCCCTGGGGCGCGTCGCCTCGGCGGAGGACGTCGCGGGCCCCATCCTCTTCCTCTGCTCGGCGCTGGGCCGGCACATCACCGGAGAGGTCCTGAACGTGAACGGAGGAGCCGTCCTCTGTGGCTGAGGGCGACCGGATGGAGCTGAGCCCGCCCCGGGCCGTCCTCCGGATCGCCCGCCGGCTCGAGGCGGCCGGCTTCTCCACGTGGGCGGTGGGTGGCGCCGTCCGCGACCGCGTCCTCGGCCGGTCCGCCGGCGACTGGGACCTGGCGTCGCGCGCGACGCCGCAGGAGGTCATGAAGCTGTTCCGGCGGACGGTTCCGGTGGGCGTCGATCACGGAACGGTCGGCGTGCTGGAGGGCGGGCGAATGTACGAGGTGACCACCTTCCGGCGGGACGTGGAGACCTTCGGCCGTCACGCTGTGGTCGCCTTCGCGGACCGCGTGGAGGAGGACCTCGCCAGGCGGGACTTCACCATCAATGCGCTCGCGTGGCACCCCCTCACGGGCGAGCTGCTGGACCCGTTCGACGGCCGCCGCGATCTCCAGGCCGGAGTGCTCCGCACGGTGGGCGACCCCGGCGAGCGCTTCGCCGAGGACTACCTGCGCGTTCTCCGAGCCCTTCGCTTCGCCGGCCATTTCGATCTGACGGTGGAGGCGGCGACCTGGGACGCGCTTCGCGCCGCCGCGCCGCACCTGTCCGAGCTCTCCGCCGAGCGCATTCGGGAGGAGCTCGTGAAGACGCTCACGCAGGGGTGGGCCGCGTCGCGCTCGCTCGAGCTGTACCGCAGGGCCGGCATTCTCGAGGTCCTGTATCCCGAGCTTGCGCCGCTGGCCGCCGAGCGGCCGCACGAGGGAGAGCCGGACCTCTGGACCGTGAGCGTCCGCGCCGTGGACTCGATCCCGCCCGGGCGCGTCCGGCTCCGCCTCGCGGCTCTTCTCCACGCCATCGGGATGCCGCCCGCGCGGACCAAGGACCTGAGGGGCGGCTGGCGCTACACGGGTCACGAGGTGCTCGGGGGCCGAAAGGCGGAGGACGTGATGCGGCGGCTCAAGTCCTCGAACGCCGACATCGAGCGGGTCTCGCTGCTGGTACGCCACCAGTCGGATCTGTTCCCGCCGGACGCCCCGGACGCGGGGGTCCGCCGGTGGCTCCGGCAGATCGGCACCGAGCTCGTGCCGGACCTCTTCCGACTGCGCTTCGCGCTGTGGCGAGGCCGCAACCCCGAAGCGCGGACGCAGCCGGAGGACCTGCTGGAGCGGTGCGCGAAGGCGCGGCGCGTCCTTCGCGGCCGTCCCGCGCTGGCGACGCGCGACCTGGCCATCGGCGGCGGCGACCTCAAGGCCCTGGGGCTGCGGCCGGGTCCGCTCTACGCCGAGATCCTGGAGAACCTGCTCGAGCGCGTCACCGACGACCCGGACCTCAACCGCCGTGAGCCGCTGCTGGAGCTGGTCCGCTCGGAGTGGTCTCATGAGTGAGCTGGACCTGTTCGGCGCGGACCGCGGCGGAGCGGCCGGCGCCTCCGACGAGCGCCAGGGCTCCGATCTGCCGGACCCGGGTGCCCCCCTCGCCGCGCGCATGCGACCACGCACGCTGGACGAGTTCGTCGGCCAGGAGAACATCCTCGGTCCCGGACGGGCCTTGCGGGAGCTGATCGAGAAGGACGAGGTCGGGAGCCTGATCCTGTGGGGGCCGCCCGGCACCGGCAAGACCACGATCGCCCGCATCATCGCCGAGCGGACGGCCGCGCGGTTCGTCCCGTTCAGCGCCGTGACGGAGGGAGTCCCGCGCGTGCGGCAGATCGTGAAGGAGGCAGGGGCACGGCTGAAGGCCACGGGCCGGAGGACGATCCTCTTCTGCGACGAGATCCACCGGTTCAACAAGGCCCAGCAGGACGCCTTTCTCCCGCACGTCGAGGCGGGGACGATCTCGCTGATCGGTGCGACGACGGAGAACCCCTCCTTCGAGGTCATCGGGGCGCTGCTGAGCCGGGCGCGTGTCTTCGTGCTCGAGGGTCTGGAGGCCGAGGATCTGGAGGCGATCCTCCGGCGGGCCCTCGCGGACGAGGAGCGGGGGCTGGGCGGTCGCGGAATCCAGGCCGAGGACGACGCGCTCACGCTGCTGGCGCGGGAGGCCGACGGGGACGCGCGGCGGGCGCTGAACGCGCTCGAGACCGCCGCCACCCTGGCGGGCGACGGCGGCCGTATCACGGGGGATCACGCCCGCGAGGCGCTGCAGCGCCGGTTCGCCCACTACGACAAGGGCGGGGAAGAGCACTACAACCTCATCTCCGCGCTGCACAAGGCGGTTCGGGGGAGCGACCCGGACGGCGCCCTGTACTGGCTCGCCCGCATGCTGGAAGGCGGCGAGGACCCGCTGTACCTCGCGCGCCGGCTGATCCGGATGGCTGTGGAGGACATCGGGCTCTCGGACCCGGGCGCCCTGGGGATTGCGGTCGCCGCCCGGGACGCGTTCCAGATGCTCGGATCTCCCGAAGGTGATCTCGCGCTCGCCGAGGCCGCCGTGTACCTCGCCACCGCGCCGAAGTCGAACCGGCTCTACGCGGCGTTCGGCTCGGCGCGGTCGGCGGCGAAGGATACGCCCGCGGAGCCGGTCCCGCTCCACATCCGCAACGCGCCGACAGGGCTGATGAAGGACCTCGGGTACGGTGCGGGGTATCGCTACGCGTTCGAGGACGAGGAGCACTACGTGGCGCAGGAGTACCTCCCCGAGTCTCTCCGGGGTACTCGTTTCTACGAGCCGAGCGCCTTCGGGCACGAGAAACGCATCGGAGAGCGCCTGGAATGGTGGCGGCGAAAGGCCGCGGAGCAGGGGGGCGGATCACCCGCCGCCGGCGAGACCGAGGAACGGTAGGAGACAGGATGCGGATGAGAGTGAGAGGGATGCTGGTGGCGCTGATCGGACTGCTGATGGCGTCCTGCATTCCGAAGGTTCAGCAGCCGGAGGTGAGGGTGGCGGGCGCGCGGCTGGCGTCGCTGGGGCTGAGTGGCGGCGTCGTCGACGTCCGGATGAGCGTCTACAATCCGAACCGATTCGGGCTGCGGGCCAGCGGCCTGACCTACGACCTGGACTTCGAGAGCCCGGACACCGGCGAATGGTTCGACTTCACCGAGGGCCGTCTGGAGGAGCGTCTGGAAGTCGGCGGGGGCGAGACGACGGTCGTGGTCATTCCCGTCGAGTTCACCTATCGCGGGCTCGGCGAAGTGATGCGCGGTCTCCTCGACCGCGGCACGTTCGAGTACCGGGTCAGCGGCCTCGTGGCGGTGGAGGGGCCGGTCGAGCGGGACATCCGCTATCGTCACACGGGCACGGTGACGCCCACCGGGGTTCGGTGATCCACTCCCTGAAGCGGAGGCATCCATAACAAGGACGATCTCGCTCGCGAGGCCGGAGGAGCGCGCCGTTCTGGTCGGCGCCCCCACGCCGGAGGTGGCCCCTACGGAGGCCGACGAGCACCTGGAGGAGCTGGGGCGGCTGGCGGACACGGCCGGGGCTTCGGTCGCCGCCGTGCTGATCCAGCGGCTCTCCGCACCGCACCCACGGTACTTCATCGGAGAGGGGAAGGCCCAGCAGCTCAAGACGGTGGCGAAGGAGAGGGACGCCACGGTCGTGGTGTTCGATGACGAGCTGTCCCCTGCGCAGGGGAAGAATCTCGAGGATCTCCTCGAGACGCGGGTGATGGATCGGACCGAGCTGATCCTCGACATTTTCGCGACGCGCGCCCGGACGAACGAGGCGCAGCTGCAGGTCGAGCTGGCGCAGCTGGAGTACCTGCTGCCCCGGCTGAAGCGGATGTGGAGCCACCTGTCCCGGATCCGGGGGGGCATCGGGCTGCGGGGGCCCGGTGAGACGCAGCTGGAGACGGATCGGCGGATCATCACGCGCAGGATCAGCGACCTGCGGGAGAAGCTCCAGATCGTTGCGCGCCGCCGGGCCACGCAGCGGAAGGGGCGCAGGGGTGAGTTCCAGGCTGCGCTGGTCGGCTACACCAACGCCGGGAAGTCCAGCCTGCTCCGGGGGCTCTCCGGCGCGGACCTCGTCGTCGAGGATCGTCTGTTCGCCACGCTGGATCCCGCCACGCGGAAGGTGGACCTGCCCATGGGGACGTCCGTGCTGATCACGGACACGGTCGGCTTCATTCGCAAGCTGCCCCACCACCTGGTGGCGTCCTTCCGTGCCACTCTGGAAGAGGCGGCGGAGGCGGATCTGCTGCTCCACGTGATCGACGGCTCACATCCCCGGTGGCTCGATCAGAAGGTGGTGGTGGAGGAGGTCCTCGCCGAGCTGGATCTCGGGGAGGTGCCCGTGGCGCTGGTGTTCAACAAGGTGGACCAGCTCACACACGATGAGGAGGAGGCACTCCGGTCGGAGGCGGACCGACGATTCCGGGAGGCCGCGGTCTTCACCTCGACGATGGAGCGGGAGGGGCTGCAGGAGGTGATCGGGCTGCTCGAGGACCAGGTGCGGAAGCAGCGGCCGGAAGTGCGCCTCACCATCCCGGCCGCCGATGGCGAGACCCTCGCGACGATCTACCGTGAAGGGGAGGTCCTGAGCCGGGAGGAGAGCGGCACCATGATCGATCTGCGGGCCCGGCTCCCCGAGCCGACGCTCGGCCGACTGCGGCAAAGGGAAGGGGTCCGGATCGGGGGCGCCGCGTGAGCGAGCACATCGCCATCATCGGCCCGGGTCGCATGGGCCTGGCCCTGGGGACGGCGCTCTCCCATGCGCGCGCCCTCGAGCAGCTGGTCTATTTCGGGCGCTCCGCGGAGCCGCCGCCGCACCCGCTCTTCGATGGGGCAGCCGAGCACGTCTCCTATCGGTCGGGGCTCGGCCCGCTCCCGGAGGGGATCACCGCCCTCATCCTCGCCGTCCCGGACGACGTCCTCCACGAGGTCGCCATGGAGACCGCCCGCGCCGGCTACGCCCCGCCCAACTGCGTCGCGTTCCATCTGTCGGGCGCGCTGTCCACCGACGTGCTCGCCCCGCTGCACGGGGCGGGATACTCCGTCGGGTCGATCCACCCCCTCCAGACCGTCGCCGATCCGTGGTCGGGCGCGGACCGTCTGATCGGCTGCGCCTACGCACTCGCCGGAGAGCCGGCGGCGCTGGCCGTGGGCCGGCACATCGTTTCGGCGCTCGGCGGGCTGACCCTCGTCGTTCCGCCCACCCTCCGCCCCGTGTACCACGCCGCCGCCGTTTTCGCCTCCAACTACGTCGTGGCCGCCGCCTCCGTCGTCGCGCGGACCCTGGCCGAAGCGGGGATCTCCGAGCAGGACGCCATCGCGGCGGTCATCCCCCTCATGCGCGGGACGATCGACAACGTGGGGGAGCTGGGCTTCGGAGCCGCGCTCACGGGCCCCGTCGCCCGGGGGGACGCCGACACCGTGCGGCTGCATCTCTCCCGGTTGTCGAGTCGCGAGCGAACCCTATATTCCGCCCTCGGACGGGAGACCCTGCGTCTCGCCCGCGCCGCAGGGCTCGATCCGGCCCGGGCGGACGAAATCGAATCGCTGCTCGACGGCTGAATGCGCCTCCACATCAACATCGATCACGTGGCCACGGTCCGGCAGGCCCGTCGCACCGACGAGCCGGACCCGGTCCGGGCCGCGGTGCTCGCCGAGCTCGGCGGGGCGGACGGGATCACCGTCCATCTCCGGGAGGACCGGCGCCATATCCAGGACCGCGACGTCCGGCTCCTCATGGAGACGGCGCGCACGGGCGTGAACCTGGAGCTGGCGGTGGCGCACGAGATCCTCGCCCTCGCTCTCGAGCTCCGACCCATGGCGGCGACTCTCGTGCCCGAGCGCCGCGAGGAGATCACGACGGAGGGCGGGCTCTCCCTGGACGATTCGAGGGGACGCGAGCGGATAAGGGAAACCCTGGACCGGCTGCGCGAGGCGGGGGTCAAGACGTCGCTGTTCATCGATCCGGATGATGCCGTGATCGCCGCCGCCGCTGACCTCGGTACCGAAGCCGTGGAGCTGCACACCGGGAGCTACGCGAACGCGTGGTCTGCGGGGCGGGTGCCCGCGTTGGAGCTGGAGCGGCTCCGCTGCGGCGCCGAGCGGGCCGCTGCACTGGGCCTGCGCGTGCACGCCGGGCACGGCCTCACCTACGAGAACGTCGCTCCCATCGCCGCGCTGCCGGTCATCGAGGAGCTGAACATCGGACACAGCATCGTGAGCAGGGCCGTCCTCGTCGGGATGGAACGGGCCGTGGGTGAGATGAAAGACATCCTCCGACAGGCGCGGCACGGTACCGCCACGTGAGCCGGGTCCGCTCCTTCTTCGTGGAGGAGGCGACGGGCTGTTTGCAGATCGCCCGGACGGAGCTGGCGAGGGAGCTTCCCGACCGCGCGGCGTTGTACAGGGCCGTGCGGCGGCTGCGGGGGAGCGCGCAGCTCGCCCGGTTCGGCGGAGTGGCGCGTGAGGCCGGAGCGCTGGAGACGCTGCTGCGTCCCGAGCCTGGCAACGAGGGGTGGTCGCTGGCGCTGGGCGCGGCAACGAAGCCCGGCCTGTTGCGCCTGGAGGCAGCGATCGACGGGGTGCGCGCCGGTGAAATTGAAACAGTGGATGAAATGGAGACCGTGATGGAAGGCGAGGCGAGGGTGGAGGGGGCGGTCGGAATGGACGAGCTCGAGTACCGCGGAAAGGCGGCGCTGGAGCAGGCGCTCGAGCTGCGGCAGGCGATGGAGGAGGCGGTGAAGGACAGGGGCCCTGTGGGTCCGCTTCTGGACGAGCTCTTCGACCTGATCCGGCTGGGGATGAGGTGAGTAGCGGCGGCGCCCATCGGCCCGGGCGTCCGTTCCTGGACTGGAAGGGGATCCTCGGGATCCTGATCAGTGTCGCTCTCCTGTACTACGCGTTTCGGGGTGTCGATCTCCAGGAGGTGGCCCGCCGGATCCGGGAGGCGAATCCCTGGCTGCTCCTCGCGGCGTCCATCGCGGCCACCGTGGTGTTCCCGCTCCGTGGCGTGCGTTGGGGCCCGCTCCTGCGCCCGGTGTATCCCGGCAGCCGGTTCAAGCCGCGGTTCGCCGCCACGTGCATCGGCTTCATGGCCAACAACCTGCTCCCTGCACGGGTGGGCGAGTTCGCCCGCGCATACGCCCTCTCCCGGCTGGAGCCGGTCCGGGTGTCCGCTTCCTTCGGCTCGCTGGTGGTCGAGCGGATCTTCGACGGGATCACCGTCGTCTCCTTCCTCCTCATCGCCCTCGCCTGGCCCACGTTCCCCGAGTTCTCCGGTCGCGACTTCAGCGGCGCCGCGACCGGGCTGGGCATCCTGTTCATCATCGGATTCACGGGGCTCGTCCTGATGGTCCATGCGCCCGACCGCGCCGTTCGCCTGTTCCAGCGCACCCTCGGGCGGGTGCTGCCGTCCAAGGTCCGGCGCCCGATCGTCGACGCCCTCGAGGCGTTCCTGGAAGGCGTGGCCGCCATCCGGGAATGGCGCCTGGTGCTGATCACGCTGGGCTGGTCCGTCGCCGTCTGGGGAACCGGCGCCGTCGCGTTCTGGATCGGCTTCAAGGCGTTCGGGCTGGACGTGCCCTTCGTCGGCGCCGTGTTCCTCCAGTCGGTCATCGCTCTGGCCGTGGCCTTGCCCTCCGCGCCGGGGTTCTTCGGCCTGTTCGAGGCGGGGGCTCGGATCGGGCTCGTCGAGGTATGGGGCGTCGGGTCCTCCGAGGCGGTGGCGTTCGCGCTGGGGTTCCATATCGCGGGGTTCATCCCCATCACCCTTCTCGGCCTGTACTACCTGTGGCGGCTGGGGCTCTCCTGGCGGGAGGTGGAGGAGAGCGAGGAGGTGGTGGAAACCGAGGTCGAGACCCGGGGCGCCGGCGACGTGCCGGAGGGTCCGTCCGGTCGCCAGACCGCCAGGCCTGCCGACTCCCGACCTCCGTCCTCGTGAGAGAACGCACGCGGGCTCCCGCCAAGGTGAACCTCCGCCTCCGCGTGCACGAGCGACAGCCGTCGGGCTACCATCGGGTCGAGACGCTCTTCTGCGCGCTCGAGCTGTCGGACGAGATCACGATCGATGTCGCGGAGGGAGGGAACGTCCTTCTCGAGGTCGACGGACCGGATCTCGGTCCGGCCGAGGAGAACCTGGCGGTGCGCGCCGCGCGCGGGTTCCTGGAGCGGGCGGGGGTGGCCCGAGAGGTCGCCATCCGGCTCCGGAAGCGCGTTCCGGTCGGCGGCGGCCTCGGCGGCGGCTCGAGCGACGCGGCCGCCGTTCTCCGGACGCTCGATCGCCTGTTCCCGGGCGCGGTCCACGGAGCGATGCTGCGGGATCTGGCTGCCGCGCTGGGCAGCGATGTCCCGTTCTTCCTTGCCGGCGACCTGCTGGCCGCCGGCTCCGGGCGGGGCGACATCCTCACGTCGCTTCCGCCCCTCCCGTCCATGCCGATCCTCCTCGCCCTCCCACCCTTTCCGGTCGCTACGGGCGCCGCCTACCGCTGGCTGGATGAGGATCGGGCCGGCGGCGACCGCACCGCTGTTTCCGGAGACGGGGAAGGCGCCTCCGCTCCGGGATCATGGGCGGAAGCCGCGCGGCAGGCGGTCAACGACTTCGAGGCACCGGTCTTCCGCCGGTACCCCGAGCTCCGGGTGATCCGCGACTCGCTCCGGGAAGCGGGAGCGTCGCTCGCCCTGCTGTCCGGAACCGGGTCGACGGTATTCGGTGTCTTCGCCGACGAAGACGCGCTCGGGAGCGCCATGGCACTTCTCCGGGCGCGGGCGCCCACCGTGCGTCTGGAGATCACCCGCACCGCTACGCGTTGATCCGCCCGACGCGACGGTATTACCTTTGCGCCGCCAGTCCCCGGTCGTCTAATGGCAGGACGGAGGACTTTGGATCCTCTAATGGTGGTTCGAATCCACCCCGGGGAAT
>JAHWKI010000331.1 GCA_019347975.1 Gemmatimonadota bacterium
TGCGCCTCCGTGAACTCGCCCCGGGCGAGGTGGAGCCGGCCGAGGTCGTTCATGAGGAAGATCCGCTCCGCCGGCGCCTCGTCGTCGAGCACGGCCAGCGCGTGGCGCAGCATCGCGACCGAACGGCCGGTGTCCCCGTGCTGGTAGGCATAGAGCGCCGCCAGCCGGCGCAGCAGCGCGGCCATGCGGGGGCGGTCCCCCAGCGAGCGGTGGAGCTCCAGCGCCTCCTGCGCGTACTGCTCCGACGCGCCGGGCCGGTTCTGCCACCACGCCACCTCCGCGAGCTTCTCCACGACCTCGGCCTCGAGGGCGGCGTCCCGCGGCCCGTGCTCGAGCGCCGCCAGCGCCTCCTCGTAGAACGCCTCGGCGTCCGACCAGGCGCAGAGCCTGGCTGCCTCATCCCCCGCCAGCACCGCGTGGCGGCGCGCTCGACCCGGATCGCCGCCGAGGCGGTAGTGGTGCGCCAGCGTCGTGTGCGGCAGACCCCGCGCGGCGTCCGTCGTCTCCAGCGCCGCCGCGACCCTGCGGTGCCAGACCCGCTTCCGCCGGCCGATCGTCGCGCCGTAGAGGACTTCCTGGGCGAGGCTGTGCCGGAACGCGTACGCCTCTTCCGCTCCGCCCTGCTCCTCCACCAGGATCCTCTGGCCCATCGCGCGCTCGACCACCGGAAGGAGTCGGTCGTCGGGCCAGTCGAGGGCGGCGGCGAGAACGTCGAAGCGGAACCGGCGGCCGATGACCGCGGCGACCTGGAGCGCCTCCACCGCGTCCGGACCGAGAGGCTCGATGCGGCTGAGGACGATGTCGTTGATGGTGGCCGGCAGCGCCGCGTCCGCGAGGTCCTCCGCGTCGAAGGCCGGGAAGCTCTGCGGCCGCGTCTGCACCAGCCCGCTCAGCACCTCCTCGACGAAAAGAGGATTGCCCTCCGTCCGCCGCCAGACCGCCTCCGCGAAGCCGGGGGTGGGCTCGATGCCGAGCATGGCCGCGAGCATGGAGCGGACTTCCGGCTCGGACAGCGGGTCGAGGTCCAGGCGATGGGCGACGCGCTCCCGCCCCAGCATCGCGGCCAGGCGGTGCACCGGGTGCCCCGGATGCAGCTCGTCCGTCCGGAACGTCGCCACCAGCAGGAGCGGCTCGTCCCCGATCCGTCGGGCCAGGTAGTGGAGCAGATCGTGCGACGTCGGATCCGTCCAGTGGATGTCCTCGAGCAGCACCAGCACGGGCCCGTGCGCGGCCAGCCGCTGGAGGACGCGGAAGATCGCCTCGAACGCGGCCGTGACATCGGTGGCCTCCGCGGCAGCGCCCGGCGTGCCGAGCTCCGAGAGCTCCGCGAACAGCGGCGCGACCCGCCCGATCACCGGCTCCAGAAACCGCGCCGCCTGCTCCCCCTCCCCACGCGCGATCCGGAACCGCAGGGCGTCCATGAAAGGGCCGTACGGCACCGAGGACTCCGCCGGCGACGACCGCCCCTCGATAACCCGGATCCCTTCTCTCGTGGCGCGGGCCTTCAGCTCGCGGCAGAGCCGGCTCTTGCCGATCCCCGCATCGCCGGCGACGAGCGCCGTGCTCCCCGTCCCCGCGGCCGCGCCGAGGAGGAGCGCCTCGAGGGCCTCCAGCTCCGCCTCCCGGCCGACGAGCAGGGGTGAGAGTACCTGGGTCCGAAGCATAAAAATTCTCTGCGTTTGCGGCGGGAGAGCGGCGGCGTGCTCTGGAAGGTAGGTAATATTCCCCATGGACGGTACCGGGCCCCGGAGTCCAGGCTGTGGGTGGATGCGTGCGGAACCGAGCACGCGATCTCCCTGCCTTCCGGAGGAAGCATGTCCCGACGTATCTGGCTGATTGCGCCGCTGGCGCTGTTCCTGGCCTCCTGCCAGGACTCGCCCGACGCGGGCGCGCCGACCGCGCCTGCGGTCGCGAATGCGGCGCTCGCGGAGACGAGCCTGCTCGGTCCCGAGCTCGAGGCCGCGCTCGCGGATGCCGCGGCGACGGACACGTTCGAGGTGGTCGTCAACTACGACGAGACGCTCACCACGCTCGACGCGGTGACGAGCTCGGTGCTGCAGCTGGGCGCCGGCGTGATCCAGTTCAGGCACCTCTCGATGCTCGCATCTCTCGCGACGAAGGAGCAGATCCTGGCCATGCAGACGCTGGCCGGGCTGCAATCCATCTATCTCAACCGCGAGCTGCGGTACCTGAATGCGGAAGGGCGTGGCAGCATCAACGCCGATGACGTCCACGCGCTGGGGATCACCGGGAAGGGCGTCGGCATCGCCATCCTGGACACCGGCATCGATGGCGGCCATCCGGACGTGGCCTTCGGCTCGAAGACCGTCCAGAACGTCAAGCACGTCGCCAACCTGCGCGACGCCTACTACTTCGAGGGGAAGATCAACGGGACGATCCGCAAGGGCGCGGATCTCTACATCGAGGATGTGGAGAACACCGAGACGTCGGTGGGCCACGGGACGCACGTGGCGGGCACGGCGGCGGGCAGCGGCGCCGCGTCGGACGGGAAGTACACGGGCGTCGCGCCGGGCGCGCACCTGATCGGCCTGGGCGCCGGGGACGTGCTCTTCGTCTTCTGGATCCTCTCCGGCTTCGACTACATCATCGACCACCAGCGGGAGTACAACATCCAGGTGGTCAACAACTCCTGGGGCTCGAGCGGGCTGTTCGATCCGGACGACCCGATCAACGAGGC
>JAHWKI010000119.1 GCA_019347975.1 Gemmatimonadota bacterium
GACACGGCCACGTCGAAGAAGTCCGGGTAGACCAGCATGGCGGCGGTGGACATGAAGCCGCCGCCCGAGTGGCCGTAGATCCCGACCCGGTCGATGTCGATGAACGGGAGCTGGTCCGCGAGCTGCTCGATGGTGACCTTCTTGTCCTCGAGACCGTAGTCCCGGAGGTTGCCGTACCCGTAGTTGTGGTACCACTTCGAGCGGGACGGGTGGCCGCCGCGGTTCCCCACCGTCACGACCACGAAGCCGAACTGGGCCAGGGCGGTCTCGTAGCGGTTCGTCGAGAAGGATTTCGACACGGCTTCCGTCTGCGGCCCCGGGTATACGTACGCGATCACCGGATAGCGCTTCGCGGGATCGAAGTCGAACGGCAGGTACATCACGCCGTACAGGTCGGTGATCCCGTCACCCGCCTTGACCCGGAACGGCTCGGGCATCCGCCACCCGGCGGCCATCAGCCGGGAGAAGTCGGCGGTCTCCAGCGCGGTCACTTCGCCGCCGTTCGCGTTGCGCAGCGTCGCCGCCGGCACCGTGTTGACCCGGGAGTGGTTGTCGACGAAGAAGCGAGCGGACGGCCCCATGCTGGCGCGATGGTCGGCCGCGCCCGGGTTGAGCAGCCGGAGGCCGCTGCCGTCCACGCCCACGCGGTAGAGGTGCGTGTAGTACGGGTCCTCGCCCTGCTCGCGGCCGGACGCCTCGAAGTAGACGACGTTGCTCCGCGGGTCGACCGCCTCGACGCCGCTGACCGCGAACTCGCCCTGCGTCAGCCGGTTCTCCAGGGTGCCGTCGGCGCCGTAGCGGTAGAGGTGGGCCCAGCCGTCGCGCTCGGACCACCAGATGATGTCCCCGTTCGGGAGCCTCTCCGGGTTCCGAGTCTCCATGTAGGTGTTCATCCGCTCGCCCCAGAGCGGCCAGGCCCGGCCGGTGCTCGCGTCGGCCACCATCATGTCGACGCGGTGGCGGTCACGGCTGACCCGGACGAAGTGCAGCCGATCGGAGCCGTCGGCGAGCCAGAGCTGGCGGAAGGGGTCCGTGCTGTCCGGGTACCTGAACTGCCGCGCGGTCGCGATGTTGATCGACTCGTCCTTCCACGCGTCCGGCCACTCCACCTTCGTCGCCTGCCGCGCGCCCAGGTCGTAGATCCACAGCTCGCTCTGGGTGACGTTCTCCTCGCCCGGCATGTCGTACTTGTAGCTCTCCAGCTCGGGGCGCTTGTTGCCCACCGAGTGGATCACCCACAGCTCGCCCACCTCCCGCTGGTCGCTGCGGACCGTCGCCAGCCGGCGGGAGTCCTTCGCCCAGACCACGGAGGCCGGCTTCCGCCAGTCCTTCTTCTTCTCCCGCTCCACGTCCGTGTCCCCGCGATCCGCCCACGTGGACGCCCAGCCGTAGTGCTCGACGCCGTCCTCGGTGAGCCGGACCTCCTCCACCTCGACGAGCTGGTCCAGCGAGTCCGCCTTCTCACCGCTCTCGCCACGCCGCGCGTCCAGGATCTTCTCGTACTCCGCGCGGCTCATCATCCACAGGTCGTTCTGCTTCGCGTAGACGACCATGGTCCCGTCGGGCGACACGCTCGCCCAGCGCGGATGGTCGTCCGGCTCCTCGTACTCCTCCAGCTCCCGCAGCGTCTGCCGGTCGATGTCGTAGCGGAAGTAGTGCACCTTCTTCTTGGTCTTCTCCCGCTCGCCCCGGCGCCGCTCCTCCCGCTGCCCCTCGCCCAGCGTGTCCACCTGCTCGCCCAGGATCCCCTCGTCCCCCTCCTTCTCCTCGTCCTTCGACGACTCCACCTCGAACTCCACCGTGTTGC
Source organism: Gemmatimonadota bacterium (assembly GCA_019347975.1). Lineage (GTDB taxonomy): Bacteria > Gemmatimonadota > Gemmatimonadetes > Longimicrobiales > RSA9 > JAHWKI01. The sequence continues at coordinate 1,808 of JAHWKI010000119.1, forward strand.
CGTCGATGAACCGGATCTTCCGGATGGGGAGGTGCTGCGCGTCGTACGGGTCCCCGACGATGCGGGTGAGCTCCGCCGCCAGCACCGCGTTGTCGAAGACCTGCCGCTTCGTCCCCCGTGCCGGGTCCACGATCCAGAACGACTTCCCGCCGCTGGTCTCGAAGTCGTACCAGAACGATTCGGTCCCCTCGATCCAGCGCGGGTTCACGCTCGTGCTGTGCAGGAGGTCGTCGAGCTTGTAGGGCGCGAAGCGCGCGGCCAGCCGGTAGTTGGCCGAGCCGGGGCCCCCGACGGTCTCCGTGACCCGGGTCGACGCCGGCGCGAAAACGGAGGGCGCCGTTTCGGTGGCCGCCTGGGCGGCGAGCCCGGGCGCGCCCGGCAGTACGGCGAAGGCGAGCGCCAGCGAGAGCGCGGCGGTCCGGCCCACGCGGGCGCGGACGCGGCGGGTTCCGTTCATCAGATTCCTCCGGCAGGGTCCTGGTTCGAGTGGATCGGGCGAGGATACCCGCCGGCACGCACCGGGTGCCGTGAAGCTCCTCTGCCGGATGGACGCGTGGCCCTCGATTTCCGTTGGCCACGCGCCTTTTCGGCGGGGTGGAACGTCCTATGCACTGCGACCAGGGATATCCGAACGGAGAAGGCGACCATGCGAAAACACCTCCTCGTCCCGGCGCTCGCCGGAGCCCTGGCTCTCGGCGCGGCTCCGGCCCCCGTGTCCGCGCAGCAGCCGTGCGGCGGGACCTACACCATCCGGACCGGCGACACGCTGGTCGACATCGCCGCCCGCTGCGGCGTCACCGTCCCGGCGATCCTGGCCGCGAACCCCGGGGTCCGCGACGACCAGGACCTCGGCGCCGGTGGCAGCGTCCGCATCCCGACCGCCGGCACCAGCCCCACGCCGGTGGAAGCGTGCGGCGGCTTCTACACGATCCGCCAGGGCGACACCCTCGATGAGGTGGCCGAGAAGTGCGGTCTCACCGTCCCGCTCCTCGTCGCGGCCAACCCGGGGGTGGAGAACCCCGATATGGTCCGCGCCGGCGGCTCGCTCCGGATCCCGGACCTGCCGCCCGTGGGCGGCGGCTTCCAGCCGGTGATCCTGGGGGGAGGGCAGCCGCCGGTGGCCGAGACGCTGGCGGCCGACACCGCAGCCGCTGACGCCGCCCCGGTCCAGCGCGAGCCCTACCTCCGCTACGAGGGCGTGCTCCGGGCCGGAACGCCCTGCACCATCCTCCGGACCGCCGACGGGACGGAGGTGGGGATCGCCGGAGAGCTGGGGGCCACGTTCCAGGTCGGCGACCGCGTCGCCGTCACCGGACCGGCCGCCCCCGCCGCCGACTGCGGCACGGACCGCGCAGTGACCGTCCGGATCATGTGGCGACCGCGGCAGCAGGAGTGATCATGGCCGACCTGACCTCGAAACAGCGGGCGCACCTCCGCTCCCTCGCCCACCGGCTCAGGCCCGTGGTCCACGTGGGCACCGATGGGATCTCCGACGCGGTGGTCGCGTCCGTGGAGGACGCCCTGAAGACCCGCGAGCTCCTGAAGGTCAAGGTGCTCGACGGCGCGCCGCTGGAGGTACGGGACGCGGCGGACTCCCTCTCCTCCCGTCTGGCCGACGCCCACGTCCCCCAGGTCATCGGCCGCACCATCGTGCTCTACCGGCCGTTCCCGGAAGAGCCCGGGATCAGGCTCCCCCGATGAGCGATCTCCGCGCGCGGCGCACTACCGTCCTCGTCGTCGAGGACAGCCCCGAGGGGCGCGACATCTACACCACCGCCCTCGAGGCCGCCGGCTTCGACGTCGCCCAGGCCGCCGACGGCGCCGAGGGGATCCGCCTGGCGACGGAGTCGACGCCCGACGCGGTGGTCATGAACGTCTCCATGCCCCACGTGAACGGCGTGGACGCCGTGGAGATCCTGAAGGCGCACCCGGCGACGCAGCACGTCCCCATCCTGGTCGTCACCGGCCACGGCAGCACGCCGTCCATCCGGGAGGGGGCCTGGGAGGCCGGCTGCGACGACTTCCTCGCCAAGCCCGTCTCCCCCGCCGAGCTCGTCGCCGCGGTGGAGAAGTGCATCACGGAGAACCGCTCCCGCGGGAACCCCGAGCCCGGTGACGCCGAGGGGAACGGCCCCGGCCGAGGCGCCCGGGTCCGGGAGAGCCGGACCTAGGGCGGCGGCGGCGCGCGCCGGGAGGGCGCTCGACGGCGACCGGCCGGGTGCAACGAAACAGCGGGGGTCGGCGTCCTACCCCCAGACCCGCCGCGGTTCGAAGACCCCGGCGGCCATCCATCCGTTCCAAATTTCCAAGCAGGTGCCCAAATGAATCGGCAGATGACCCCGGCGGTCGTGCTCCTCGCGGCGCTCTCCGCGTCCGCGTGCGCGTCCGCCAGCGCGGCCACGCCGACCCCCCAGGGGGGTCCGCCCCAGGCCCGCAGCGCCACGACCAAGTCCATCGCGGACGTGACGAAGAACAGCGTCCGCCGCGACGGGCTTTTCACGCTCTTCCAGGACACCACCGACGGCTCCGCCCACATGCTGATCCAGCCGGACCAGCTCGGGAAGGAGTACATCTACTGGTCGCACATCGTGGATGGCGTGGTGGATGTGGGCGCGTTCCGGGGCGCCTTCCGGGACAACCGCGTGTTCTCCGTGGACCGGGAGTTCGACAGGGTGCGGTTCGTCATCGAGCCGACGCACCTGTACTTCGATCCGGAGCAGGCTCTGAGCCGCGCGGCGGACGCGAACGTGAGCCCCGCCGTCGTGGCGTCCCAGGAGATCGTCGCCCGTGACGCAGAGACCGGCGCGGTCCTGATCAAGGCGGACGACCTCTTCCTGGGCGAGGTGTTCGCGCAGGTGAAGCCCTCCTCGCCGCCCGGGCCGCAGCGAGGCTTCGCGCTGGGGCAGCTCAGCAAGAGCAAGACGCGCTACGCGGAGCTGCGGAACTACCCGGAGAACACCGCCGTGATCGTGGACTACGTGTACGACAACCCCGCGCCGACCGCCGGCGGCAGGGACGGCGTGACGTCCCCGCGGAGCGTGACGATCCGGATGCAGCACACGCTGATCGCGATGCCGGAGAACGGCTACGTCCCGCGCGTCGAGGACCCGCGCGTCGGTTACTTCACGGACCGGCAGACGGACATGCTCTCGACCTCCCCCACGCCCTATCGCGACCTGGTCAACCGCTGGCACCTGGTGAAAAAGGATCCGAGCGCCGCGGTCTCCGAGCCGGTGGAGCCCATCGTCTGGTGGATCGAGAACACCACGCCCGAAGTCTTCCGGGAAACGATCCGCGAGTCCCTGCTGCACTGGAACAAGGCCTTCGAGGCCGCTGGCTTCCGCAACGCCATCGAGGTCCGGGTCCAGCCCGATGACGCGGACTGGGATGCCGGCGACATCCGCTACAACGTGGTCCGGTGGACGTCGTCGCCCAACCCGCCGTTCGGCGGCTACGGTCCCAGCTTCACGAACCCGCGCACCGGCCAGATCCTGGGCGCGGACATCATGATGGAGTACACGTTCGTCACCAACCGCATTCCCCTGGACCGCGTGTTCGAGACGACGGCGCTCGGCATCATCGAGCCGTTCGATCCGGACGCCATGAGCGAGGCCGAGGCGGCCGGCGCGTGCGCGGCCGGGGCGTACCTCCACAACGCCGCGCTGTTCGGCGTGCAGTCCCTCCGGGCCGCGGGCGTTTCGGAGGAGGACATGACCGATTTCATCAAGCAGAGCATCCATTACCTGGTTCTGCACGAGGTCGGTCATACGCTCGGGCTGAACCACAACATGAAGGCGACGCAGCTCTGGTCGCCCGCCGAGGCCCACGACCGTGACCGGACCTCGACCGAGGGGCTCTACGGCTCGGTGATGGACTATCCTGCGGTCAACCTCGCCCGCCCCGGCCAGTCGCAGGGCGAGTACTGGATCTCGACGGTCGGGCCCTACGACCATTGGGCGATCCAGTTCGGCTACGATCCGCGCCTCGATGACCCCGCCGCCATGGATGCGCACCTCGCCCGGTCCACGGATCCGCGCCTGGCGTTCGGCAACGACGCCGATGACATGCGCGCGCCCGGCAAGGCCATCGACCCGCGCGTCAACATCTACGACATGTCCACGGACGCCGTCGGCTACGCCGCCTGGCTCGCCGAGCACGCCCGGGGCCTCCAGGCCGGCCTGCTCGAGCGCTACGACGACGAGGGCGCGTCGTACCACGCGCTCCGCAACGCGTACATGATCCTCACCGGTCAGCAGGCCACCGCCGGCGGCGTCATCAGCCGCTACATCGGCGGGGTCTACGTCGACCGGGGGATGCAGGGACAGCCGGGCCACACCCGGCCGTTCACCCCGGTGAGCCGCGCGGACCAGAAGCGCGCGATGGAGGCGCTGAGCCGCAACGTGTTCGCGCCGGACGCCTGGCGCGCGCCGTCGGACCTGGTGGCCCACCTGGCCATGCAGCGCCGCGGCTTCGACTTCTTCTCCGGGACGGAAGACCCGAAGATCCACGACCGGGCGCTCAACGCACAGCGCGCCGTGCTCGCCCACGTGCTGCACCCGGTGGTGCTGAAGCGGATCACGGACAGCCGGCTCTACGGCAACGAGTACCCGCTGGCGGAGATGATGTCCGACCTCACGGATGCCGTGTTCGCCGCGGACCGGAACGGCAACATCAACACGTTCCGACAGAACCTGCAGGTCGAGTACGTCAACCGCCTCGCCCGGATCATCAGCGACGAGGACAACAACCCCTACGACTACGTCTCCCGCGGCACCGCGCTGGCCAGCCTGCGCCGCATCGACGGCTTGATGGCCGCGAAGACCGGCAACGCCGAGACGCGCGCCCACGCGCAGCACCTGCGGCACGTGATCGGGAAGGCGCTGGACTCCGAGTAGGCGGGAGTCCGGGCGACAGAAAGGAAGGGCCCCGCCGGCGAAATCGCCGGCGGGGCCTTTCTCATCAGCGGCTGGTCGGGATCCCCGGCGGCGGGTCGTACGGCGCGATGGCGACAACCCTGAAAGACCGGCCCCGGGCGGCACGAGTGCAGCCCTGCCGGCGCGATCCGCCGTCAGGACAGCAGTCAATGGCGCGAACCTGATTCAGTGCCGCCTTGCCGGCACCCCACGCCGTCAGGACTGCAACCGAGGCCCAAGACCGCTGTTTTTTCAGCGTTGTCGCCAGGGCGACCGCCTGTTCGCAGGGCCGTCGCCTGTCCGCCCCCGGAATGACCCGGTGTCGATCCGGGGAACGCCTCCAGCGCCCTGGATGCGCTCGAGTGCTTCTGGGACGGGGACGCACGGTTCCGCGGCTGGCAGGGGGACCGGCGAAGGCGTCACGCCGTACGAGCGCTACCTGCGCGGCGTGGCCGGATCGTGGGGACACAAAAGGCCCCGCCGGCGAGTCGCCGGCGGGGCCTTTTCCCGTGGGTCACGGGCTTCAGTCCTTGCGGATCCGGTTCGTCACCGCGTTGAACCGCACGCCCTTCATGCGCTTCACGCCGTCCGACGTCTGCTTGTAGACCGTGACGTCCGTGCGATCGCCGCTGTCGCGGTTGGACCAGAAATACGGGGTGGGAGTGCCGTCCTTCTTGAAGATCTTTACCTTGGCCATGTGCTGCTCCATTGCGGCAGGATTCGAAACGCGCGGCGGCGTCCGACGGTCATGGGAACCTAGCTTATACCCGGCTTGCCCAGGGACGGTCCCAGGGCCGCGGAACCGGGCCGGCGCGGGAACCATGGTGCGGGAGAGATCGAGTGGAGGAATCGGGCGGCAGGACCATCTGGGTGGACGCGGACGCGGCGCCCCGGCCGGTGAAGGACATCGTCATGCGGGCGGGGCAGCGCCTCGGCCTCGAGGTCGTCCTGGTGGCGAACCAGCGGCTCTCGCTCCCCCTGAACAACCGATATGTCCGCGCCGTCGAGGTGCAGGGCGGCCCCGACGTCGCCGACCAGCACATCGCCGACCACGCCGCCGAGGGCGATCTCGCCATCACGGCCGACATCCCGCTGGCCGCGATCCTGGTGGAGAAGAAGGTCGTGGTCCTCGATCCGCGAGGGGAGGAGTACAGCGCAGCGAACGTCCGCGAGCGGCTCTCGATCCGCGACTTCATGGAGGGCCTCCGCGGCTCGGGCGTGGAGACGGGCGGTCCCAGGGGGTACGGGGACCGGGAGAGGCAGGCGTTCGCGGCAGCGCTGGACCGGACGCTGACCAGGCTCACGGGAGGTGGTCGGTGACCCAGGACGAGCTGCGGCAGGTCGTCGACTTCCTCCAGGGCGCCGAGCGGCTCAAGGACGTGACCCGCACCGCCTGGACCTCCGAGGGACGGCGGGAGAGCGTGGCCGAGCACACCTGGCGGCTCTGTCTCATGGCCATGCTGCTCGGCGACGCATTCCCCGATGTGGATCTGGCGAGGCTTCTGAAGATCTGCATCATCCACGACCTGGGCGAGGCCATCGGCGGCGACATCTCGGCAAAGCTGCAGGACGGGTCGAAGGCCGGGGCCGAGCGCGAGGACCTGCTGACCCTCCTCGCGCCCCTGCCGGAGCCGCGGCGCGAGGAGATCACCGCGCTCTGGGACGAGTACGAGGCCGCCTCCTCCCCCGAGGCGCGGATCGCCAAGGGCCTCGACAAGATCGAGACGATCCTGCAGCACAACCAGGGTCGCAACCCGCCGGATTTCGACTACGCCTTCAACCTCGACTACGGCCGCCGCTACACCGGGGGCGACCCGCTGATCGAGGCGCTCCGGGCCATCGCGGACGAGGGTACCCGGGCCCGGGCGGACCTCCCGCCCCCGTAGATCCGCAGACGCCACAGAGCGCGTGATCGATGCGGCGCCGCCCTGTAGCCGTATTCTCGCCTTTGCCTTTACGCTGTTCTCGCGTTTTCGCGTTTTTCGCGTTTTCGCGATTCCTCCTCTCGGCCCATCCCTTGCTCTCGCCGAAGCCGGGCAACCGGCAAACAGGAGAGCACGATGCGCTGGCGTGGTCGCAAGGGCAGCTCGAACGTGGAGGACCGGCGTGGCATCCCGGTCAAGGGAGCCATAGGGGGAGGAGTAGGAACGATCGCCATCGTTATCATCGCCCTGATGCTGGGCGTGGATCCGTCCGCGATCCTGAGCGGCGGCGGCGGCGGCGGCCCGGGCGCCACCCAGCCGGGCGGCGAGATGGGCGTTCCGGATGACCCGGGCGGCCAGTTCGCCGCGGTGGTCCTGGCGGATACGGAGGACACGTGGAACCGGGTCTTCGCCGAGAGCGGCTCCGAGTATCCCGAGCCGACGCTGGTGCTCTTCGAGGGCGCAGTCGCGTCCGCGTGCGGCACCGCCAGCTCCGCCGTCGGCCCCTTCTACTGCCCCCGCGACGGCCAGCTCTACATCGACCTCGGCTTCTTCCGCGAGCTGCGCCAGCGGTTCGGCGCCCCCGGCGACTTCGCCCAGGCTTACGTCATCGCGCACGAGGTCGGCCATCACGTGCAGAACCTCACGGGCGCCATGGACGACTTCCAGGGGTACGCCGCCAGCGGACCCGGCAGCTCGGCGGTCCGCATGGAGCTCCAGGCCGACTGCTTCGCGGGCGTGTGGGCGCACGACCAGATGGAGCGCGGCGTGCTCGAGCAGGGCGACATCGAGGAGGCGCTGAACGCCGCGGCCGCCATCGGCGACGACAACCTCCAGCGCCGCGGCCAGGGCACCGTCGTCCCGGAGTCCTTCACCCACGGCACGTCCGAGCAGCGGGCCCGCTGGTTCGGCACCGGCTACGAGACCGGCGACCCGAACCGGTGCAATACCTTCGACGCCCGGTCGCTCTAGCGCGTTCCATGCGGATCTGGGACATCGAGCCCGCGGAGCTCTGCCGCCAGCACCTCCTGGGAGAGCACCGGGAGCTCCACGGGCTCTGGAACATCCTGACCCGCGACCTCCGCGGATACCGTCAGCACCCGGAAACGCGCCGGTGGGAAGGCAAGCTGGCGGCGCTGCACCGTCGTCACGACGCGCTGGTCGCGGAAATGCGTTGCCGGGGCTACGACCACGCCTCCCCGCTGGACGCCGCCCTGGCCACCGGGCTCGACCGACAGGAGGACTTCCTCGACCCGCCCGAGGCTCAGCGCCGGATCCTCATGGCCAAGCCCTGTGACTGCCCCCACCCGGGAGCCGATCGTGGACCGTAGCCTGATCTGGAAGGCCGGCCTGGCGACCGTGGCGTACGGGAGGCGCTACCGGAAGTACCTCGACAGCGGCGTTTCCTTCTACCTGCCGACCCCGTGACCGGCCCGGGTAGCTCCGACCGCTCCCCTCTCCCCACCGGCTTCCACGACCGACTTCTCCCGGAGGGCGGCGCCGGCTCGAAGTGGGTGCTCTACGTCCCGCCGGACTACGACCCGGACCGGGCCTGGCCGCTCATCGTCTTCCTGCACGGGCGCGGCGAGGAGGGCTCCGACGGACGGCTCCAGACGACCGTCGGCCTCGGCCCCGCTATCGGCCGCGATCCGGAGCGGTGGCCCGCCATCGTCGTATTCCCGCAGAAGCCCGCGGACCGGCACGGGTGGAACGCGTACGAGCCCCGCGTCCTCGCCGCCCTCATGGCCGCCCGCCACGAGACCCGCGTGGATCCCGACCGGATCACGCTCACCGGCGTCTCCATGGGCGGCTTCGGCGCGTGGATGATGGCGCCCCGGCGACGGGACCTGTTCGCCGCCATCGCCCCCGTCTGCGGCGGCGGCGACCCCGCCGATGCCGCCGACCTGGCCGCCCTGCCGATCTGGGCGTTCCACGGAACCGCCGACCCGGTCGTCCCGGTCGAGCACACTACGCGGATGGTGGAAGCCGTACGCCGCGCCGGCGGCGACCCCCGGCTCACGCTCTACGACGGCGTCGGCCACAACTCGTGGGACCGCGCCTACGCCGAGCCCGAGCTGCCGGAGTGGCTCCTGTCGCAGCGGCTGCCGTAGCAGGCCGAGACTCCGTGCGCCGTGTCCGTCTGGCGTGACCGTGTCCGTCTTTTCCCTTCCTCACGGCGCAGAAGCGTCTGTTCCATCCCGATCCGGGGCCGGGAACAACCGGACACGCCAGACGGACACGGGCACGGGACACGGGCCGTCACGTGGGAGGCGCCGTCCCCGCCCCCACCCTATATTGTGCGCCGCACCTCCGACCCCGGCCTCCCCGAACACCACG
>JAHWKI010000120.1 GCA_019347975.1 Gemmatimonadota bacterium
AGCGCGGGTCGTGCGTGACCATGCAGATGGTCGCGCCGCCGGCGTGCAGCTCCTTGAGGAGGTTCATCACCGCCTCACCGTTGGCCGAGTCCAGGTTCCCCGTGGGCTCGTCCGCGAGGAGGAGGAGGGGCTGTCCGACGATGGCCCGGGCCACTGCCACGCGCTGCTGCTGACCGCCGGACAGCTGCGACGGATAGTGCTTCATCCGGTGCGCCATCCCGACCCGCTCGAGGGCCTCCTCGACGCGCTGCTTCCGCTCCTTGCCGGGCATGCCCCGGTACGTCAGCGGCAGCTCGACGTTCTCGTACACGTTCAGGTCCCCGATCAGGTTGAACGCCTGGAAGACGAAGCCGATGGCCCGGTTGCGGATGTGCGCCCGCTGCGACGCCGAGAGGTTGGCCACGGGGCGGCCATCCAGGATGTACTCGCCGCTCGTCGGGGAATCGAGCAGCCCCAGGATCGAGAGGAGGGTCGTCTTGCCGCAGCCGGACGGGCCGGCGATGGCCACGTACTCGCCGGGCCGGATCTCGAGGTGCACGTCGTTCAGGGCGTGGGTCTCCACCTCTTCGGTGTAGAAGACCTTCGTCACGCCATCCAGCTTGATCATGGGCTCCATCGCCGTCGCCATGTGCTCTTCTCCTTCTCGGGGTGCCGGGTGCGGGTACTGCGAGTGGGACTGCGTCGCGGGCTCTCGGGACTTAGACATCCCGAGGGCGCCGCGGGTTGTATCGTCTATCTTATCCGTACACGATCGTACTCGTCGTAATTCTGCATGTCGGAGAGGATCACCTCGTCTCCGACCTCCAGGCCGCTGCGGATCTCGACCTCGTTGACCGAGGTCTGGCCGAACTGAACGGTCACGCGGACGGCCTCATCACCGTTGCCGACCAGCTTGTACAGCCCGACCGAGCTGTTGGCCTGGCCGATGTGGGGGCGCGGCATGTGGAGGACATCGTTGAGACGCGCCACCTCGATGGTCCCGTCGACGCTCAGGTCCGGCCGCGCGCCGCGAGGCAGCTCCTCCACGTCGAGCTGTACGTCCACGGTCACCGAGCCGCCCTGCGCGGCCGGATCGATCCGCACCACGTGACCGGGGATCGGGTCGCCCGTGCGGATGTCGATCGCCGCCGGCTGCCCGATGGCGACGTCCCGGGCCTGGACCTCGGGGATGCGGAGCACGGCCTTGAGCCGGCCTGGCTGGACCACCTTGGCGAGCTGCTGCCCGGCCTGGACCCACTGACCCGGCTCGAAGTTGATCTCCTGGAGCACCCCGTCCGTCCCGGCGGTAACGTGCATCGACTGCATGCGGTCCTGGTTGAAGACGACGATCCGGCGCCAGCGCTCGATCTGCGTCTCCTGTACGGACGCCTGCCGCTGAACGTTTCGCTCCATGAGCTCGAGGCGCTGGCGCTCGATGGCCAGGCGCTCGCGCAGCTCCTTCACCTGGTCGCGCGCCTGCTCGAGCTCGTTCCCGGCGACGAGGTTCTTTTCCGCCAGCTCTTCCATGGAGGCAAGGGTCCGCTGGGCCTGCTGGAACTGCGAGATCGTGCTGGCGACGACGCCGGCCTGGTTGAGGCGCTGCGCCTGGAGGTTGGTCTGGAGCTCGACCAGATTGGCCTCGGCGGCCGCGAGCTGCCGCTCCGCTTCCAGCGCTTCGAGCTGGACGTCCGGGTTGGACAGCTCCATCAGCACGGTTCCCGCGCTCACGTGCTCGCCGGGCTCGACCAGGCGCCGGTCCACGCGGCCCGCGGTCACCGCCGAGATGAAGCGGACGTGCTCGGGCACCAGCGTGCCCGGGCCGCGGACCTGGCGGATCATGGTGCCGTGCTGCACGGTCCCCGTGAAGATGATGTCGCGATCGACGGCGGGGGCGGCGGGCTTGAGCCGGGCCAGCGCCACCGTCGTGACAATGAGGAGCAGGGCGCCGACAGCCATGAGGATCCAGCGCTTGCGCTTCCCCTTGCTCGCGCGGGGAACGTCCATCTGGATCCGGTGCATCAGGCGCTCCGGTTCGCCTTCCGGCGAAGAATTCGGCTGGGTCTGTGCCGCCATGGTCTCCTCGATCAGTGTCATCCGGGCGTCGACACCCGGGGGGTCCCGCGTCCTACCGGCCGTCCGGCCGCAGAGGCTGACCGACCGCGGACTCGAGGTCCGCCAGCGCCTCATGGAATGTATACACCGCAGCCAGGTATGCCTGGTCCGCTCTCGACTTGAGCGTCTCCGCCTCGGTCAGCTGGATGAAGGAGTCGAGCCCCACGCGATAGCGTTCACGCGCCATCTCGAGCTGCTCCTCCGCGACGACGATGTTGCTCTCCTCGATCTGGACCGCCTGGTACGCGGTGGTCAGGCGCGTGTAGGCCGAAGCCACGTCCGCCTTCAGGCGGAGCCGCTCCCCGCGAAGCCGGTGATCGGTGTCTTCCGCGGCCGCCTGCGCCTGCTCGAGCTGCCGCTGCCGGGTGAAGCCCTGGAAGACCGGGAGCGAGAGCCCGAGGGAGAAGGTCATCGGCTGCTTCTCGAAGTCGAACGGGAACGCGCGGTTGTTCGACTGGACGGCGCTCTCCAGGCTGTCGAGCCGTGTGCCCGTCAGAGCGAACCCCGAGCAGTCCCGCATGGGGTAGGGATCCGCGAGGCGTGCGTTCAGGTCGTTGAAGTCCTCACAGCTCGCCATCTGCCGCTCCAGCCGCGAGGCCCCCTGGTCGATCAGGTACTGGTCATCGCCCACCTGGCGCGTGTAGCCCGACATGCGCGCCGCGGCGGTCAGGCTGGGCAGGTACGCCGACCAGGCCGTCCGCGCGGCGGCGCGCTGCGCGGCGGCCGTGGCGCGGAGGGACCGGACGGTGGGATGGGTGCCCGTGGCCATCGCGATCAGGGAAGCCTGGGACCAGGTCGGCTCGAAGACGCCGAACTCGCTCGTGAGCACCACGTCGCCTTCGATGTCCAGACCCAGCAGCTGGATGAGGCGCAGCTTCGAGGTCTGGAAGTCGCTCTGGGCCGTCAGCAGGTTCACCCGGGCGCGGCCCAGCTCGACCTGCGCCTGTTTCGCGTCCAGCAGAATCGACACCCCCGCAGCGGCCCGGGCGTCCGCCAGGGTGAGGTTGTCCTGCGTCCGCTCCACCTCCTGCCGCCGGAGCTCCACCATGTCGCGGTTGCGCAGCACCTCCAGGTATCCCTGCGTCACAGCCGTCTCCAGCTGGACCTCCGCCGCTCTCACACCCGAGGCCACGGCGTGACGGTTCGCCCGCTGCTGCGCGACGTTGAAGAACGACTGGCCGCTCAGGTTCAGAATCACGCTCGCCGAGTAGTCGGAGAAGAAGTAGGACGGCGTCGTCGCGAACCCGAGTTCCTCGGCGGTGAAGCTCCCGATCCGCGCCGGCCCCGGCTGCTGGTAGTCCACGCCCGTGCTCACGGTCGCGCGGGGCAGGAAGCCGCCGTACGCCTCCCGCACGCTCCACTCGGCCACGCCCTGGTCGTTCCGCGTCGAGAGAAAATCCGGATTGTTCTGCCGCGCCAGCTCGAGCGCCTCCTCGAGCGTCAGCGTCGCCACGTCCTGCGCCGCGGCTCCGCTCGCCCACGCCAGCGCTGCGACCCCGATCCACAGCGTCCAGTGCTTCATCGCCACTCCGATTCCCTCCGTTGCTGCACACCTGTACGTTCGCGCCGTCCATCCCGGCGGCGGTAGTGAATCACGCCTTCGGGACGCCGGTAAAAGGAGCGAGGAGCGTGCCGGACCGCAATGTCGGCCGTAACCCGTTGCGGCGCACGGATGTACGGTTCATCAGCACGGCGTCGGTGCGCCCGGTTCCGGGGCGACGAGTGTTCGATATCGGACACCGGGCACCTTATGGACCGCTGGTGGTAGCATCTCGTGGGTGGGCGGCTTCGCATGGGCATGGGACTCGCACTGGACGCAACGCATGAGACACATGATGAAGGGGACAGCGCTGCTGCTGGGTGCGCTGCTGATGGGCGCGAGCCCGGGGGTGGCGCAGACCGGCGATGCGGAGAGGGTGATGATCGCGGCGGGCCAGTGGGCCCGGGGGCAGCTGCCGTCGGGGGCGCTGCGTCTGGATCCACACCGGACGGGGCGGTCCACGGATCGAGCGGTGGCGGGGCGGGTGGCATCGGCGCTGGGAGCGGAGCTGGGTACGCTGGAGCAGACGCGGACGTGTACCGACGTGATGGACCTGTCCACCTGCCGACTGGCGTCGACGGCGCTTCTGGCGATCGAGGCTCCGGCGGTCCGGGGCGATCGCGCGGTGGTGAAGGTCTACGCGTGGCACCGGCAGAGCGACCCCCGCTCGCCGGTGGCGAAGCGCTCGTGGGAGGTTACGCTGCGCCGGACGGGGTCCGGCTGGACCGTGGACGGGCAGGCGCGGCTGGACTGAACGAGGGCCGGGTCCGACATTGGGGGGATGAGTCGCTGGACCGTCCTGGCCCTGTTGAGCGGCGCCGAGCTGCTGGGGATGTCGCTCTGGTTCACCGCCAGCGCGGTGTCTCCGCAGCTGGCGGAGCTGTGGGGGCTGACGGCGTCGCAGACGGGGTGGCTGACGACGACGGTGCAGCTCGGGTTCGTCGCCGGCACCGCGTTCGCGGCGGCGCTCAACCTGGCGGACCTGGTCCCCGACCGGCCCTATTTCGCGGCGTCCGCGCTCCTGGGCGCGGCGGCGAACGCGGCCATTCTGCTGGTGCCCGGCTACGAGGGGGCGCTGGTCCTGCGGTTCCTCACGGGCTTCTTCCTGGCCGGCGTCTATCCACCGGCGATGAAGATGATCGCGACGTGGTTCCGGACCGGGCGCGGGCTGGCCATCGGCACGATCGTCGGGGCGCTCACCATCGGGAAGGCGGCCCCGTACCTGGTGAGCGCGTTCGGCGAAGCGAGCGTCCCGTTCGTCGTGCTGACGGCGTCGGCGGGGGCGGTGATCGCGGCCGGGCTCGTGCTGGCGGCGTACCGGCCGGGGCCGTACGTCTTCGATCGACGGCCGTTCTCGTGGCGGCTGGTCGGCACCGTTCTCGCGCACCGGCCGACGCGGCTGGCGATCGGCGGCTATCTGGGGCACATGTGGGAGCTCTATGCCGTGTGGACCGCCCTGGGCAGCTTCTTCCTGGCCTTTTTCCTGGTGCGTGACCACCCTTCGGCGGTCGTGGCTGCGGGGTCCGTCACGTTCGCCGTGATCGCGGCCGGGGGGCTCGGAGCGGTCGGTGCGGGCCTGGCGGCCGATCGGTGGGGGAGGGAGGAGGTCGCCTCGGCCGCCATGGCCCTCAGCGGGCTCTGCTCGCTGACAGTGGGCTGGCTGATCGAGGCGCCCGCCCTCCTGGTCATCCCCCTGGCCATCCTGTGGGGCACGACAGTCGTGGCCGATTCGGCCCAGTTCAGCGCCCTCGTGACGGAGGTCGCACCGAGACACGCCGTCGGCACCGCGCTGACGCTGCAGACCGCGCTCGGCTTCGGCCTCACCGCCGTATCGATCTGGCTGGTCTTCGCGGTCTCTTCCGCGTACGGCTGGGGGCCGGCGTTCTCCCTGCTGGCGATCGGGCCCGCATCCGGAATCGTCATCATGCTTCGGTTGAGGCAGGGGCGCGGCGGAGGAGCCCCTGCGCCCGCGGGTGCAGCCACGGCGCAGGTCGCAGCGCCCTAGCCCCGCTCGCCATGGCATCGATCCGCTGCGGGAGGGTGTTGGCGCCGGGCCGAGGCCAGCGTCACATTCGCTCGCTACGTTGGCGATCCGGCCGGCCGCCGCACTTGCGGCCCGTCCGGCCGCGAACGCAGCCTTCATCCACCGCTGGCAACGGACACTGACATGAGACGACGACCCCTCGTTCTGCCGCTCGCGCTGTTGCTCCTGGCCACCGCCGGCCGCCCCTCTGCCGTCCATTCGCAGCAGGCCATGGGGAGTCGGGTGGAGGAGGAGTCGGCGGTCCGCGCGGTGCTGGAGCAGGTGTTCCGCGGAATGCGTGAAGCGGACAGCGCCATGGTCCGCGCCGCGTTCCACGCCGGCGCGCGCTTCGCGTCGGCGCGGGACGGCGGGATCCGGTACGATGAGGTCGACGGGTGGATCCGGGCCGTCGCGACGTCCGGCGGCCGGTGGGACGAGCGCATCTACGATGTCGAAGTCGACGTCGATCCGCCGGTGGCGTCGGCGTGGGTGCCGTACACGTTCTACCTGGACGGCGAGATCAGCCACTGCGGGGCCAATACCGTCGAGCTGCTCCGGACGGCGGCGGGCTGGAAGATCACGCAGCTGTCCGACTCGCGGCGGCGGGAAGGGTGCCCGGACCCGCGGGCGGCCCCCGGCGGGGACGACGTGCTCGTCTTCCAGGACGTGACGGTCCTCCCGATGGTCGCCGAGCGGGTGGTGCCCGGGCAGGCGGTGATCGTGCGGGGTGACCGGCTCGAGGGGGTGGCAACGGGATCGAACACTCGAGCGTCATCGTGGGAGCAGCGCTCGACTCTGAAGAGGCCGACCGGTTTGCGACTCAGCTCGGGAGATCCATGTTGAAGCGTAGATGGCGCCGCCGCACTCCGGGGCGGCTCCTCCTTTGTACCAGTCGAATTATCAAGCGGGGCGGGGACATCCTGAAGAAGAGAGGGCCCCTTTCGTGAGCCTTCGCCTCCTCGCAGGGCTGGCGGTCGGGGCGGTGCTGGCCGGCTGCCAGTCGGGCGGCGCCAGCGGCGCAATGGCCTCGGCCGACCCCGGGCTCACGCCGGCCACCGACGTGCGGGACCTGGTCTACGTGACGAACCAGGACGCGGCGTCCGTGACGATGATCGACGCCGGCACGCATGAGGTGGTGGGGACGGTGGACCTGCAGGCGCTGGGGTTCTCGTCGAACGCCAAGCCCCACCACGTGGTGGCGGACCCGGACGGCGCCCACTGGTACGTCTCGCTGATCGGGGAGAACACGGTCCTGAAGATGGACGCGGCCACCAACCGGATCGTCGGCAGGGGGGCCTTCGAGGTGCCGGGGATGCTGGCGTACGACCTGGAGTCGGACCGGCTCTTCGTCGGGCGCTCCATGAGCGCGGTCAACCCGCCGCAGCGGATCGGCGTGATGGACCGCGACGACATGAGCGTCGAGGAGATCGCGGTCCTGTTCCCGCGACCGCACGCGCTGGCGTCCAACCCGCGGAGCGTGCACGCCTATTCGGCGAGCCTCGCCACGAACCGGATGGCGACGGTGGATCCCGTGGAGGAGGACGTGGTCGTCCAGGAGTTCATGGAGTCGATGGACCACGCGGACCACGCGGCGATGGACCACGGCGCGGGGGAGATGATCCACACGCTGGTGGACTTCGCCGTGTCGCCGGACGGGCGGACGCTGGCCGGGACGGGGGAGATGAGCGGCCGGCTGCTGGTGTGGGACCTGGCGGACCCGGCGCGCCCGCGGCTCACCCGGGAGATGGACATCGGGCCGCGCCCCTGGCACCCGGTCTACTCGCCGGACGGCCGCGAGGTCTGGATCCCGAGCAAGGCGAACAACACCGTTACGGTGGTCGGGACGGCAGACTGGTCGGTGCAGTCGGTGGTACGGGGCGCCGGGATCGCGGAGCCCCACGGCGCGGCGTTCTCGTCCGACGGGCGGTGGGTGTTCGTGTCGAACAGCGACACGAAGAACGAGCATCCCGGGGAGGGGGGCACGGTAGTCGTGATCGACGCGGGAACGAGACGGATCGTGAAGGTCATCCCGGTGGGGCGGAACGCGACGGGGATCGGCACGCGTGCGCGTCCGTAGCCGCGTGGATGGGCAGATGGTCCGTGCGGAAGGGTGGTTCGCCCGCCGGGTCGTGGCGGCGGTGGCCGGGGCGACGCTCGTGGCGTGCGCCGGTTACGGCGGAGCGGCCGCCCGGGAAGCCGGTGGAGCGGGGACCGGGAGCGACTGGTCGCGGGAGGTGACGCCGTTCCCGGTCCTGGACGCGGACGGACGGCCGTACGACCACGCGTTCCTCGGGGGCTTCGACGTGCCGCGGCCTCAGCTCGTGGACATCGATGCGGATGGAGACCTGGACCTGTTCATCCAGGAGCGATCGAACGAGCTGATGCACCTGGAGAACGTGGGGACGCCGTCCGCGGCGCAGTTCGCCTGGCGAACCGACCGGTTCGCGGGCGTGGATATCGCCGAATGGTACCGGTTCATCGACATGGACCGCGATGGCCGCCCGGACCTTCTGTCGGAGCGGCCGTTCAGCTACATCCGGTACTACCACAACGCCGGTCCGGCCGCGGCGCCGCGGTTCGAGCTCGCCGCCGATACGGTGCGGACGGCGGAGGGCGAGCCGCTGTTCTCCGACCGGCAGAACATCCCGAACGCCACGGACCTGGACTGCGACGGCCTGACGGACCTGTTCATCGGGAAGCTGACGGGGACGGTGGCCCGCTACGAGCTGGTCGAAGGGGCGCTGCCGGAGCCGCGGTTCCGTCTGCTGAGCGACCGGTTCGAGGACATCGAGATCGTGGCGAACGTCATGGGCAGCATGCGCCACGGCGCCAACACCATGGACTTCGCCGACCATGACGGGGATGGCGACGTGGACCTGTTCTGGGGCGACTTCTTCGAGCAGGGACTGCTGCTGCTGGAGAACACCGGCAGCTGCGCCAGCCCATCCATCCGGAACGTTCCCGTCCCGTTCCCGCGGACCGATCCGGTGAAGACGACCGGCTACAACGCGCCGACCGTGGGCGACCTGAACGGGGACGGCCGGCCCGACATGCTGATCGGGGTGCTGGGCGGGGCCTACAACCCGACGCTCAGCGCCATCGAGAACCTGTACTTCCTGGAGCACACCCCGGAGACGTTCGAGGTGCGGACCACGCGCTACCTCTACGGCATCGACGTGGGGAGCGAGAGCATCCCGGAGCTGGCCGACCTCGACGGCGACGGCGACCTGGACCTCCTGCTGGGCTCGAAGATCGATCCGGCCGATGGCCGCACCGGGCGGATCCACCATTTCGAGAACGTGGGCAGCGCCGGCCGTCCCTCCTTCCGCGAGCGGCCGCCGCTCCCCATCTCGGGGCACTATCATTATGCCCCCGAAGCCGGTGACCTGGACGGCGATGGCGTGCTCGACCTGCTGGTGGGGACCTGGAACGACGAGGTGCTGCTCTACCGGAACGCTGGAACCGCCCGGTCCGCCGAGTGGGAGCTGGCGGCCGAGCCTCTGGTCGAGCTGACACGGGGGAGCAACAGCACGCCGGCAGTGGGCGATGTGGACGGGGACGGGGATCTGGACCTGCTGGTCGGCGAGGCATCGGGGACGGTGAACTTCTACCGCAACGCCGGGTCGGCCACGCAGCCGTCCTACGAGCTGGTGAGCGACGAATGGGAGGGGATCGACGTGGGCCGTCGCAGCCAGCCCGCGCTCGTGGACCTCGACGGCGATGGCGACCTGGACCTGGTGATCGGCAACGAGGCGGGGGAGCTGCGAGTCTGGCGGAACGCCGGAACGCGCGCCGAGCCGCGGTTCGTGTCGGAGCAGGGCTCGCGGCTGCCACGCCTGCCCTACGGGGCTCCGGCGTTCGGCGACCTGGATGGCGACGGCTCGCTGGAGATCCTGCTGGGCAACCTGAGCGGCGGAGTCGGCTACTACCGCCGGTAGGCGGAGGCCGCGATGTACGAGGCGTTCGTCGCGGCGGTTGCCGTGCTGGCAGGGGCCGTGGCCTCGGTGGCCGGGTTCGGCATCGGATCTCTCCTCACGCCCGTCCTCTCGGTGTCCCTCGGGACCCGGCTGGCGGTGGCCCTCATCTCCGTTCCGCACTTCGCGGGAACAGCGCTCCGCCTCTGGCGGCTCCGGGCCCACGTGGACCGTGGCGTGCTGCTGGGGTTCGGCATCGCCAGCGCCGCCGGCGGCCTGCTCGGCGCGTTCTTCTTCTCCCGCGCCGGAAGCCCCACGCTCGCGCTGGTGTTCGGGCTTCTCCTCCTCCTCGCCGGGATCGGCGAGCTGACCGGTCTCGCCCGCCGCGTGAAGCTGACCGGCCTGGCCGCCTGGGCCGCGGGCGCCCTGTCCGGGCTCTTCGGCGGGATGGTCGGCAACCAGGGCGGGATCCGGTCCGCGGCGCTTCTCGGCTTCCATCTCCCGCGCCACGCGTTCGTCGCCACCGCGACGGCCATCGCGCTGGTCGTGGACCTGGCGCGGATGCCGGTCTACTTCGCCGTGGAGGGGCGGGCGATCGTGGCGGAATGGCCCCTGCTCCTGCTCACGCTGGCGGGCGTCGTGGCCGGCACGCTGGCGGGCGAGAGGGTCCTGTCATGGATCCCGGAACGGATCTTCCGCCGCGTCGTCGCCACGCTCATCGTGGGGCTGGGCGTGTACATGCTGACCAGGGGGGTCTGAGATGCCGAGCCCTGTGCCGCCGATCCCGGCAGGGTGGCCCCGGCTGACCGCCGAGAGGTCACGTCCGTATTTCGTGACGCTCGAGGCGTTCCTCGCCCGGGAATACGACGAGGCGGTCGTCTACCCCCCCGCGCCCCGCATCTTCGAGGCGCTCGAGCTGACTCCGTTCCGGGGCGTGAAGGTGGTCCTGCTCGGCCAGGATCCCTACCACGGCCCGGGCCAGGCTCACGGGCTGGCGTTCTCGGTCCTTCCGGGCGTCACACCCCCGCCTTCGCTGCGGAACCTCTTCAAGGAGCTGGCGGAGGACACCGGCGTGCCGCGACCGGAGCATGGCTGCCTGACCGCGTGGGCACGGCGCGGTGTGCTGCTGCTGAACGCCGTGCTCACGGTCCGGGCGGGTGAGCCGGCGTCGCACGCCGGGGCGGGATGGGAGCGGTTCACCGACGCGGTGATCGACCGGGTGAACGCCAAGCGGAGCCGGGTCGTGTTCCTGCTGCTGGGCAGCCACGCGCAGAAGAAGGGGCTGGCGGTGGACCGATCGCGCCACGTGGTGATCGAGGCGCCGCACCCCTCGCCGCTCTCGGCGAAGCGCGGGTTCTTCGGCAGCCGGATCTTCTCCCG
>JAHWKI010000005.1 GCA_019347975.1 Gemmatimonadota bacterium
CGATGGACTTGATGCTCTTGAACCCGTACTTCCACGGCACGATCAGGCGGAGCGGCGCGCCGTTCTGATTGGGCAGGTCCTTCCCGTACAGGCCCGTGGCCAGCAGCGTGAGCGGGTGCATCGCCTCGTCCAGCCGGAGCCCCTCGATGTAAGGCCAGTCCAGGATCGGTCGCCGCTGGCCGGGCATTTCCGACGGACGGAGCACGGTCGTGAACTCGACGAACCGGGCGGACGGGTCGGGCTCCGCCCGCTTCAGCACGTCGGCCAGGGGCACTCCTCTCCACGGGATCACCATCGACCACGCCTCCACGCACCGCAGCCGGTAGACACGATCCTCGATCGTGTGTGGCTCGAGGAAGTCCTCCAGCGCGTAATCCGCCGGCTTCCCGACCAGACCGTCCACCTTCACCGTCCACGGCTCCGGGTCGAACAGGTGGGCATTCCGCGAGGGATCCTCCTTGCCGGTGCCGAACTCGTAGAAGTTGTTGTACGTGGTGACCAGCTCGTACGGCGTGAGCTCCTCCTGGACCGGTTCCCCGCTGGCTCGGTCGCACGCGGCCAGGAGGGCGGTCGGCGTCAGCGCCGCGGCGGTCAGCGCCTTCGCGCCCGTTCCGATGAACTCCCGCCGTCGCAGGTACAGCTCCTCGGGCGTGATCTCCGAGGACGGGATGTCGGCCGGCTTCCGGATCAGCATCGGAGGCTCCGTGTCTGGTTGGACGGCGCGCTCGCGCGCGCTGGATACGCTCGGGCTTCGCCCTCGCAGATAATACGGCGGCGACCGCCGGAGAGACAGCGGCGGAGACCGGCGCCCTTCGCTGCAGGACGCTTCACCAGCTGCAGGTCCCGTCTCCGCTTTCTGCGCACGTGAGCGGCTTTTGCGCGGCCCTGGCCGCAGTGGTGCCCGCGCTAGTACACGAAGACCGGCGTCCCTTTCGGCACGAGTGTGTACAGCTCGGCCACATCCCGATTCAGCATCCGGATGCAGCCGTGGCTCGCCTCCCGGCCGATGGAGTCTTCCTCGGGCGTCCCGTGGATCAGGTAGCCGTCTCCCAGGATCAGCCGGTGCGTCCCGAGGACCTTGGGGATCTTGCGCTGCGGCGAGCCGAGCGGCGGGATGAAGATCTTTCCATCGAACACGATCTCGCTTCCGGGGGTGAACGGCCACCAGTTCCCGAACCGGTTCAGCCGCCCCACCGCACCCTTCCGCACCTCGATCGCCGTCCCGTCCGACAGCTCCACCCTGTCTCCGTTCCGCAGGTGGACGGGCTCCAGATCCTGCTCCACCGCCTTTTCGAAGTAATGCCAGTCCGGCGGGATCCAGAGCGGCATCTCCTCCTTGTCGAGCACCGTCCGCTTCCCCGTCGGGGTGCTGAAGTCGTACGACCGGCCCGCGTACCTGAACACGGTGTCACGGCCGATCGCAACGGGCGCGGTCTTGATCACGCTGTCCCCCTCCATCAGCCAGAGCCGCTTCAGCCGTCGCGACACCAGGATCCGCTGACCGTCCGTCGCCAGCGCCGTCTGCCATACCGCCGAGTCTCCATCCATTCCCGGCGCCGCCTCCGCGGGAGCCGGCACCGGAGCTTCCGGCGGCGGAGGGGCGGGGAACACCCGCTCGTATGCCCCCTGCACGGGGGCGCAGGCACCGGTTGCGAGGGTGGCGAGAGCGAGAGCGGCGAAGCGTCGCATATGCATCATGGTGCGTCGTAGAGTTCGGAACATGTGTTTGACTCCGTGCCCACTACGGGCCAGTTCCGTGCCGCCGCGTCTGGCATGGTCGCTGCATTAACTGCAGCTCGGCCCGTCGGAGTGGCTGCTGCCCTCCCGGGACCCTGGAAACAGCACGACCGGGAACGCCGCAGTCGGCGAAACGACGGCGGCCTTTTCAATATCCACGAACCCGAAAACGGAGAGCCGTGATGCCCGAGACGACGCTGGCCGGCGCCAACGTGCGAGGTCCTGAGCAGCCGGATTCGGCGCGGGTGCTGACTCCGGAGGCGCTGGCGTTCGTGGCGAGTCTGCACGAGGAGTTCGATGAGCGGCGTCGCCAGCTGCTGGCGCGGCGGGAGGCGAGGCAGGAGGCGATCCGTGGGGGGAGGATGCCGGACTTCCTGGGGGAGACGCGGGAGGTTCGGGAGGGGAACTGGCGGGTGGCGGAGGCGCCGGCGGACCTGCGGAAGCGTGTGGTGGAGATCACGGGCCCGGTGGATCGGAAGATGATGATCAACGCGCTGAACTCGGATGTCGACGTGTTCATGGCGGACTTCGAGGACGCGCTGTCGCCGACGTGGGCGAACGTGATCGCCGGCCAGGGGAACTGCATGGACGCGGTGCGGCGGGAGATCGAGTTCGAGAACGAGGAGGGGAAGCGCTACGAGCTGGAGGAGGAAACCGCGACGCTGGTGGTGCGCCCGCGTGGGTGGCACCTGGAGGAGAAGAACGTGGAAGTGGGCGGGGAGCGGATTTCCGGGAGCCTGTTCGATTTCGGGCTGTACTTCTTCCACAACGCGGGGGAGCTGCTGAAGCGTGGGAGCGGCCCGTACTTCTACCTGCCGAAGCTGGAGAGCCACCTCGAGGCGCGGCTTTGGAACGACGTCTTCGTGTTCGCGCAGGACGCGCTGGGGGTGCCCCAGGGTTCGATCCGGGCCACGGTGCTCATCGAGAACATCCTGGCCGCGTTCGAGATGGACGAGATCCTGTACGAGCTGCGCGACCACATGGCCGGGCTGAACGCCGGTCGCTGGGACTACATCTTCAGCGCGATCAAGGTCTTCCGGAACCGGGAGGACCTGGTCCTCCCGGATCGGGGCGCCGTCACGATGGGCGTGCCGTTCATGCGCGCGTACACGGAGCTTCTGGTGCGGACGTGTCACAGGCGCGGGGCCCACGCGATGGGCGGGATGGCCGCGTTCATTCCGAGCCGTGACCCGGAGGTGAACGAGCGGGCGCTGGAGAAGGTCCGGGAGGACAAGGTGCGGGAGAGCCGGGCCGGATTCGACGGGACATGGATCGCGCATCCGGCGCTGGGTCCGGTCGCCCGGGGGGCGTTCGAGGACGTGCTCGGGCACGAGGCGCACCAGAAGGCGGTGCTCCGCGAGGATGTCCGGGTGACGGCCGAGGACCTGCTCTCCCTGGACCGTACGCCCGGCGACGTAACACGAGAAGGCGTGCGCCTGAACGTGGCCGTGGCGCTCGAATACCTTGCGTCGTGGCTGGGCGGACAGGGCGCGGTCGCGATCAACAACCTGATGGAGGACGCGGCGACCGCGGAGATCTCGAGGTCGCAGCTGTGGCAGTGGAGGCATCATCAGGCGGCGCTGTCGGACGGGGGCACGGCCGACGCGGCGCTGTACGCGGAGATGCGCGACGAGGAGATGGAGCGCCTCCGGAGCGAGGGGCAGGACACGGAGCGGCTGGTCGCGGCCGCCTCGCTGCTGGACTCCCTGGTCCTGGACGACCACTTCACTGGATTTCTGACGATCCCCGGATACGAGGAGCTGGACTGATGAGCGCCTGGAAAAAAGGTGACGCGGGCCGGACCGGCGCCCGGAGGAACGGCGGCAGGCCGGCGGCACCGGGCTTCGCCGATCAGGTGAAGGCGCTGGAGCGGCGCTGGAAGGGGGACCGCTTCGCGGGGATCGAGCGGCCGTACAGCGCGGCGGACGTGGTTCGGCTGCGCGGGTCGGTCCGGGTGGAGCACACGGTAGCGCGGACGGGGGCGGAGCAGCTCTGGGAGCTGCTGAACTACGACGAGGAGCCGGTTCGGAGCTTCGGCGCGCTGACGGGCAATCAGGCGGTGCAGATGGTGCGCGCCGGGCTGAAGGCGATCTATCTCAGCGGGTGGCAGGTGGCGGGGGACATGAACCTGTCGCTGCAGACGTACCCGGATCAGAGCCTGTATCCCAGCAATAGCGGCCCGACGCTGGTACGGCGGATCAACAACGCTCTGCAGCGGGCGGATCAGATCGAGTGGAGCGAGTCGGAGGGACAGGGGAGCGGCCGCTCGTGGATGGCGCCCATCGTCGCGGACGCGGAGGCGGGCTTCGGCGGTCCTCTCCACGCCTACGAGCTGATGAAGTGCTACATCGAGGCCGGCGCATCCGGGGTCCATTTCGAGGACCAGCTGGCCTCGGAGAAGAAGTGCGGACACATGGGGGGGAAGGTGCTCGTGCCGACCTCGCAGTTCATCCGCACCCTCTCCGCGGCCCGGCTCGCCAGCGACGTGCTGGATGTGCCGAGCCTGCTGTTCGCCCGGACCGACGCGGAAGCCGCGACGCTCCTCACCTCGGACGTCGACGAGCGGGACCGCGAGTTCCTCACCGGCGAGCGCACCGCGGAGGGATACTTCCGGATCCGGCCGGGGCTGGAGTCGGCGATCGCCAGGGCGCTGTCCTACGCGCCGTACGCGGACGTGCTCTGGTGCGAGACCAAGACGCCGGACCTGGACGAGGCGAAGCGGTTCGCGGACGCGATCCACGAGCGGTTCCCCGGGAAGCTCCTGGCCTACAACTGCTCGCCGTCGTTCAACTGGAAGCGGAACCTCGATGATGAGACCATCGCGAAGTTCCAGCGGGAGCTGGCCGCCATGGGTTACCGCTTCCAGTTCATCACGCTGGCCGGCTGGCACCTGATCAACCTCGGCACGTTCGAGCTGGCGAAGGGTTACGAGCGCGACCACATGAGCGCGTACGTGGAGCTGCAGGAGCGTGAGTTCGCGCTGGAAGGCGAGGGCTACACGGCGGTGAAGCACCAGCGGGAGGTCGGTGCGCAGTACTTCGACCTGGTGCTGAGCACGCTCTCCGAGGGGGAGGCCGCCACGTCGGCCATGACGGGGTCGACGGAATCGGCGCAGTTCGCCTGACGGTGACCTGATGGCGGAGCGGAGCGGTCGGTTCCAGGTTGTCGACGGGCGCTGCCCGGCCTGCGAGCAGCCACACGCGCTGGACATCGAGTACCGGTGCGTGGGCTGCGACGGCCCGGTATGCGCCCTCTGCGTGGTCCTCGTCCGGGAGCACCAGGAGGCCTGGTGCCCGGCGTGCGCGCCGGAGGAGGGCTGACGTGGCCCGCGCCATCTGGAAGGGCGTGCTCCGGTTCGGGTCGGCGGAGGTCCCGGTGAAGCTGTACTCCGGCGTGCAGGACCGGAGCGTCCACTTCCGCCTGCTCCATGAAAAGACGCGGAGGCCCGTGAAGCAGCGGATGGTGGACCCTCTGACGGGAAAGGAAGTCCCGTACGACGAGGTGCGGCGTGGCTACGAGGTCGACGAAGGCCTGTTCGTGCTCCTCGAGGAAGACGAGCTGAAGGAGCTGGAGCCGGAGAAGTCCCGTGACATCGAAGTCACCCGGTTCCTGGATCCCGAGCTGATCAACCACCAGTGGTACGACCGCCCGTACCATCTGGGCCCGGACGGCCAGGACGTGGACTATTTCGCGCTGATGAACGCGCTGGAGAAGAAGGGCCTGGAGGGCGTGGCCCGGTGGACGATGCGGAACAAGGAGTACCTGGGAGCGCTGCGAGCGGAGGAGGGTCACCTCGTCCTCATCACGCTCCGCCACGCCGAGGAGGTCATCCCCGCCTCGGCGCTGGAGCCGCCGGGCGGGCGCAAGCCGGAATCCCGGGAGATGAAGATGGCGCAGCAGCTGATCGACGCGCTGGCGGCCGAGTTCGACCCGACCGAGTGGCGCGACGAGTACCGGGACCGGGTCCTGGAGCTGATCGAGGCCAAGGCGGAGGGGAAGACGCTCGAATTCCGGCAGCCGGCGAAGCGGCGGGCGACAGGGGATCTGGCCGCGTCGCTCGAGGCCAGCATCGCCGCGGCGCGGGAGCGGAAGAGTGCCTGAGGCCGTCCGCGCACGCGCGTTCTGGTCGGGCACGATCAGCTTCGGGCTGGTGAGCATCCCGGTCAACCTGTTCTCCGCGAATCAGCCGCGCCGCGTCTCTCTGCGCATGCTCTCGCCGGAGGGGACCCCGCTGGCCCGTCGCTATTACGACCCGGAGACCGGCCGGGAGGTGACGCGGGACGAGATCGTGCGCGGGTACGAGGTGGAGGAGGACCGGTACGTCGTCGTGACGGACGCGGAGCTGGAGGCACTCGCCCCGGAGAAGTCCCGTGACATCGACCTGCGGGTCTTCGTGGACCGCGAGGCCATCGACCCGATGTACTTCGACCGCGCCTACTTCCTCACGCCCGGCGGGAACTCGACCAAGGCATACCGGCTCCTGGCCGCGACCATGGAGGAGACGAACCGGGCCGGGATCGCGACGTTCGTCATGCGGACGAAGGAGTACCTGGTCGCGATCCTGGCGGAGAACGGGATCCTGCGGGCGGAGACGCTCCGCTTCCACGACGAGGTGCGGCCGGTAGAGGAGATCGGGCTGCCGGACGCGCCGAAGGTGCCGGCGAACCGGGTGAAGGCGCTGGAGAAGGAGATCGAGAAGCGGAGCCGCGCGTCGCTCGAGGAAGAGGAGCTGAAGGACAGCTACGCGGAGCGCCTGCTGGCGCTGGTGGAGCGGAAGAAGAAGGAAGGCTCCGCGGTGGTGCAGGCGCCCGCAGGTGCGGAGGAGGAGGACGAGGGCTCCGATGTCATCGACCTCATGGAGGTGCTGAAGCGGAGCCTGCAGGGGGATGGACCGGGCCGGAAGTCGAAGTCGGCGGCCGGGGACCTCGAGGCCCTCACGAAGGCCGAGCTCTACGAGCGTGCGCAGGAGCTCGATCTTCCCGGCCGCAGCGGGATGAACAAGAACGAGCTGATCCGGGCCCTGCGGAAGAGCGCCTGAGGTCCCCCACCATGCGAGCGGCTGGACTCGAACCAGCGACCCCTGCTGTGTAAGAGCAGTGCTCTAACCAACTGAGCTACGCTCGCGCGCCCCAAACGTCGTGCCGGCGGGCGGCCGTGGCAAGGCCGGCCCGACCGCTCAGAGCAGCGTGAGCGTCTGCGCCCTGATCCGCCACGCGCGACCCTCCTTCCGCAACACCAGGAGGAGCACCCCGCTGCGGGTGCTGCCCTCGTCGGGAGAGACGCGGATCTGGAGGGTCCCGTAGGACATGTTCCCGCTCGCGTCGAAATCCGAGAGTCCCACCTGCACGTGCCGGATTCCTTCCGACCATTCCCGGAGCAGCGCCCGAACGGACTCGCGACCGCGGGCGAGCTCCTCGATGTCCACGTACGAGTCCTCGGTGTACAGCCCCGCGGCCTGGTCGAGCGCTCCCGCGTTCACCGCGTCCACCCACGTTTCGACGACGGTCTGGAACTCCTGAAGGGCATAGCTGCGATACTGGGCGAGCGCCTCATCGAAGTCCGATCGGGGGATCGGCATGACCTGGGCGTAGGCGGGGGTGGCGGTGCCGAGGAAAAGCAGGGCCGTAGCAAGTACCTTCATGAATCCCGTGCTCGTGTAAGCGATGATGCGGGAGCTTCCCGACCGCAGATAGGACGCGCACGGGGCAGGAATCGTTGTAGCCGTTCTCGAAGGACGCCGCGGCGGTCGCGTGCTGGCGTCGGCCCCGCTCTTGCACAAAATCGCTGGCAAAGGGGGGCTAGCGTCATGAATACACGAATGATCGGAAGCCGGCTCGCCCTCGCGGCGTGCGCAATGGTACTCGCAGGGTGTGAGGGAGAGAATCTCTTCACCGGGCCGGCGCCGGCGACCGGCGGAGGCGGCGCCGACGTACCGGTCGTGCTGTCGCTGGATGTCCCCGACTTCGTCCGGGAGAACGACGTGCTGCGCGTCGAGGTGGAGGCCACGTCGGCAGAGGGCATCACGGTGCTGGACGTGACCGTCGAGGAGGGCGTGGTGCAGCGGCGCAGGCTGACCTTCAATCCACCGCGGGTGACGCTGAACGCGTTCGCCCAGTTCCAGCTTCCACCGTCGCTGACCCGCACGTCGATCGTGGTGCGGGTGGAGGTGGAGGATCGGCTCGGGTCGCGGAGCGAGCCGGTGGAGGTGGAGATCCCCGTCGTCCAGACCGGGGGCGGGACGCCGTGACGCGCTAGCGGATGATGCCGAGGGGGATCAGCACGACGTAGCCGAGGGCCAGCAGGAGCGGCGCGGCGACGATCGACCCTCCAGCCAGGAGGACGAAGCCCACGGCGAGGGCGGCCACACCGGCGCCGAGGAATGCGTAGTTGACGGTCGACCACCGGAGTGGCGGCGGCCGGTGCTCGGGTGCGGTCCTGGCTCGTTGGGGCATTCGGAAAGATGCGAGGTCGGCCCCGCCCCGGTCAACCTTCCGGGCCGTCCTCGAAGGGGTGCTCCCAGTAGGCCGGGGCATCGGGGGGCTCCGTGGCCCGGAGCCGCGCGAGCCTGGCGCGGTCCCGTCGTCGCCGGATCACGATGAGCACGAGGAGCAGCACGGCGGCGATGGCCCAGAAGACCATGGACTGTCCGAGAATGACGGTCCAGCCGTACCGCTTCTTCACGTGGGCACGCCAGTCCTCCTCGAACTGCCCCATGGTGAGGCCGTACGTCGACCGGAAGGCCTGGTCGAAATCGGCGGTGCGTCGCCACCGCTCCAGCAGGACCCGCAGCCCCCGCTCGCCGCTCCGATCCACCAGGTACGCCAGGGCGCTGGCGGAGAGCAGATACGCCACGCGGGCTTCCGCCTCACCGACCGGCCAGTCGAGGGTCAGGGAATCCAGCGGTGGCGTCCGATCGCTGAACAGCGCGAGACGAAGCCGCCACGCGGATTCCGGGCTCCATTCTCCAGCGGCCCACTGGGCGTACCCTTCCGTGAACCAGCGTGGCGTGCGAGCGGGGCCGAGCCACCGTTGGAGCGCGACGTGGGCGAGCTCGTGGCGGAGCGTGGTCTGGAGCCTGTGGGGTGGAGTCCGCTCCCAGTCGTATGTGGGCAGCACGATCATCCCGCGGTCGGGATCGGCGACCCCGGCGCCCCATTCGGGAACGGCCCCGCCCGTCAGGGAATCCCACGCCTCCGGGTTCGGCGCGAGCCAGACCTGAACGCCGGAGTCGCCCAGCACATCGGCGGGGAGTCCCGGGAACTCGAGGGTGCCTTCGAGGCGCTCGGCGACGCGGAGGGCGAGCGACTCCTGCTCGGGCCAGTAATGGATGCGGACCGGGCCGGTGGTCACGGACTGGAGCTGCACCGCGAGGAGCAGCGCCGTGAGGGCCGGAGCGATCATGGACCCTGCCGCAGGGCGTCCACCGCGAGAAGCGCGGCGAGACGGTCATCGTCGAGCGTCACGATGCCGCGTACGTGGTCGGGAGCGAGGGCCTGGAGCCAGCGGGGGGCCGGGGCGAAGCGGTCCGGCGTCATGGCCCGGATCCCCTCCACGGCGTCGGCGGGAAGCGCCACGAGGCCGGCCGCCGTTCGGAGGACGACGGCGCGCGCGGCCCGGTCGCGCGGCAGACCGGGGAGGTTGAGCACCCGGGCCTCGCCCGCGCGGGTGCGAACGGTCTGGGCGTCGGCGGCGCCGGCGGGGGCGTCGGTGCGGGCGATCTCCAGGACGGCATCGACCTCGACCGCCAGGAGGGCCTCGCCGCGCCGCCAGACCAGGACGGGCGGGCGCTCAGCCGGCGGCACGGGCGAGGATCTCGAGGTGGTTCCGGGCGACGTCGTTGGCCGGGTTGAGCTCGAGGGCGCGACGCCAGCAGCGGATGGCCTCGTCGCGCTCGTTCTGGCGGTAGTAGATGTCACCCATGCGCGCGTAGAGGTCATCGCCTAGGTCGGGGCGGATCTCGGCGGCGCGACGATAGTGCTCGAGGGCTTCGGCGTGGATGCCATGGCGGAATGCGAGATCGCCGAGGTTCTTGTGGGGCTGTGCGAGGCTCGGATCCTCCTCGGCCGCCTGCTGGTAGCGGCGCTCGGCCTCCACCATGTCAGCCCTCCGCTCGGCGACGTTCCCGGAGAGGAGGAGGAGAGGCGCCGAGGCCGGATGGGCGGCGATGCCCTCCTCGAGCAGGACGGACGCGTCCTCGATCCTGCCGTCGACCACGGCGCACAGCGCGGCGCAGTAGTAGTAGGTCGCCGGGGGGAGCACGTCCTGCGGCAGCATGGCGCGGTACTCGGCGAGCAGCGGGGCGGCGGCATCGATGTCCCCGGAGAACAGGAGCGTGGCGCCCTGGGCCAGGCGGAGGGCCGGCTCGTCCGGAGCGAGCTTCCTGCCTTCCGCGAGGACCCGGAGCGCGTCGGCGAAGCGGCGCTGGCGCCGGAGCGCGTACGCCAGGTTCAGGTAGGCGCCGCGGCGGGGGCCGCTCGTCTCGAGGAGCGCGGTGAGGCGCCGCACCGCTTCCGCCGGATTCCCGAGGCGGAGCGAGATGAGGGCGAGATAGTGGCGGGCGAGCGCGTCGTGAGGGTCGGCCTGGAGAACCCGTCGGAACTCGCGGTCGGCGTCTTCGAGCATGGCGGTCCGGTAGAACGCGACGCCGAGGTTCCTTGCCTCGTGGAGGTCGGGGCTCTCGGCCACCTCCGCGGGCTCCCTCCGCCCCACGCGGTGGGCGAAGCCCGCGTGGAGGAGGCCATAGAGGGCCTTTCCGGTCTGGAATTCGCCGAATCCCGAAGCCTCGGCCGCTTCCTCGACCGTGCGGGTACCATCGAGCAGCTCGGCGAGGGCCTCCTGCTGCGGCGTGAGGTCCAGGCGGGCTTCGGCCAGCCGTTCCCGGTCCACCCGATAGATGAGGTCGAGGGACGGGATCTTCTCCTCGATCACGCTCCATTCGTCGACCCTGCGGGCTCCCTCGAGGAGGAGCGATTCGGGATTGACCGACACGACGACCTCGCCACCCTCCGGCGTCTTGCCCACCTCGAAATAGAAGCTGCCGCGGTTCCAGGTGAACAGGTAGTAGATCGCTTCCTCGATCTGGCGCTGGATGCAGGCGGTGAGGGTACGGGAGTCGATGGCCCCGCGCTCGAGGAGCAGCTCTCCCAGGCGCCGGTCCGGCTCGGACGCCTGCGCGTCCACGGCCGCCTCCAGCGTCTCGCGGTCGATGTGGCCCTCGCGCACCAGGAGGTCACCCAGCCGGTCCCTCCGGTTCACGATGGTGGCGAAGGTGATCCGGCCGCGGTCGAAATAGATCTGTCCGAAGCGGGACCGATCGGTGACGGACAGACAGCCGGTCTTCTGGCCCATGGCCAGAAGTTGGCAGACGTCTGCGAGGCCGGCTTCCTTCAGGCTTCCCTTGATGGCCATCAGTCGGCGGACTCCTCCAGCCAGTCCTGGGCGTAGGGCCACTCCCAGAGAACCTTCTCATGACTCAGGATCCAGTGTCCCGGGCGCCGCTCCGAGTCGGCGAACGGCTGATCCGGCGCCGGGCTCCCGGCCGGCTCCGGCGCTGTCTCCGGCGCGGGCGGCAGGTCGGGGGCGTCGATCTCGACGACCAGCCCGCTCTCCAGCCGGCTCCTGAGCCGCGACGGCAGCGGAAGCTCGTGGGGCGGCCGGGACGCGCCGAAAACGAGCTGGCGATCGGCCCGGCGGAGGTCCTCGAAGAGATGGAAGAGCTCCTCCTGCGCGCCTTCGGTCTCGCCGAGCGCGTCTACGTCATCCAGCACCAGGACGTGGACGCGGCGATAGCGACTCCGCCACGCCTCGAGCTGCCCGTGCTCGAGGGCCGCGATGAGCTCGTCCGCGAACTCCGCTCCGGAAACGAAGCCCACCAGGCGGTCCGGATCCGTGTCCTTCAGGGCGTTCCCCACCGCGGCCAGCAGCTCGGTGCGGCGCTCGCCCGCCGGACCCAGGAGGTAGAGCGGATTGTAGGCGACTCCCGGGCGGGCGGCGACGGCGCGGGCCGCCCGCACCGCCATGGAGTCCGGCGAAAAGGCGTCCAGCGTGGCGCCCGGGGGCGGGCCGGCGGGCGGCTTCAGCCGCTCCCTGACGCTCGCCAGCAACCCCTCGGCCTCGGTGATGCGGTCCGGATCGCGGAGGACGTCCGGCCGGGTCAGCTCCGGAGCGGCGGGCTCGACGGCGGCGATGGCCGCCTCGATCTCGCGCAGGCGGGCGATGTCGCGCTCGAAGCGGCGGATCAGCTCGGCGGCCTGGGGCGCGGTCATGGTCCCGGCGAGCGCGCCCTCCAGCCTGCGAGTGCGGTACCCTTCGCCTTCCCAGGCGAGGATCGCGTCGGCGATCTGCCGATCGGCCTCTTCCACGACCGCGCTGACCGTGCCGGTGATCTCGGAGAGGAACTCGCCGAACTCGTCCTGTCCCCGCTCGGCCGCGGCGGCGCCCAGGAGCGAGACGACCTCCTCCGGCAGGACCGTGCGCTGCTCGAGCTCCTGCACCGCGATCAGCCGATTGAGGGCTCCCTGCAGCTCGCGGACATTGGTGAAGGCGACCCGTGCCAGGACATGGCACACGTCGGCGTCCAGCGGATGGCCACGCTCGGCCGCCTTGCGCCGGGCGATGGCGACGCGGGTCTCGAAGTCCGGTACCCCGACGTCGACGATGAGACCGCCGGAGAGCCGGCTGAGGAGCCGGTCGTCGAGCCCGTCGATATCCTGGGGAGGTCGATCGCTGCTCAGGACGATCTGCCCGCCGCGGGAGGACAGGGCATCCCAGGTCCGGATCAGCCCTTCCTGGGCCTGCCGCTGGCCTGCCAGGAACTGGACGTCGTCGAGGAGGAGGAGGGCGGTATCGGCGAGGCGCCCCCGGAACGCGTCCCGCTCCCCGGCCTGGAGGGCGGCGGAGACCTCCTCCATGAGGTGCTCGAGGGTGAGATAGAGGACGGTGGCGCCGTGCACCCGCTGGGCGAGGTGGCCCACGGCGGAGAGGAGGTGCGTCTTCCCGAGGCCGGAGGCGCTGTAGATGAAGAGCGGGTTGTAGGTGGCGCCCGGGGCCTCGGCGACTCGGCGGGCGGCGGCCGCGGCGAGCCGGTTGGCGGGCCCGACCACGAAGGATTCGAAGGTGAACCGCGGATCGAGCTCGAGTGGCATGTTCAGCTCGTGGACGGCGCGTACCGCTGGGCGACGCTGCCGAGGACCAGCTCGCTGACGGTGCGGAGCGTCTCGAGGACCCCGACCCCGCGGATCGCCTCCGCGGGGGAGGAGGGGACGTCGCGGAAGTTGAGCTCGCGGTCGAGGTCGGCGGCCGGGACCGCGTCCTCCAGGTCCTGCTTGTTGTACTGGATCACCAGCGGCATCTGGAGGATGTCGAAGCCGTGCTCCAGCAGGTTCTCCTGCAGGTTCCGCAGGCTCTCCAGGTTCTCCTCGCTGCGACCTGGCTGGGAATCGGCGACGAAGACCACGCCGTCAGCGCCACGCAGCACGAGCTTCCGCGTGGCGTTGTAGTAGACCTGGCCGGGTACGGTGTAGAGCTGGAAGCGCGTCCGGAATCCGGAGATCTGACCCAGCTCCAGCGGCAGATAGTCGAAGAACAGGGTCCGGTCGTTCTCCGTCGCCAGGGAGACCATCTCGCTACGCCGCTCCTCGGCCACGGCCCGGTGGACCCACTGCAGGTTGGTCGTCTTCCCGGAGCGGGCGGGGCCGTAGTAGACGATCTTGCAGACGATCTCGCGGGCGGCGTAGTGGACGAGCGGCATCAGCGGGTGTCGTCTTCGGAGAGGAGCCGCTCGATGCCGGCCTCCAGATCGCTCTCGAATCCGGCCACGTCCGAATCGGGGAGGTCGCTCCCCAGCTCCGGGATCTCCGCCACCGCCTCGGTGAGCCGGTCGAAGAACAGCTGTACCAGGCCGAGGGTCGACTCCTTGTCGAAGATGGCGACGA
Organism: Gemmatimonadota bacterium; assembly: GCA_019347975.1. GTDB lineage: Bacteria > Gemmatimonadota > Gemmatimonadetes > Longimicrobiales > RSA9 > JAHWKI01. Next base: position 13,671 of record JAHWKI010000005.1, read on the forward strand.
GGACGAGCTGCTCGCCCCGGGTGCGGAACGGGGCAAGGAAGAGCTGGTGCTCCTTGCCCGCGTGGTGCAGGTGCATCCACTGGCCTGCGCCCGTCAGCTCCGCCAGCGCGTGGGCGGACGCGTGAGAGGCCGCCGCCAGCGCCGCGACGTTCGTCACGTCGAACCCGCGGCCGAAGCCGTGGTGCGCCAGAACCTGGCCGCTCCGGTTCACCAGCAGGGCCGTGCGGACCCGGGACTCGCGGACGAACGACCGCATGGGGTCTCGCAGCGCCGCCGCCACCCGGTTGAGGTCTTCTTTTCTCATGCGTTCAGCTCTCCCGCCGCGCGTCCGGCCTCCATCCTCACCAATCCCAGCTGCGCCGCCGGATCGGCGAGCGCCACCACCAGCAGCGCTCCCGCACCGGCAACGAAGAGATGACCGCCCGCGGACTCCAGCTGCAGGCTGCGGACCCGGCCGAAACCGGACGCGGTCGAGGCATCCTGCGTCCTGCGAAACAACGATCCGGCCAGCGCCGCCAGCGCGGTCTCCTGGACGCCCGTCTCGAGCTCGGATGCGACGGGCACGCCCGCCTCGGCGTCCACGACCATCGCTCCCCGCACCCCCTTCACCCGGGTGAGCCGCTGGAGGGCGGCCCGGACGGCGTCCGTCATCCGGTTTCCTCCAGGAAACCCCGCGCCAGGTCCCGGGCGCGGCTCGCGGCGCGAACGACCCACCCGGCTGGGGCACCGGTGCGGGCGGCCAGAACGAGCACGCCATCTCCGGCGGGCGCCAGGTGGAGCGCGGCTCCTTCGCACTCGAGCATCACGCCTTCCCAGCCGCCCATCCCCAGCAGCTGGACGGTCCGCATCGCCTCGTCCACCGCAGGGCTCAGCAGCGCGCCCAGCGCCTCGCCGTCTCCGGACGCGGCGGGGGTCATCGAACCGGCCAGCACCAGGCCGCGGCCGTCCAGGAGCAGCGCGCCGAGGAACGGCGCCTCACGACCGAGCGGGTCGAACAGACGGGTAGGGTCCCGCCGGCCGTCATCGGCCGCGGGTACGGCCGGCGTCGGGGCCGGGCTGGCGAGCGGCGCGACCGCCACTGCGGCGGGAGCGGCTCCCCCCTGCCCGCCCTTCTTGCGGCGGGCGAGAACCTCCAGCGCCTGGGTGACCGTGGGGTCACCCGACCGGGATTCCGCGGCGGCGTTCAGGTGCGTGCTGGCGTTGGCGAGGTCGCCGCGCTCCAGGGCGAGGAAGCCGAGTCCGCGGCGGGCGTCGAAGTTCCTGGGGTCGAGCCGGAGGATCATCTCCCACTCGTCGCCCGCCCTCTCCCGGTCGCCGGCGTCCACGTGGAGCAGGGCGAGCAGGGCGTGCGCGTCGACGTGCTCCGGGTTCCGCTCGAGCCCGCGCAGGACCACGGAGAGGGCGGCGTCCCGGCGTCCCTGCCGACGGTACGCACGCGCGAGCGGGACGAAGGACGGGGACCCGGGGTCCTCGGCCACGTCACGGCTCCAGCGCTGCAGATCCGATGCGGTCATTCAGTAGGTGCGGATTCGATGATTCGCTCCAGCTCGTCGAGGGCGGCAACGGCGCTCTCGACGTAGCTCCGCCGGTCGCCGGTCGGAGCCAGACGGAGAAAGGTTCGCCACGCCTCGGCGGAGCGCGACAGGTCGCCGATGCGGATGGCGGCCATGCCGAGATGATAATGGGCGTCCAGGGAGAGCGGGTCGAGGGTCACCGCCCGATCGAAGGATTCGGCGGCGGCCCTGAGACGTCCCTGGGCAGCCAGCGCCCGCCCGGCAAGGAGGGGCAGCTCGGGCCGGTCGGGATAGCTCCGCTGGAGCTCCCGCGCCCGCCTCTCCGCAGCTTCGACATCTCCGTCCGCGAGCTTGAGCTCGAGCTCGTCCAGGAGCGGGATCAGCTCGCGATCCCCCTCGTGGACGGGCTCGTCGCGGATGCGGACCACCTGCAGGCTCGTCAGACCGTACACGATCTTCGCCACGTCGAAGGCGCTGCGGCCCAGAGCGGAGGCGATGACCCGCAGATCGCGCTCTCCATCGATCTCCGCGAGCACCTCCCACTCCTCGGGCCGGAGGTCGATAAAGTCGCGGGAGCCGTCGCCCGGCGCGAGGACGGGGATGCATTCGGCGCTGGGGATCCGCGACTCGAGCCGCGACCATTCGTCGATGCGCCGGGCCCCTTCCATGAGCAGCGAGTCCACGCGGACGCGGACGGGGCCTTCCGGGGTCTCGTCGGTCTCCTCGAAGCTGAAGTACCCCTCATCCCAGCCGAGGAGGTCGTAGACGGTTTCCTCGATCTGGAAGCGCAGCTGCCGGTCCAGCTCGCTCCGATCGACACATCCCATCTCGACGAGGATGGCGCCGAGGCGCTGCTTGGGGTCCACGCGCTGGAGCTCGAGGGCGCGCTCCAGCTCCTTCTCGGTGAGCTTCCCCTCCCGCAGCAGCTGCTGTCCCAGGAGGCGCATCGAGCGGCGGCGGCTGGCGAAGACGATCTCCCCATCGACCACGTGCGCGACCGCCTCGTCCTTCATGCGCTGGGACCGGACGAGGAGGACGCCGGTCTTCTGGGCGAGGTCCAGCATCTGGAGCACGTCCTGGATGCCCAGCTCCCGGAGCGGTCCCTCGATCGGCATCTAGGCCCCCCCTCCGCCGATGCGCTTCAGCTCCGCACGGGCCGCAGCGTTTTCGGGGTCGAAGCGGATCGCCCGCTGGAGCGCGGCCGTGGCCTGATCGGGGCGCCCGAGCTCGTACAGCCACGTGCCCAGGCGCACCAGCGCCGCCGGGTCGGTCGGGTCGAGATGGAGGAAATCGACGACTCCGCGCACCGCGGCCTCCCTGCGGTTCGCCCTCCACCGCAGCTCCGCCAGGCGGAGAACGGCGTCGGCATAGCTGGGGAGCGATTCGACCGCGGCGGCGAACTCGGCCTCGGCGGCGCCGCGGTCGCCCAGCGCCGCGAGCGATCTGCCGAGGCCGACCCTTGCCGCCACGCCCGCCGGATCTTGCGCGAGCGCCCTGCGGAAGACCGGCTCGGCGTCGGCGGGCCGCCCGGCGGCCAGCAGCGCTTCGCCCAGCCCAACCAGAACCGCGTGGGACGTCGCGCCGTCCTGGAGCGCCGCCTCGTACGCCTGGACGGCCCCGGCGGCGTCCCGGCTGGCGAGGAGAGCCCTTCCGCGAAGCGCGTCGCCCTCGCCTCCGGGCACGGCGGCCGCCGCGGCGACGGCTTCCTCGGGCCGGCCGAGCAGCAGGAGGCCGCGCGCGCGGCCGACGTGGGCGGCGGGGCCCAGGTCCGGGGCGCCGGCGGCGAGGACCGCGTCGAAGCGCTCCAGAGCTTCGCCGGCGAGGCCGAGGGCGAGCTGAGCACGGCCCTGGAGGAGGAGCGCCTCCGCGGCGTTCGGGTCGTCGGCGAGGGCACGACCGGCGAGCTCGGCCGCGCGCGCCGCCTGGCCGAGGCGGAGGGCGGCGTTCGCCTGTTCGAGCGCCTGGCCGTATGCCGCGGAACGCTGACGTGTCGGCAGGACCAGCTCGGCGAAGGCCTGGTCCAGGGCTCCGGCATCGGGGTCGAACGACTCGACGGGCGACCCGGGTCGTATGTGGGTTCCCTCCGCCTCGGGGGCGGGGAGCGAGCCGTCCTCGAACTGGAGGTCGATCAGGAGCCGGAAGCGCGGGGCCGGGAACAGGGGGTCGAGCTCGAGAGCCCGCTTGGTCTCCCGGAGCGCTCCGGGGAAGTCGCCGAGAGCGGAGAGGGCGAAGCCGAGCTGATAGCGGGCCTCGGCCTGATCGGGATCGAGATCGAGGGCCCGGAGGAGGGCGTCGCGCGCCTCGGCGGAACGCCCGTCCTGGTAGAGCGCGCTGCCGAGCCGTGTCCACGACTCCGCCACCTCCTCGTCGCCGCCGAGAGCCGCCTGGCAGACGTCCACCGCCTCCTCGGTCCGGCCTGCGCGGTCGAGGAAGAGGGCGAGGTTCCAGAGCACCTCCGCCGGCGGGTCGTCCGCCGTGGCCTTCCGGAAGGCCCGCTCCGCTCCGCCCGCTTCCTCGGACTGCGCCAGCGCCACACCCAGGTTGTTCCAGGCCAGCGCGTAGGCGTGGTCGTTGGCGACGGCGCGGCGGTACGCATCGAGGGCCTCTTCCACCGAGCCGGCCCGGTGTAGCGCCACACCGCGCTCGTTCCAGAGCTTGGGGCTGTCGGGGCGGCCGGTGAGCAGCGCCTCGTAATCCGCCGCCGCGGCGTGGAGGTCCCCCCGGACGAGCTTCAGCTCGGCCAGCGCCTGCCGGACCTCCGCCTCGTCCTCCTCCTCCTCGAGCGCCAGCTCCAGCTCCCGCAGCGCGCCATCGAGATCGCCCTGGCGGCGCAGATCCGTGGCACGGACGAAGTGGCCGAGCGGCCCGGGGACCTCATCGGGAAGGCGCTCGGCGCGGGCGACGGTAGCGGAGAAATAGCGCTCGAGCGACAGGTGGTGCTCCGCCTCGAGGATCGAGGGGTCCAGGGCCACCGCGCGCTCCCGCGCTGCGGCCGCTTCGGCGCTCCGCCCGGCGACCGCCAGGAGGTCCGCCAGCAGCGCCTGAGCCCGCGCCTCGTCGGGTGCCAGCTGAACGGCGCGCTCGGCCGTTTTCGTGGCCGCCGCGAGCTTTCCCCGGCGCTGCTGGAGCTCGGCCATCTGCAGGTGCACGGCCGGATCCGCCGGCGCCATGTGGAGGGCGGTGCTGAGCAGGCTCTCCGCTTCCGCTCCCCTGCCCCGCTCCGCTTCGGCCTCCGCCAGCTTCATGTGGAGGAGAACGCTGTCCGGACGCCGGCCGAGGAGGATCCGCAACTCCCGCGCGGCACTCTCCGGATCGCCGACCAGGAGGTACACTCGCGCCAGGGCCTCGCGCGCTTCGGCGTTGTCGGGGTCGTGGCCGAGACGGGCTCCGAGGTCCGCGACCCTGCGCCGGAAGAGGCCGCTCCGGGTGTAGGCGATCCGGATGTTCGTGCGGGCCACATCCAGGCGGGGATCGATCTCCAGCGCCCTCTCGAAGGCCGCCAGGGCGTCCTCGGCGAGTCCCTTCTGGAAGAAGACCACGCCGAGGTTGTTGTGCGCGCCCGGGTCCGCGGGGTCGATCCGCTCGGCGAGGGAACGGAGGATGGCCACGTCGCGCGCGGACATGGCGGCGCGTCGGCGTCCGTGGGGCGCCGACGCTGCCGGCACCGACGGGTTGACCACCTCCACCGGCCGATCGTTCATGGGGATGTGCAGGCGCAGTACGGGTCAGCGGGGAGAGTCTGGAACATGCGCGTGCACGGCCCCGCGGTCAACGCGTGGAAGGGGATCGGGCCCACTCCGCGGCTCCTGCCAGATCCGGCGGGAGCCGCGCCTCCAGATCGATCCGCTCCCCGGTCCTGGGGTGGTCGAACGCGAGCCGCGCCGCGTGCAGAAACTGGCGGGGGACCCGCGCCTCCAGCTCCCGCGCCCAGCCCCGTCCCGTTCCGCTGATCCCGCGGGCGCCTCCGCCGCCGTACACCTCGTCGCCCACGACGGGGTGGCCCAGGTGCGCGAGGTGCACCCGGATCTGGTGCGTGCGGCCCGTCTCGAGGCGGGCCTCGAGGAGATCCGCGGCCACCCAGCGCTCGACGCGCGTGAAATGCGTGACGGCCCGGCGGCCGCTCTCGGCTACCGCGATCTTCTTGCGGTCGCTTCGGGACCTGGCCAGCGGGGCGTCCACCGTCTGCCGGTCCTCCTGGAGGTGCCCCCAGCACGCCGCCAGGTACACCCGGTTTATGTCGCGCCGCTTCAACGCGCCGGAAAGCCTCCGGTGGGCGCGGTCGTGCTTGGCCACGATCATGAGGCCGGAGGTGTCCTTGTCCAGCCGGTGCACGATCCCCGGCCGCTTGACGCCGCCGATGCCGGACAGGTCCTCGACGTGGTGGAGGAGCGCGTTCACGAGCGTTCCGCTCCGGTGCCCCGGTGCGGGGTGGACGACGAGCCCGGCGGGCTTGTTCACCACCAGCAGGTCGCGGTCCTCGTACACGATCTCCAGCGGGATGGCCTCGGGCTCGATGACCGAGGGCTGTAGCGGAGGGACCTCCAGCTCGATGACGTCCCCCTCGGCGACCCGCTCGCTCTTCCGCGGCACGGCGCCGTTCAGGCGCACGTTCCCGCTCTCCATGAGCTGCGCGACCCGGCTCCTCGAGAGCTCGGGAAGCTGCGCGGCGATGTGGGCGTCGATCCTCTGCCCGGCGGCACCCGCGGGGACCATGAGCCTGCGGGTGCTATCCACCCCTCTCCGGCCGCTGCTCCTCCTGCCAGAGCGAGAGCGCGAGGAAGATGGCCCCGGTGGTCACGGCGATGTCCGCGACGTTGAAGACGGGCCAGCGCAGGTCGGCGATGCCGACATCGAGGAAATCGACGACGCCGTGCTCGGAGCGGATCCGGTCGATGAGATTGCCGATGGCGCCGCCGCAGATGAGGGCGATGGCGGCGAGGCGGACGCGGTCGCGGAGGGGCGTGACCCAGTACATGCCGGCGAGGGCCGCGAGGGCGACGAGGGACAGCACGAGGAAGATGGGCCGTGAGTATGCGCCCAGGTGGATGCCGAACGCCGCCCCCGGATTGTGGATGTAGGTGAGCCGGAGGTAGTCGCCGATGATCTCCACCTGCTGATAGAGGCGGAAGCTCTGCTGGACCATCAGCTTGGTCATCTGGTCGAGCACGACCACGACCCCGAGGATGACGACGAAGATCCGCGCCTTCCCGCCGCCCCAGGACCGCTCCGTCTCCACAGTGGACGACTCCACGTCAGCCGCTCCGTCCATCCCTCACCCCTCCTCCACGCGCTTGCACGCAATGCACAGGTCCGCGGACGGGATGGCCTCGAGGCGCTCGTAGCCGATATCCGTTCCGCACTGCCTGCAGGTTCCGAATCGCTCGCGCTGGTGCATGATGCGGTCCAGCGCGCGGTCCACTTCCATCAGCCGCCGTCCCTCCTCGCTCGCCTTGAGGAACGCGGTCTCCCGTTCCGTCATGGCGGCCGCCTGCTCCGCCATGTGCTGGGAGAAGGAGCCGGTCTCGATCCCCTCCCCCATGTCCTCTGCGAACCGCTGCAGCCGCCGCACCAGCCGCGCCCTCTCCCGCTCCAGGAGCTGCGCGATCTCCTCGCGCTGACGGTCCGTGAGCGCCATTCAGCCGGCCGCCACGGCCAGGGCGATCCGCGCGACCACCCCGTCCACGTCCAGCTCCCGCATGGAGGACGCCTCCGCCACCTCCCCCGCGCCGACGTCGAGTCTCGTGGCCAGCGTCTCCCCGGCGATGTAGTCCCGGTGTCGCTCGGCGGCGGTGCGGACCTCATCGGCGCCGTCGATGCGCAGGTGGATCCGGTCGCTGACCTCCAGCCCCTCGTCCTTCCGCAGCCGCTGGACGCGGTTCACGAGCTCGCGGGCCAGCCCCTCCATGCGCAGGGGCTCGTCGATCGCGGCGTCCAGCGCCACGGTGTACCCCTCCGCGCTCTCCACGATCAGGTCGCCGCGGGCGTTCTGTACGATCTCCAGGTCCTCCGCGCCGAGCTCGTGGCTCTCGCCGTTCACCTCGATCACCACCGGCTCCCCGGCCCGGAAACGGCCGAGGGTTTCTCCGGTCAGCGCGCGAATCGCCGCGGCGGCCTCCTGGGTCCGACTCCCGAACCGCTGGCCGATACGACGGAAGTTCGGCTTCGCCTCCAGCGTCACCACCTCCTCGGCGGCATCGAGGAAGCGGACCTCCTTCACGTTCAGCTCGTCCTTCAGGATCTCCAGCAGCTCCGCGCGGATGGCCCCGTCGGGGGTCACCGCGTCCAGCGCGCGGAGTGGCTGCCGAACACGGATCCGGACCTTCTCCCGGGCGGCCCGGCCGAGGCTCGACAGCGCGCGCACGGCGTCCATCTCCCGCTCCAGCGCGTCATCCCGGAGCTGCGGGTGCGCCTCCGGGAACGGCGCCAGATGAGCCGACTCCGCCCCGAGACCGCGGTGCAGCCAGTCGGCGAGGAAGGGCGTTACCGGCGCCATCAGCCGCGACACGGTGATGAGCGCCTCCCACAGTGTCGTGAATGCGTGCGCGGTGTCCGCGGCGTCGGCGGAGCCCCAGAAGCGGTCGCGGCCGCGTCGGATGTACCAGTTCGAGAGGTCGTCCACCACGAAGTCGCCGATCAGCCTGGCGCCTCGGGTCAGATCGTAGCGGTCGAACGCGCCGCCGACCTCCTCCGTGACCCGGGCGAGGCGGGCGTGGAGCCAGCGGTCGGTGAGCGAGCGTTCGGCGGACGGGACCGGGCGCTCGGGCGGCGTCCAGCCTTCCAGGTTCGCGTAGAGGGCGAAGAACCGGTACGTGTTGGCCAGCGTATCGAACGTGCGGCGCACCGCCTCGCCGAGGGCATCCTCATCCCACCGCTTGGCCGCCCACGGGTGGCTGACGGTCACGAGGTACCAGCGAATGGCGTCCGCGCCGAACCGGCCGATGGCCTCCCACGGGTCGACGGCGTTGCCCCGCGACTTCGACATCTTCTGCCCGTTCCGGTCGAGCAGGAGCTCGTTCACCAGGACGTTCCGGTAGACCGGTCCGTGGCCGAGCATGGTGGCGATGGCCATGAGGGAGTAGAACCACCCCCGCGTCTGGTCGACGCCCTCGGCGATGAAGTCGGCGGGGAAGTTGCGCTTCCACGCGTCCTCGTTCTCGAACGGGTAGTGCCACTGCGCGAACGGCATGGAGCCGGAGTCGAACCAGGCGTCGATCACCTCCGGGGTCCGGCGCATGGTGCCGCCGCAGTCCCGACACGGCCACGTGATGGCGTCGATGTACGGCTTGTGGGGATCGAACGGGTCGGGCAGCTCGCCCGCGCGCTCCTCCAGCTCGGCGAACGATCCAATGAAATCGACGTGCGCGGGGTCGGCTTCACAGACCCACGCCGGGAGCGGCGTCCCCCAGTAGCGGTCCCGCGAGAGCGCCCAGTCGATGTTGCCTTCCAGCCACTCACCGAACCGACCGGTGCCGATCTCCGGCGGATTCCACCCCACCTCGCGGTTGTTCTCCAGCATCCGGTCCTTCACCGCCGTGGTCCGGATGTACCACGAGTCCCGGGCCATGTAGATGAGCGGGCTGTCGCACCGCCAGCAGTGGGGGTAGGAGTGGGTCACCGTGGCGCTCCGGAGGAGCACCCCCCGCGCCCGCATCTCGTCCAGCAGCACCGGGTCCGCGTCCTTCACGAACATCCCGCCCACGAGCGGGATCCCGCCGACGAAGCGGCCGTCGTCGCCGATGGGGCGGAGCATGGGGAGCCCGTGCCGCTGTCCGGCGGCGTAGTCGTCGGAGCCGAAGGCCGGAGCGATGTGCACGATCCCCGTGCCGTCCTCCGCGCTGACGAAGGGCTCGCCAACGACCTTCCAGCCGGCTTCGGCCTCGGCCTCGTCGACGTCGAGGAGCTCCAGCGGGCGACGGTAGCGGCGGCCGATCAGCTCGTCCGCCCTCCACGTCCGGCGCACCTCCGCGCCGTCGCCGAACACGCGCTCGACCAGCGCCTCGGCGACGATCAGCCCGCGCCCCTCGTGCTCGACCTCCGCGTAGGTGAGCTCGGGATTGATGGCCAGCGCGGCGTTGGAAGGTATGGTCCAGGGCGTGGTGGTCCAGGCGACGAGGGCGCGCCCGCCTTCCTCGCCATCTTCCGGCACCAGCTCACAGAGGAAGTGGACGGACGGGTCCTCCACCTCCGCATACCCCTGGGCGACCTCGTGGGAGCTGAGCGCCGTGCCGCAGCGGGGGCAGTACGGCACGCTGCGGTAACCGCGATAGATCAGGTCGCGCTCATCGAGCTGCTTCAGCAGCCACCAGACCGACTCCACGTAGTCGTTGTGAAAGGTGACGTACGGGTCCGAATAGTCGAGCCAGTAGCCGATCCGCTCCGAGAGCTTCTCCCAGTCCTCCTTGTAGGTGAAGACGCTCTCGCGGCAGACCTGGTTGAACCGCTCGACACCGAGCTCCTCGATCTGCCGCTTCCCGCTGATCCCCAGCTTCTTCTCGGCCTCGATCTCCACCGGCAGGCCGTGCGTGTCCCAGCCTGCCTTCCGACCCACGTACCGCCCGCGCATGGTCTGGTAGCGGCAGACCAGGTCCTTCAGCGTCCGGCTGAAGACGTGATGGATCCCCGGTCGTCCGTTGGCCGTGGGCGGGCCTTCGAAGAACACGAACGGCTCGCCGTCGGCGGTCGCCTCCAGCGTCCGGCGAAAGAGGTCCTCCTCCCGCCAGCGCTCGAGTACCCCCTCCTCCAGCGACCTGTAGCTTTCCGGAAACTCCGGATATCTCATCCCCTCGCCTTCCCTGCCAGCGCGCGGGGCGTCGCCCTGTTCGACGACGCCCCCGCTCCCTCTCATCCGGTCCGGAATGCGCCTGCTTCCGGGCTCCCGGCTATTCCTCCACCAGCGACGACAGCCAGTCCTCCTGCACTTCGCCCGCCGCCGGCTCCGCGGCCTCGGCCTCGGCCTCGTCCTCGCCCTCGTCCGCAGGAGCCGCCTCGGAGGCGGCCGGCTGTGCCCGACCCTTTCCGCGCCCCTTGCGCCCCTGTGGCTGACCGGCACCGATCTCCAGCGTCTGCTCGAGGACCGTCAGCTCACCCAGCTCCCGCTCCAGGAGGCGCCGGAAGGACTCCACCAGCTGCGCACGCCGGGCCCGAGCCTCCCGCAACGCCTCCTCCTCGCGGGCGAGAGCCCGCATCGCCTCCTCGCGCGCGGTCTCGGCGGCGAGGCGGGCCTCGCGAATCATGAGCTCGCCCTCCTTCTCCGCGTGGCTGCGGGCATCCTCACGCAGCCGCTGGGCGGCCATGAGAGCGTCCGAGAGCGCCCGCTCCTTCTCGCGGTAGAGGACCACCTCTCCCTCCAGCCCCTCGACGGAATCACGAAGGGCCATGTTCTCCTTGACCAGCTCCTCCATCCGGTCCGCGACCAGATCGAGGAAGTCGTTCACCAGCTCGGCGTCGTAGCCGCGGAAGGCGCGGCGGAAATCGCCCTTCTTCTGGCGAACCTCCAGTGGCGTGAGATCGATCATGTCTGCCTCTCTCCGAACAGGACCGTTCCGAGGCGCACCATGGTCGCGCCTTCCTCGATCGCGATCTCGAAATCGTTGCTCATGCCCATGGACAGCTCACTTCCGTGCAGCGCGGCGGGGACCTGCCGGAGGCAATCCTCCAGCAGCCGGCGGGCGGCGCCGAACGTCCGCCGGAGGACCGCTTGCTCCGCGGTCCACGGCGCCATGGTCATCAGGCCATGGATCCGGAGGCCCGACATCTCCGCCATTGAGCCCAGGGCGTCGACGACCTCCCCGCCCTCGTACCCGCCCTTCGTCTCCTCGCCGGAGACGTTCACCTGAAGCAGGCCGCGCACGACCCGACCCGCGCGCTCCGCCTCCGCGGCCAGCGTACGTGCCAGCCGCGGGGAATCCACCGACTGGATCAGATCGAACAGCTCCAGCGCCTGCCGTGCCTTGTTCCGCTGCAGGTGGCCGATCAGGTGCCATTCGGCGGCCTTCCGGCCGACGGCGCCGACCTTCTCGCCCAGCTCCTGTACCCGGTTCTCGCCGAGCAGACCGAGGCCGGCGCGGACGGCCGCGGCCGCGGCGTCCGGCGGGTGCCCCTTGGTCACCGCGACGATCCGGACCTCCCCACCCCACCCCCCCCGCTCGACAGCCCGCCCGATCCTGTCCCGGACCGCGGGCAGCGTCTCCTCCAGCCGGCTATCCCACATGACGGCGTGAGTTTACGTCCGCGGGCGCCGAATTTCAACGCCAGCCGGCGGAACGCTTCCGCGGTTACTGCGCTTCGAACCGTATCTCTAGGGCCACCCAGACGGGGATCCGGCGGTCGCGGTTCATGGCGGGCGAGAACTGCATCTCGTCGGCGACGACCAGCGCCGCGCGGTCCAGGAGGTCGTAACCGCTGGACCGGTGGATCCGGGTCTCGGTAACCCGGCCTCGCTCATCGATGTGGAACCAGACGGAGACCACACCGCCGACGCTCGCGTCCCGCAGCACGGGAGGATAATGGTTCCGGAGGGCGCTCTGGACCGCACGCGAGTTGAGCAGGCGCGGCGCCACGTCCATCGGCGTGAAGGTCGGCGGCCCGCTCGCTCCCCCGTCGGCGGGCGGCGGCGGTGGCGCCAGCGCCGCCCGCTTCCATTCCTCGGGGGTCACCGGGTCCAGGGTGACGTCCGGCGCCACCAGGTCGGAGATCGATGGCGCGGCCGGAGGATCGATCGGCGGAGGCGGCTCCGGCATGCGGACCTGCGGCGGCAGCACGGTGATCTCCGTCTCGTCATCGGCCCCTAGGTCCACATCGAGCGCGAATACCGGTGAGCCGGCGAACGCTGCGGCGTGAAGGAGGGTGGCGACGGTGAGGGAGATCCAGAAGGAGCTGCGCGAGGACTGCTTGAACCGATCGTTGGCGATGGGTGCTGCGGCCATGGTGCGCCTCCGCGTGAGGGTGGGTCTTCCCTCTGTCTAGCGACGCGGACCCGGTGGTGTTCCATGCGCCACCTCCCGGCAAAAATGGCTCTTTTGAACTCGCTGATCTCCCGGAAAGAGCCAGAACAGCCCGGGCCCGCCACATAGGGTGGCGGGCCCGGGTGTTCAGGCTGCGGACCGGACGCCGGAGCACCGATCGCCTACTGCTGCACCTCGAACGTGATGTCGAGAGCGACCCAGACGGGGACTTTCTTGTCCCGGTTGTACGCCGGCGTGAACTGCATCACGCTCGCGACGTTGAGCGCGGCCTGATCGAACGCATCGTAGCCGCTGGTCTGGTTGAGCTGGTTCTTGATGACCCTGCCGTTCTCGTCGATGAAGAACCACACGTTCACGGTGCCGCCGACCCCGGCATCCCGGAGGAGCGGCGGGTAGTGCTTCATGAGCGCGGCGGCGACCTCCCGCTGGTTGCGCAGCTGCGGCCGCACCGTCATCGGCGTGAACGTCGGAGCCGCCGACAGATCCCCATCATCGTCGCCGGGCGGCGGCGGGAGATTCTCGATGGGGTTCTCGTCGAACGTCGTCGGCGCGATCGTGATGTCCTCCTCGATGTTCGCCTCGGCGATCACCGGCGTGGCCGGGCGCTGAATGGCCTCCGGCGGCGGCGGGATCTGGATCTCGTCCGGCAGCTCGATGGACTCGATCTCCTCGTTGCCGAAGCTGTAATCCTCGGTCCCGAACGTGGGGGACACGAGGAAGAGCCCGGCGTGGAGGAGCGTCGCCAGAATGAGGGCGCCCCAGAACCAGTCGCCGAAGCCTCTCTTGAACCGATCATTGGCGGTCTCGTGGACCGTCTTTGCCTCATCCATGTCTCGCTACCTCCGCTCCCGTGTGATCCGCTCCTCTAGATCCGTGTAGAAGGTAAGACGCAAGGCGCCTGCCTCCTGAAGCTCTTCCTGGATGTTATAAATCACAGAGTACGGAGTGTTCCGGTCCGCGCGGAGCGAGATGACGAGCTGACGGTTCTCGCGGTACATCGGCGCGATCAGATTCGACATCTGCTCGACGGGGATGAGCCGGTCGTTGATGAACATCTCGCCGGCCTCGGTCACGAACACGTGCAGGATGTCCTTGCGCTGCTCGTCCAGCTTCTTGGTGGCCTCCGCCTCGGGCCACGGCATGCGGCGCGGCCTCTCCTGCGGGAACGTGGTGCTCACCATGAAGAAGATGAGCAGGAGGAAGGCCATGTCGGCCAGCGAGGATGAAGGGATCTCGCTCGAGGCCTTCGACTTCCGCTGAAATCCGCCGCCGGTCATCATCCGCTACTGCTCCATCAGTCCGAGGTTCACACGCGAGGCGCCGGCCGCCTGGAGCTGGTCCAGCACGTCGATCATGTATCGGTAGGGAGCGCCCGGCGCCGTCTTCACGGCCGCGATCAGGTTCTCGTTCTGCCCCACTTCAAACCGCCAGATCGCGCCGATTTCCGACGGGGACGCGCGCTGGATCTGCGGGCTCTCGCCCCGCTTCACCTCGACGACCCCCTGCGGCGTGATCACCAGGTGGAGGATGTTGTTGGCCGAGACTTCCGCCTCCTCCCCCTGCTCCGGAAGCACGATGCTGAGGCCCTTCTCCTCGTCGAAGATCGTGGTGACGAGGAAGAAGATCAGGAGGAGGAACGCGATGTCCGCCATGGACGAGGTCGGGATCTCACCCGAAGCGCGGGACTTCTTCTTGAGCATTGCCATTCGATCGATCCTCTATCCTCTAGTCCAGCTGCGTGTCGTCCGGGGCACGCTGCGTCGGATCCGTGCGGGGCTTCTCCACAGGCTTCGCGTCGTGGATCGACTCGGCCACGTGCGGGCGCTGCGTCAGCGGCCGGGCGGGCAGCCCGGCGCCGGCGGTGCCCGCCAGCGCGAGGCGGCCATCGGACTCCAGCCGCCAGATCATCCGCAGCACGGCGCCCGTCCCCTCCTCCATGTCGACGATCAGCTTGTCGATCCGGGTCACGAAGAAGTTGTACGCGATGTTCACCGGGATCGCGATGATCAGCCCCGTGGCCGTCGTGATCAGCGCCACCTTGATCCCGCCGGCCACCAGGGTGGCGTCGACCTGTCCCGCCTCGGCGATCGCGCCGAAGGCGGAGATCATGCCCGCTACCGTACCCAGGAAGCCGAGCAAAGGTGCCACGTTGGCGATGGTGGCCAGGACGACGAGCCCGCGCTCGAGGAAGCCGAGCTCGATGACGCCCGTGGTCTGGACGGCCTTCTCGACGTCGCTGCCGGTGGCGCGGCGCTCGTGGAGCCGCCGGAGGCCGGAGTAAAGGATGGCCGCCACGGGTCCGGGGCGTTCCTCGGCGAGGCGCAGCGCGTCCTCGACGCGACCCTCGGTGATGAGGTGCTGGACCTCGGCGAGGGCGCCCTGGGACTCCCGGTGGGCGACGAAGAGGGTCCAGGCCTTTGCGATGATGACGCCGAAGGCCAGCAGTGAGCAGATGATGAGCGGGTACATCATCCACCCGCCATCGGCGAACAGGTTCATCAGATTGAACCCGTCCACGACCTGGTCGTTCGCTTGAGTCGCCTGCAATCCACGCTCCGCGGTGCGGATAAGACGTTCGTACGGCCGGGTTTTGCCAGAATCCGGGGCAATGTAGGGAGGGCCCGGGGACGTGTCAAACCTCGAATTACTCGGCGGCGTCCCTGGGTCCGGTGGCGCCCGACAGCGCCGCGCGGAGCCGCTCCGGAGACACGTTGCGTTCGAGCCGTCCCCTCTGGGCCATGGACACCTGGGACGTCTCCTCGCTGACCACGATCACCAGGGCGTCCGTTTCCTCGGAGAGCCCGATGGCGGCCCGGTGCCGGGTGCCCAGGCTCTTGTCGGCGACCGGGAACTGCGTGAGGGGGAGGATCACGCCGGCGGCGATGAGCGTGTCGGAGCTCACCAGGACGGCGCCGTCGTGGAGGGGTCCGTAGGGGGCGAAGATGCTGAGGAGAATGTCCGCCGAGATCCGGGCCTGGATGCGGGTGCCGGTGTCGGCGTACTCGTCGAGACCGACATCGCGCTGGATGGCGATGATGCCGCCGATCTTGGCGCGGGCCAGCCGCTCGACCCCCTCGACCAGCTCCTCGACGACCGCGCTCTCCTCCATCTTGTTGAAGAAGCGCAGCATGCGGTTCTGGCCGAGGCGAGCGAGCGCGCTGCGGAGCTCCGGCTGGAACACGATCAGGGCGGCTATGACACCGTACTGGAAGGCGTACTCCAGGATGGTCTCGATGAGGGTGAGGCCCAGGAAGTTCGCGGCGAAGTAGATGCCCGCGAGGAGGAGCACGCCGAGCAGCATCTGCATGGCGCGGGTGCGCGCGAGGAGGCGGAGGACGTAGTAGATCCCGACGGCGACGATGAGGATCTGGAGCAGGTCCCCGACCTGCGGGAGCAGGAACTCGTACCGCATGATCCAGTCGATCATGGCGCGAGCGCCTCCGCGACGGCCAGCGCGTGGCGGACGGGCGCCACATCGTGCACCCTGAAGAGGCGAGCGCCGGCCAGGAGCGCGGCCACGCACGCCGCGATGGTGCCGGGCAGGCGCTCCTCCGGCGGAAGCCCGCCCGCCACCTCGCCGATGAAGCGCTTGCGGGAGGGCCCGACCAGCACGGGATACCCCAGCGCCAGGAGCCGGTCCAGCGAGCGGAGCACCGCCACGCTGTCCGTCGTCCGCTTCGAGAAGCCGAGCCCCGGGTCGAGCACGATGGCGCCAGGGTCCACCCCCACCGCGCGAGCGCGCACGGACGCGCCGTACAGCTCCGCGGTGATCTCCCCGACCGGGTCAGCGCCGTAGGCCACGGTGTCGTAGGCGGCCATCCGATCGACGGGGCCCCGGGAGTGCATGAGGATCACGCCCGCGCCCGACCCGGCGGCGACGGACGCCATGGCGGGGTCGATCCGGAAGGCGGACACGTCGTTCAGGACGGCGGCCCCCGCATCGACCGCGGCGGCGGCGACCGAGGCCTTCACGGTATCGATCGAGACCGGGACGTCCGGCCACTCCCGCGTCAGCGCGCGCACGACGGGAACGACGCGCTCCGCCTCCTGCTCCGCGGGGACCGGGGTGGCCCCCGGGCGCGTGGACTCCCCTCCGACATCGAGGAGATCGGCCCCGCCCTCGATCATCGCGGCGGCCCGGCGCAGCGCGTCCTCGACCCCCGCGGTCCTGCTCGCTTCCCAGAAGGAGTCGGGGGTGAGATTGAGAATGCCCATGATGCGCGGACGATCGAGGTGGACCACGCCCAGCCGCGTGCGCCAGGACGCGGAACGGGGACCGGCTCCCCCAAAGGGACCGGTCCCCGCTGAGCCCCCGAGGGATGGTGAGACGGTCGGAGCGAGGTCGCTGGTCATCGCCGCTAGGAGGCGTCCGCCTCCGGCTCCTCCGCCCGGAGGTGGCCGTCGCGTCGCGCCGGCGCCGGATCACGCTCGACGGCCTCGCGGGCGAGCTCGCCCGACCGGATCCCCGAGGACCCCACCGCGGTCGGAGAGGCGGGCGGGCTGGCCGCGGCGACGGGCGCGCCGCTGGTCAGCGGCGGGAGCGGGCTGCCGCTCTCCAGCAGGGCGACCTCCGCCCGGTCGATGGTCTCCCGCTCGAGGAGGGCCTCGGCGATGCGCTCGAGGAGGTCCTCGTTGGCGCGGAGCGTCGCCATGGCCTGACGATAGGCGGCGTCGAGGAATCCCTTCACCTCGTCGTCGACGAGCTTGGCGGTCTCCTCGGAGACCTCGCGCCGCTGGACGAGCTCCCGGCCGATGAACACCTCCTGCTCGGCGTCCCCGACCGCCATGGGACCCACCTTCTCGCTCATGCCGAAGGTGGTGACCATGCGGCGGGCAAGGCCGGTGGCACGCTCGATGTCGTTACCGGCCCCGGTCGTGATCTTGTCCGGACCGAACACCATCTCCTCGGCGGCGCGGCCGCCGAACAGCATGGCGAGGCGGGCGAGGAGGTAGTCGCGGGGATAGGAATGGCGATCCTCCTCGGGGAGCGACGCCGTGACGCCGAGCGCCCTTCCGCGCGGCACGATCGTGACCTTGTGGATGGGGTCGAGTCCCGGGACCCGGAGGGCGACCACGGCGTGCCCCGCCTCGTGGTACGCGGTGAGCTTCCGCTCCGCCTCGGAGAGCACCAGGCTCCGCCGCTCGGCGCCGAGCATGATCTTGTCCTTGGCGGACTCCAGGTCGTCCATGGTGACCCTGTCGCGGCCCCGGCGGGCGGCGAGCAGAGCGGCCTCGTTGACCAGGTTGGCGAGGTCCGCGCCGCTCATGCCGGGCGTGCCCTTCGCCAGCACTTCCACCTTCACGTCCTCCGCGAGCGGCACCTTCTTGAGGTGGACCCGGAGGATGCCCTCGCGGCCCTTCACGTCGGGCGCGTCGACGACGATCTGGCGGTCGAACCGGCCGGGGCGCAACAGCGCGGGGTCCAGGACATCCGGGCGGTTCGTCGCCGCGATGAGGATGACGCCCTCGTTGGACTCGAAGCCGTCCATCTCGACGAGGAGCTGATTTAGCGTCTGTTCCCGCTCGTCGTGGCCGCCGCCCAGGCCGGCACCGCGGTGGCGCCCGACGGCGTCGATCTCGTCGATAAAGATGATGCAGGGGGCGTGCGCCTTCCCCTGCTCGAAGAGGTCGCGCACGCGGGAGGCGCCCACGCCCACGAACATCTCGACGAAATCCGAGCCGGACATGGAGAAGAACGGTCGCCCGGCCTCTCCGGCCACGGCCCGCGCGAGGAGCGTCTTGCCGGTGCCGGGAGGCCCGACCAGGAGCGCGCCCTTGGGCAGCCGCCCGCCCAGGCGGGTGAACTTCTGCGGGTCCTTGAGGAACTCGATGATCTCCTCGAGCTCTTCCTTGGCCTCATCGGCGCCGGATACGTCGGCGAAGGTGACCTGCGGCGTGTCGCCGGTGAGGAGCCGCGCCTTGGACTTGCCGAACTGGAACGCCTTCGAGCCGCCGCCCTGCATCTGGCGGAGCATGAAGATCCAGATACCGAGGATCAGGATCCAGGGCAGAGCGGTGAGGATGTACGCCCACCAGTTCTGGCTCGGCTCCCGGGCGCGGATCTCGACGCCCTCCTGCTGGAGGCGCGCGACGATGGCCTCGCTGTCGCGGACGGGGAGGAGCGTGAAGAACGTGCGCGCCTCTCCGCGCTCGGACCTGATCGGGTTGCGGAGGTCCCCCTCGATGCGCTTGCCCTCGATGATGGTGACCTCGGAGACGTTCCCGGCCTCGAGCTGCGTGAGGAACTCCGAGTAGCCGAGCTCCTCCGCGTCGCGCTGGCGCGGGCTGACGAGCTGGACCAGGAGTATGGAGACGAGAACGAACAGGACCCAGAAGGAGAGGGTGCGGGAGTTCCGCGCCCACCGCCCCGGGCGTTCATCCTTGCCGTCGTCCGGCATCTGGTTCTTCGACATCGACTCCGATTCAGTCGGGTGTCTTCAGGCTGCCGATGAAGGGCAGGTTCCTGAAGTTTTCACTGTGATCGAGTCCGTACCCGATCAGGAACTCCGCGGGGGCATCGAAGCCGACCCAGCGGGGCTCGCGGACCAGGTCACGGGCCACGTGCTTGTGGAGCAGCGCGCAGATCTCCAGGCTGCGAGGCCGGCGCTCCTCCAGCATCGGGATCAGCCGGTTCATGGTCGTCCCGCTGTCCACGATGTCCTCCACGAGAATGACATGCTTCCCTTCCAGCTGCGCCTCCGGGTCGTACAGCAGGCGCAGCTGCCCGCTGGAGACGGTTCCGGCGCCGTAGCTCGCCGCCACGAGGAAGTCCAGCGTCACGGGGCGGGCGATCTCCCGGACCAGGTCCGCCATGAAGATGAACGAGCCCTTGAGCAGGCCCAGCGCGAGGATGGGCTCTCCCTCCGGGTAGTCGCGCGTGATCTCCGCCCCCATCTCGGCGACGCGTTCCGCGATCTGCCCGGCCGAGTATACGACCCGCTCGAGCGCCGCGCCCCCGGTCCTCGGCTCCGTATCAGTGCTCTTCGGCATCCACCACCGCGATCTCGAATCCACCCCCGTCCGGAACGCCCGCCGCACGGGCGACGCCCGGCACCCAAAGCACCCTCCCCCGCGCGTCCGTCAGGACCGGCAGCCCGGCCCGCGCGGGTCGATCGATCCTCCGCTCGGCAAAGAGCTTCTTCAGCTTCTTCGAGCCGTACGCGAGGCGGATCCGGTCCCCCGGAGCCCACCCGCCGATCCTGAGCGGAAACTCCGCGTCCCGCGGAACGCCGGTGGTCAGCCCCGTCAGCGGACCGCTGCCCCACCGAACGTCGTAGGCGCGGCCGCCGATGCGCGCGCGGCCGGACCCGGGCGTCGTCCCGGTGATCTCGACCGGGACGTCGTTCGGCGGGGACGCATCCTCGCGGACCACCTGGATCCGATCGAAATCGCGCCGGAGACGGACCCCGCCCGGCAGGTGCAGCTCCCCGCCGCTCGGGCCGGAGTTGATAAACTCCAACGCCGCTCGGGTTCCTGCCCTTCCGGGCATACTCCCAAAGCGGCGTAGGACGAGGCGGAGGACACGGGCCCGTGCTCCGGGATGATAGGAGCGCAGAACATCACGGGCAAGCGCCACCCGGCCCCGGGATCGCTCCACGATGGCGTCGTCGGCGAGGCGGCGTACCAGGGGCGCCCAGCGCCGCTCGGCGTCGCGCGCGCGGTCCGCCAGCGCGGCCAGCGTCCGCGTCGACCCGGGACGCGCGCGCTCGAGGGCGGGTAGGGCGAGATGGCGGATACGGTTCCTGGCGAGGGAAAGGGCGCGGTTCGTCGGATCCTCTCGGAACGCGATGCCGGCCGCGCGCGCGTAGTCCTCCAGCTCCGCGCGGGTGAACGGGAGCAGTGGTCGGACGAGCCGCCCGCGCCGCGGAGCGATCCCGCGCACTCCCCGGACGCCCGCGCCCCTGCCGACGCGGAGGAGGACCGTCTCCGCCTGATCATCCAGGTGGTGGGCGGTGGCGATGAGGGCCGGGGCCGCGGCGACGTCTTCGAGGAACCCGTAGCGGAGATCGCGGGCCTCGGCCTCGGACCGGGGCGGCTCCTGGAGGCGTGCGGAGGCGAGGGGGACGCCCCAGGCCGCGCACAGCCCCCTCACCCACGCCGCGTCGCCGGCGCTGCCGGGGCGCATCGCGTGGTCCAGGTGCGCGGCCGCCAGGTCGAGGTGCAGCGAGGCGAGGGGGAAGCGCAGGAGGTGGAGGAGGACGGTGGAGTCCAGGCCGCCCGACAGCGCGACGGTCACGGCGGCGCCGTGGGTGATGAGCCCCGTTTCGGCGAGGTGCTGCGCCAGCCGGTGCGGGAGGGCGGTGGCCGGTTCCCGCGGGGTCATCTCAGCCGAGGCCGGGGGGCGGGCTTCGCCCGACCCGGTCGGCGAGGACGCGGGCCCCGACATCGGGCCGGTCCGTGATCAGCCCGTCGACGCCCCACTCGAGCAGCCTCTCCATGGCGGCGGGATCGTTCACGGTCCAGACATGGACGGGGATCTCGTGGGCGCGGGCGTCGCGGACGAAGCGGGGCGAGACGATCCGAAGCCGCCCCTGCCGCTCGGGGATCTGGAAGACATCGACGCCGCGTCTCCAGAGCGGGCCGCAGAAGGCGCGGTGGTACATGTAGAATCCCCGGACGTCCCGCGTGGAGCCGCTGACGGCCCCGACGTAGTCGGCGAACATCAGGCGGTGCCGCCAGTTCATCCCCGCGGCGACGACGCGCTCCTCGGCGCCATGATCGCGGATGGCGCGGAACATGGGCTCCTCCGCCGTCCCGATCTTCACCTCGAAGGTGAAGCGGGTGTGGGGGAACGCCTCCAGGACCTCGTCGATGGTGGAGATGGTGATGCCGCGTCCCGCGAACGGCGTCGAGCCGTCCTCCGCACGGAAGCGCGCGCCGGCGTCCAGCTCCCGGAGCTCCGCCAGCGTCTTGGTCGCGACGGGGCCGGTGCCGTCCGTCGTCCGGTCGACGGTGGCGTCGTGGATCACCACGCAGTGGCCGTCGGCGGACGCCCGCACGTCCAGCTCGATCATGTCGACGGCCCACCGGTCCACGGCCTCCTGGAAAGAGGGCATGGTGTTCTCGGGCGCGAGGCCGGCGGCGCCGCGGTGTCCCACCAGGAGGGGCCCGCCGCGAAGCACGGGGGGGAGCCCGTCGCGCGCCACGGATCAGTCCTGGTCCGGGGAGGGGGCCTCTTCCTCAAGGCGCTCGACCTCCTCGACGGCGATGTCGTGCTGCCGGTAGAGGACGAGGTCGATGAGGCGCGTGGTGACCTGGCGCTCGATGTCGGAGTCGGGCTCCTCGGAGAGCTCCAGCTCGAGGCAGCGGCCGGCGAGGAAGGCGAGGATGTCCTCGACGACCTCGGGCCGGGGGCGGGCGGGGGCAAGGGAGTCGGGCATGACCTCGCGCAGCAGGAGCCCCTCGACCAGGGCGAGGAAGCCGGGGAACGTGAACTCGACGAGACCGCTCTCGCCGATCCCCTCCTCCTCGGTGACCTGCTCCCACGACAGCTCGTTCCAGTAGAGCTCCTCGGCCTCCTCGAGGAGGAAGCGCCGCCGGTCCGGCGGCAGGTCCCCCGAAGGGGCGGGCGCTTCGAGCGAGCGGCCGATCAGCCGCGCCAGCCGCTTCCGCCGACGCGCGAGCAGGGCGCGGGCCCGGTCCTGGCTATCGCGTGAGGATCGCTCCATTGGACCATCCGGTACGGGTGAACCGGAGGGTAGAATACCGCGGCCCGGGACCGGCCGCAAAAGGCGGTGCGAGGAATTCGCCGGCGCGCGGCCGCCGGTTGGCCGACCGACCGCGGCCCGGTATCGTGAGACGAACGTCAGAGCGGAGAGCCGATGGAGCGGACGGCGGGAGAGACCGGCTGGGATGTGGTCGCGGAGCGGATCATCCGCGGCCTGGCGCACGACGTGAACAACCGGCTCCTCGCGCTCATGGGCATTCGCGAGCTCGGGGCGGAGGGGCTGGATCCCGAGCTGCTCCGGCTGTTCGACGACGAGCTCGCCCGGCTCGAGGCGACGAACCGGCTCCTCGGCCGGCTGGGGGAGACGCCGGGCACGGTGGACGTGGAAACGACGGAAGGCCTGCTGAGCCGCGTCCGGGAGCTCCACGCGCGCAACTCGGCGCTCCGCGGCGTGCGGACCGCCTGGAGGGTACCGCCCGGCCTGCCGGCGGTGCGCTGCGACGGTGTCCGGGTCGAGCGGGCCCTGCTCCGGGTGCTGGACGCGAGCGGCCGGGCCGCGGCGCTGAGCGGCCGTGACATCGAGGTTACCGCACGGCCCGCGGACGGCGCCGTGGCGCTCACGATCGTGCCCGGTCCTCCAGGTGCCCTCGATGGCGCGCTGAGCGCCGAGCTGGACGCGGCCGGGCTCATCCGCGGGGAAGCGGCCGATCGGCTCGAGCTGCGCTTCCTCCCGGCCTGACGTCGGCTCGTCCCCGCGGCGCCTCGTGGCGCGGCCCCGCCGCCTTTCCCTCTGGCGCGGGGATCATTACGATGCCCCGGCCGGTCCCGGCCGGCGTTCTCGAAGCCCGTTACGCACAGAACTCGGAGGTCTCGGTACGATGCGATCCATGGTCCCACGCTCGCTGCCAACCGCTCTGATGGTCCTGCTGCTGGGCGGCGCGCGGGCTCACGCGCAGGAGCCGGCGGACACGGCCGCACAGGATACCACGGCCACGTCGGACGCAACGAAGGACCCGCTCCCCCTCGAGGCCGCCCGGACCATCCGGCTGGATGAGACGCGTGGTACGTGGATGAGCGTGGACGTGTCGCCGGACGGGCGGCAGCTCGTCTTCGACTACCTGGGCGACCTCTTCCTGCTGCCCATGGAAGGCGGGACGGCGCGGCCACTGACCAGCGGGATGGCCTTCGACGCGCAGCCGCGCTTCAGCCCGGACGGTGACCGGATCGTGTTCTCGAGCGACCGGGACGGCGGGCAGAACATCTGGATCCTGGACGTGGACCTGAGCGACACCGTGCAGGTCTCGAAGGGGAAGTCGAACCGGGCGGAGAGCCCGGAGTGGACGCCGGACGGGAACTACGTCGTCGCCAGCATGGGCGGGTTCCGCGCGGGCGGGCCGCCGAAGCTGCACCTGTACCACGTGAAGGGCGGCGCCGGGACGAAGCTGATCACCGAGCCGGAGAGCGCCAAGACGCTCGGCGCCGCGTTCGGCCCGGACGGCCGCTGGGTGTGGTTCGCCCGCCGGAACGGGGACTGGACGTACAACGCGGATCTGCCGCAGTACCAGCTGGCGGTGTACGACCGGGAGACCGGCGAAGTCTACGGCCGCACGTCGCGCTACGGCTCGGCGTTCCGGCCGACGCTGTCACCGGACGGCAGGCGGCTGGTCTACGGGACCCGTCACGACCAGGAGACGGGGCTGGTCCTCCGTGACCTGGAGACGGGCGCGGAGCGCTGGCTCGCGTATCCGGTCCAGCACGATGACCAGGAGTCCCGCGCCACGCTGGACGTGCTCCCGGGGATGTCCTTCACGCCGGACTCCCGGCACCTCGTCGCGTCGTACGGCGGGCGGATCTGGAAGGTCCCCGTGGCCGGCGGCGACGCCGAGGAGATCCCCTTCCGCGTCACCTTCGACCTCGAGGCCGGTCCGCTGGTCTCGTTCGATTACGACGTGGACGACTCGCCGACGTTCACCGTGCGGCAGATCCGCGACGCGGTGCCCTCCCCCGACGGGTCGCGCCTCGCGTTCACGGCGCTCGACCGGCTGTACGTCAGCGCTGCCGGCGGGAACGACCCCCGCCAGATCGGCCCCACCGACGCCTCGGTCCAGTTCCCCGCGTGGTCGCCGGACGGGCGGTGGATCACGTTCGCCACATGGGAAGGCGACCAGGGCCACCTGTGGAAGGTGCGGGCCGACGGCCGCGGCCGCGCCGAGCGGCTCACCCGCCGCGGCGGGCTGTACGTGTCCCCGGCCTGGTCGCCGGACGGCCAGCGGGTGGTGGCGCTCCGGGGCTACGCACGGGAGTTCCGGGAGAACACCGGGCCGTTCGGGATCGGCGCGGCGGGCGAGATCGTATGGGTGCCCGCGAGCGGAGGGGAGGCGACGCTGATCGCCCCGACCGACAATCGCTCGGGCCCGCATTTCCGCGCGGACGACGACAGCCGGATCTACCTGTTCCGCGGGGGCCGCGAGGGCGGCCTGGTGTCCATCCGGTGGGATGGCACGGACGAGAAGACGCACGTGCGGGTGACGGGCGCGACCCCGGCCGGCTACGACCGTCCCATGACGCCGGACTTGATCCGGATCGCGCCCCGGGGTGACCAGGCGCTCGCGAGCGTCAACAAGCAGCTCTTCGTCGTCACGGTCCCGCTGGTGGGCCGGACCCCCACCATCAACGTCGCGAAGCCGGAGAACGCGCCCTTCCCGACCGTGCGCGTCACCGACCCGATGGGCGCCGAGTTCCCGGCCTGGAGCGCGGACGGTCGGAAGGTCCACTGGAGCCTGGGGAACGCGCACTTCGTCTACGATCTGGACGCGGCCGAGGCGTTCGCCGACAGCGTCGAGGCGGCGGAGGCGGCGCCCGGCGCCGGCGCTCCCCTCGGCGCGCCGGCGGACACGGCCGACGCGGAGGAGGAGGACGAGCCGGAGTACGAGCCACGGGAGTTCCGCATCGAGCTGGCCGGGCGACGGGACCTTCCCGAGGGAACGGTGGCGCTGGTCGGCGCGCGCCTCGTGACGATGAACGGGGACGAGGTCATCGAGGACGGCGTGATCGTCGTGCGGAACAACCGGATCCAGGACGTGGGGCGGCGCGGCGCCGTTCAGATCCCGGCCGGCGCCAGGGAGATCGACGTGGCGGGGCATACGATCGTGCCGGGATTCGTGGACACCCACGCGCACATGTGGCCGGCGTGGTTCGTCCACCGGAAGGACCAGTGGATCTACGCGGCGAACCTCGCCTACGGCGTGACGACGACGCGCGATCCCCAGACCGCCACCACCGACGTGCTCACGTACGCCGACCACGTCCGCAGCGGCGAGATCCCCGGGCCGCGGGTCTACTCGACCGGGCCCGGGGTGTTCTGGCAGGAGGGGATCGCGAGCCTCGACGAGGCCCGGGACGTGCTCCGGCGCTACAGCGACTATTTCGACACGAAAACGATCAAGATGTACGTCGCCGGGAACCGGCAGCAGCGGCAGTGGATCATCATGGCCGCGCGCGAGCTCGGGCTCATGCCGACCACCGAGGGCTCACTCAACTTCCGGCAGAACCTGAACGAGACCATCGACGGGTATCCCGGCCTAGAGCACTCGGTCCCCATCTACCCGATCTACAATGACGTGGTGAAGCTCTTCGCGGAGACCGGCCGTGTGTACACGCCGACGCTCCTGGTCTCCTACGGCGGCCCCTGGGCGGAGAACTTCTTCTTCCAGACCGAGGCGGTGCATGACGATCCCAAGCTGCGCCGCTTCTATCCCCACGAGGAGATCGACGAGATGACGCTCCGGCGCGGCCAGTGGTTCGCGGAGCCCGAGCACGTCTTCGAGAACCACGCGTGCTTCGTGAAGGACCTGGTGGAGGCGGGCGGCCGGGCTGGCGTGGGGTCGCACGGTCAGCTGCAGGGGCTCGGCTACCACTGGGAGCTGTGGGCCATGCAGGCGTGCGACATGGACGAGCACGACGCGCTGCGGGTCGCCACGCAGTTCGGCGCCGCGGCCATCGGACTGGAGAACGACCTGGGGTCTCTCGCGCCCGGGAAGCTCGCGGACCTGGTGGTCCTACGGGCAAATCCGCTGGAGAACATCCGGAACACCAACACCGTGCACCTCGTGATGAAGAACGGGCGGCTCTACTCCGGCGACACGCTCGCGGAGGTCTACCCCCGCGAGCGCCCGGGGCCGGAGTACTGGTGGCAGAC
>JAHWKI010000332.1 GCA_019347975.1 Gemmatimonadota bacterium
CTGGCTGCGCGGATGCTCCTCGTCCTTTGGGATAGCGCGCGGGACCGGGGCGGAGGACATCCTGCAACTGGGAAGCGAAAGCGGCGCGCAACTCAGTCGCAACGTAGCCGGTAAAAGCGTGGGTCCGCCGTGCTCCAGATCCGGTAGAAGGGGCGAGCCCTTCTCCAGATTCTGGCTCCCACGGAGGTATCGACGGGTTCCTCATCGACCACGCTCCATGCGGGGAAGGCCGCTTCGATGTCACGACGGCTGGCGCCCCGCGGCAGCGGCCCTCGGCGGGCCGGCGCCCACGCCATCATCAGCAGCGTGGCGCCGGGCGCGGCGACCGCGGTCACCTCTGCACCCATCGCCTGGCGCTGCTCGTCCTTGAGCTCGTCGTGGAACAACCCGAAGTCGAGCAGGAAGGGAAATCCAGAGCCGACGCCCGCCTCCTCGAGCTTGGTCACGTCGCCATCGATGAGCCGCACCTCGACGCCCGCCTCCAGTGCGCGCTCACGCGCACGTCGCAGGGCCCTGGGGACGAAGTCCACACCCGTCACCTGCCACCCCCGCTCCGCCAGCTCCACCGCCCAGATCCCACTGCCGCAGCCGAGGTCGAGCACCTCGCCGTAAGGTGGCTCATGTCCTTCCTCCTCGCGGGCGAACAGCGCGTCGATCTGGTCGGTGACCGGCAGTTTGGCCATCTGCTCCCAAGGGGTGAAGCCGACCCGGTAGAGAAAGCGGTAGGCAAGGCTCATGGCGTCTCCTTGACTTTTCCAACCCGGTTGAATGTGACGCCTGCCGCGGCGGCCTCTGCGGCGATATGCCTACCCCTGAGTATCCCATTGCGTGAGGGGAGGCGGGGAGGTGCGCGGTAGGACCGCCCCATGGGTTCCTCGTAGATCACGTTTCAACCCGGGTAGACCGCCTCGCTGTGGCCGCGAGCGGCGTCCCTCGGCGTCCCCCGTCAGGAAGGGGATGATCGCGGCCGCGACGGTGTCGGGCCGCTCGAGATGGGGTAGGTGACCTGTGTCCGGGATCACCTCGATCGCGGCCTCGCGCATGCTGGCCACCATGTCCCGACCGCTCGATGGCGGGGCGAAGGCGTCCGAATCTCCCCACAGAAACAGCGATGGCACGCCCAGGCCGCCCAGCTCCTCCCGCAGCATCAGACTGCGTCGGAACCCGCGCAAGGTGGTGACGGCTCGCAGCATGGTGTAGGAGGCCCAGTCAACGCCCGGGAGCGCTTGGGCGGCGAGGTCCAGCTCGAGCAGCTCCACCGGCACCTCCTCGGGGTGAGCGACCAGAAGCGGGCCGTAGACCCTCTTGCGAAGGGTCTCGGCATCGCTGATCTTCATCCGCCTGATCAGCTGCCCCGTGATCGGGTTTCCCCACAAGCGGGGGAACATGGGGAGCGGGCGGTCGAGTCCCGCCGGCGCGCCTACGAGGACGAGGCGACCCACCCGGTCCGGGTGCGCGAGGGCGAACGCGATGCTGAAGAACCCGCCCATTGAGTTGCCGACGAGGTCGACCCGATCGGCGTCGATCCCTGCGAGCAGGTCGAGCAGCCAGTCGGCGGCGGCCTTCCGATAGTCGACTCCGCGGTAGTCGATCGGGTAGCCGAGCCCGCAGCCGGGGCGGTCCGGGATGATCACCCGGCCGGGAATCCGGCCGGCCAGCGGCGCCCACTCGCCCGCCTGCGAGAGGCCACCATGAACGAGCACGATCGGCCGGGGGTCTTCCCCGCGGCTCAGCAGGTAGGTGCTCCGACCCTCTCGATCGGCGACCCGGCGACCCTCAGCCTCGAAGCCGTAGCGTGCGAACAGCTCCCGCCGCGCCCGCTCGAACGTCTGCTTGCGATCATCGTCGTCGGTGGGCAACCCGCTGAGCGCCTTCAGCGCGCCCTGTGCGCTCACCGTGGTCTTCTGCTCGCTGACCATCGTCTGCTCCTCCCTTGTCGGCATCGGACGCAACCACCGCGACCGTACGGGGGGACGGGACGGACCGCATCGCCTGGATGCGCCATCTGGGGACCGCTTCGGCGTGGTCAGAATCGACCACGCCCTCGAAGGCGAATGCGCTCGCGGCCGTGGAGCACCGGAGGGGGCGGCTACGGTTGCAGCTCGGCCGGCACAACCACGTTCGGGCTAAGGCCGTATGCGAGCGTGGCGGGGTTGGGCCGCAGCGCAGGGGCGGACGCGCCGCGGTGGTGTGATCCGGCTTAGACTCGAGCGTAGCCGGGGTGCGCTACGGCGGCGGAGAGGCTCAGCCCGTGAATCTCGAGACGAGCGTCCGCATCCAGCGACCGATCGAAGAGGTCTTCGATCACCTCTCCGATCCGGGCAACTTTCCCCACCGGAACTCGGCGGTCCGAGACGTGCGCGCGACCTCTGCGAGCACGAAGGCGGTTGGCTCGACGTACTCGATGGAGCGAGAGCTTCCGAGCGGGAGCGCCGCCAACGAGCTGGAGATCATGGCCCTCGAGCGCCCGAGACGGTTCGCGATCCGTTCGCGCGGTGCTTTCCCCGGGGGTCAGTGCTTGCACCGGCGTCGCTCCCAGTCGCCCGGGTGTGCGCGCCCGCCCGACGCCAACGGAGACTCGTGGACGGCCGACGCGTCGGTGTGAGTGGGTGCGCCCGGTAGCGTGGGTGCG
>JAHWKI010000333.1 GCA_019347975.1 Gemmatimonadota bacterium
CGTTCTCGCCGGCCGCGGGGCTGGGTCCGCTGTTCACGAACGTGAGCTGCGCCTCCTGTCACAGCGGGGACGGCCGTGGTCGTCCCGAGCCCGCGTTCTCCAACCTGGTGCCGCGGGTGGACCCGGTGGTGGCCATGGCGGCGGGGGAGCCGTTCGACGCGCCGGTGATCCAGGTGAAGGCGCTCCCGGGTGCGGTTCCGGAGGTGATCCCGACCGGGATCCCGGTGTCGCTACGACTGCCGCCGCCGGTGTTCGGCGTGGGTCTGATCGAGGCGATCCCGGTGGAGGAGATCATCGCGAGGGCGGACCCGGAGGACGCGGACGGGGACGGGATCTCCGGCCGTCCGCACTGGGTGGACCCGCCGGTATGGGTGCCGGGGCACGTGCTGCCGCCGGGGGACGGGCCGTACCTCGGGCGGTTCACGCGGAAGGCGCGCGCGAGCACGGTGTTCGAGCAGGTGGTGGATGCGTACCTGAACGACATCGGGATCACGACGGACTTCCTGCCGCTGGAAAACCGGAACCTGGCCGCCGGTGCGCCGACGGAGTCGTTCGACCGGGTGGCGGACCCGGAGCTCCCGTCGGAGGTGGTCCACCAGGTGACGTTCTACCTCCAGGCGCTGGCGCCGCCGGAGCCGGGCGAGATGACGCCGGTGCGGCGGCAGGGCGAGGAGATGTTCGAGCAGATCGGGTGCGCGCTCTGCCACACGCCGGAGATGGCGACGGGCGAGCATCGGGTGGCGGCGCTGGCGAACCAGCCGGTGCGGCTGTACTCGGACCTGCTGCTGCACGACATGGGCGAAGAGCTGAGCGATGGCGTGCAGGACCGGGGCGCGAGCGGAAACGAGTGGCGCACGGCCCCGCTCTGGGGGCTGCGCGTCGCCGCCGACTTCCTGAACGGCGACCTGTTCCTGATGCACGACGGCCGCGCCCGCCATGTCGAGGAGGCGGTCCTGCTCCATGGCGGCGAGGCCGAATCCGTGCGCGCGGCGTTCCTGGCGCTGTCCCCGGAGGACCGGCGGGCGGTGGTCGAGTTCGTGGAATCCCGGTGAGGACCAGGCGGGATTTCCTGAAGATCGCGGCCGCCCTGGCGGCGGCCGGACTGGTTGCGCCGGGGTGCGCGTCGGTGGTCGCGGCGCGGGTGCGCCCGGTCGATGGCCGCGTGCGGCTGGACCCCGCGGAGCACCCCGGGCTGGCGGGCTCCGGCGGATTCCTGCGGCTCCAGCCGGATGGCTTCAGCGGGCAGGTGTACGTGCTCTCCACCGGGGAGGGCTACGTGGCCCTGAGCCCGATCTGCACGCACCTCGGTTGCACGGTGGAGATCCAGGGCGCGCGCCTCGAGTGCCCGTGCCACGGCTCCACCTACGACCGTGGCGGACAGGTCCTGCGCGGCCCGGCCGAGCGGCCGCTCCGCTCCTTCCCCGTCCGTACGACACCGGACGGGATCATCGAGATCGATCTCACATGGGAGGGTGCTCCATGATGCGACCGTGGCGGTTCGGGTTCACTGCGCTCGTCGCCGGGCTGGTACTGCTGGTGCCGGCGCCGACGGCGGCCGCCCAGGAGGAGCCCGCGGACACGACCGACCGGCCGTTCGTCACCGGCGGCGTCTACGACCGCCCGTACCTCGGGCGGCTCCTCGGCCGCACCGCCATCGGCGGCTACGCCGAGGCCCACGCCCGCTACCACCGGGCCGACGGCCTGAAGGAAGAGAGTGGGTTCATCGCCAAGCGGTTCAACCTGTTCACGGCGACCCGGGTGAGCGATTT
Organism: Gemmatimonadota bacterium; assembly: GCA_019347975.1. GTDB lineage: Bacteria > Gemmatimonadota > Gemmatimonadetes > Longimicrobiales > RSA9 > JAHWKI01. The sequence goes on from JAHWKI010000333.1 coordinate 1,770, forward strand.
CGTCCGTATCGGCGCCGAGCTCGAGATCGAGGAGGGGGGCGAGGAGCTGACGCTGGAGTTCGCGGCGATCGACCTCATCATCCACCGGTCGTTCACGCTGCGCGGGGGCGTCATCCTCTCTCCGCTCGGCCGCTTCAACCTGGCGCACGACAGCCCGCTCAACCCGTTCACCGACCGGCCGCTCGTGTCCACGGAGCTGCTGGGGGTCGCGCTCTCCGAGCCGGGGTTCGGCGCCCTCGGCACGATTCCCGTCGGCGGCCTCGGCGGGCAGGGCCGCGTCACCTACGAGATCTACGCCACCAACGGCTTCAACGACGGACTCATCCTCGACTCCCCCGAGGGCACGCGCCTCGCCGCGGGGCGTCGCAACTTCGAGGACCAGAACGGCTCGCCGGCCGTGGTCGGCCGCCTGGCCTGGAGCCCACGGGCGGGGCACGAGGTGGGCATGTCCGCGCATCACGGCGCGTGGAACGTCTTCGCGCTGGACGGCGAGGCGGTGGACGAGCGCCGCGACCTGACCGTGGCCGTGGCGGATCTGGAGACCGAAGTGGCCGGATTCCAGATCACCGGAGAGGCCGCGCTGGTACGGCTGGACATCCCGCCCTCGCTCGAGAGCATCGCGGCCGGACGCCAGGCCGGCGGCTACATAGACATCGAGCGCGCCCTCGTGACAGGGTTCCCGGCCACCATGCCGAACTCCACCGTGTCCGCCAAGCTCCGGTTCGACGCGGTCGACTTCGACCAGGACCGGGCGGGCGACGGCGTCGCGCGCGTGAGCGCGGGGTTCAACTTCCGCCCGACCCCGGACACCGCGCTCAAGCTCGAGTACGTGCGGGGGCGGGAGCGGGACCGGTTCAACT
>JAHWKI010000334.1 GCA_019347975.1 Gemmatimonadota bacterium
CCAGCGGCGAGGGAGGGCGAGGGTGACGGAATGGCTCGAGCGGTTGCGGGCACACGGGGCGCTGCTGGAGGGTCACTTCCTCCTCTCGAGCGGTCTCCACAGCCCCCACTACGTGCAATGCGCCCGGTTCCTCCAGCATCCCGCGGAGGCCGCCGCCGCCGGAGCCGCTCTGGCCGACGCGTTGGCGGGATCGCTGGGGGCGCCGCCCGACGTGGTCGTCTCGCCGGCGATCGGCGGGATCGTCCTGGGGCACGAGGTCGGCCGGGCTCTGGACCGCCGCGCCGTCTGGGCCGAGCGGAGCGAGGGCGCGCGGGAGGCGGCCCTCGCCTTCCGCCGTGGGTTCGTCATGGTGCCGGGCGAGTCGTTCGTGGCGGTGGAGGACGTGGTGACGACGGCCGGGTCGCTGCGGGAGCTGATCACCGTCGCCGAGGCCGCCGGCGGGCGCCTGGCGGGCGTGGCCACGCTGGTGGATCGCTCCGGGGGAAAGGTGGAGTGGTCGGTCCCGTCGGTGGCCCTGGTCACCATCGATGGCGTGCAGCACCCGCCCGAGTCGTGCCCGCTCTGCGCCGAGGGTGCGCCGCTGCTCAAACCCGGCAGCCGTCCCGACCGCGACTGAAGTCCCGTCTCCGCGGAACAAAGCGGTCCGGCCGACGTATCCATACGCGATGACGCGCGCCCTCTTTCCCACCATCCCGTGCCTGCTCGCCCTGCTCGCGTTGGCGGTCCCCGCTCCCGCCCAGTCGGGTGGCGACGTCGGCCCCCGCGAGGTCGTGACGCCGCTCCAGTCCGATGAGGCGGAGCCGGCCGTGCCCGCGGCGCTCCAGGAGGTGTTCCGGCGCCTGGCCGTCTACTGGGAGGACGGCAATCCGCGGGCGATCGCCTCGCTGGCGAAGGCGGGGCGGGTCCACGTCGTGGTCCAGCGGGAGGGGGTAGGCGGCCGTCTCTCGGCGGGGCAGCTCCAGTACGTCCTCGAAGACCTCTTCGAGGACGCCGCCGAGGTCGTGTTCCGCTTTCCGGCGTACGCGACCTACGATCCCTCCAGCGGCACCGGCTACGCCGTGGGCGAGCGGGTGTACCGGGAAGGCCCGGCCCTGGAGGCGCGGGTCGACCGCGTCTTCGCCGCGGCCCGCAGCGAGCGCGGGCGCTGGATCCTCACCGAGCTCCGCCTCACCGTCGAATAACCCCGCTTCCACGGCGGGGCCCCCTTCGCCGCCGGCTTGGCCTGGAGCCGGGGGGATCCCTATTTTACTACGCGGAACAGGAACATGGTTGCATCCGATTGCCGCTGCATCGCGCCGGACGGGCTTGCGATTCGTGCGGAATAGCGCCGCTATTCCTCATCCTCGCGCCTCGTCCGCCGCGTGCATCGGCCCTTTCCGTGCGACACCATATTCCTCCTCCGCCTAGTAGAGGAATCCGAATCGTTCCCGAGCCGAAGATCCGATGGAGATGTTGGCCACCCTGATCCCGATCCAGATCGAGCCGGACTGGACCGCCATCGTCGAGAGCAGCGTCCGGATCCTGCTCATCCTGGTCGGGGGCGCGATCGCCTATCTCGTGCTGCGACGCGTCCGGAAGAAGATCTCCGGAATGGAGGTCACCGGTCAGGTGGGGCCGAGCGAGGAGCTCCAGCGGCGCAAGACGCTGGCCACCGTCCTGACCACGGCCGGACTGATCACCATCCTCGCCGTCACGTTGATGATGCTGCTGGAGGAGGTGGGGCTCCCGCTCGGGCCGCTGCTGGCCACGGCCGGCGTGGCCAGCCTCGCGATCGGCTTCGGCGCGCAGACGCTCGTCAAGGACGTGATCAGCGGGATCTTCGTGCTGGTCGAGAACCAGTACGCGATCGGCGACGTGATCGACGCCGGCGGCGTGGGTGGGGTCGTCGAGCAGGTAAACGTCCGGACCACGATCCTCCGCGACCTCCACGGGACGGTGCACGTGATCCCGAACGGGGAGATCCGGGTGGTGTCGAACAAGACGAAGGGCTGGTCGCGGGCCGTCCTGGAGGTCGGTGTCAGCTACAGCGAGAACCCCGACCGGGTGATCGCCGTGCTCGAGGACGTCGGCAAGGAGGTGTTCGACGACCCGGTCTTCGGCGCCCTCCTCGTCGAGGAGCCGACAGTGCCGGGGGTGGAGGCGTTCGGCGAGAGCGCGGTGACGATCCGTATGATGGCCAAGACAGTGCCCCTCAAGCAGTGGGACCTGGCGCGCGAGCTGCGGCGGCGCATCAAGCACCGCTTCGACGCCGAGGGGATCGAGATCCCCTTCCCCCAGCGGACGGTGTGGCAGCGCGCGATGGCCGGGGAGGGCGACGCCGGGGATCGGGAGCCGGTCGCGTCGGAGGTCGAGAAGCGGTAGCCGATGGCGCTCCGGCTCTTCGATACGCTGCGGCGCGAGGAGGTCGTCTTCGAGCCCCTCGAGCCCGGCAGGGTGCGGATGTACACGTGTGGTCCGACGGTCCACGATTTCGCGCACATCGGAAACCTGCGGACGTTCCTGTTCGAGGACCTGCTGCGGCGCGTCCTCGAGGTCCGCGGCTACGCGGTCGAGCAGGTGATGAACCTGACCGACGTGGACGACAAGATCATCGCCAAGGCGAAGGCCG
>JAHWKI010000121.1 GCA_019347975.1 Gemmatimonadota bacterium
GCGGAGGCCGCGGGGCCGCAGGGCGCGGGGACATCGCTCCAGCCGGGTGACCGGCTGCTGGAGGAGGACCGGTAATGGCGGGCGGACGCTATCTCGGGGTGTTCCGTGAGGTGGATACGGCCATAATGGCCATCGAGACCCTTCGGGCCGCGGGGATGACGGAGCTGGAGAGCTATTCTCCGCTCCCGAACCACGACCTCGAGCACGCGCTGCACCGGCCGCAGAGCCCGGTCCGGCTCTTCACGCTGGTCGGTGCCCTGACCGGGACGGCCACCGGATTCGCTCTCGCGATCTGGACGTCGCTGGACTGGCCGCTGATCACGGGCGGCAAGCCCATCGTGTCGCTGCCGCCCTTCGTGGTGATCGCGTTCGAGATGACCATCCTCTTCGGCGCGCTCGCGACGGTGGTGGGGCTGGTGATCAACGCCAGGCTGGGCCCCGGCGGGAAAGACTTCGCGTATGATCCGTCGTTCTCGGCCGGCAGCTTCGGCGTCCTCGTGGACGCGCCCGCCGGCAGGGGCGCGGATGCCCGGCGGATCCTGCAGGAAGCCGGCGCGGCGGATATCCAGGCGTGGGACGAGGAGGTCGGCCATGCCCGGTGAGTGGCGCCGGAAGCGTTCGGCCGCGGCCGCGGCGGTGCTGGCCGCCTGCGTGCTGAGCCTCGGCGGGTGCACCCGGATGGAAGACGCCATGGCGTTGGTGCCGTTCCTGAACTTCATGCGGGAGGCGCCGTCGTTCGATCCCTACGAAGCGCCGCGTCCCGCGCCGGCCAACTCGGTGCCGCTCGAGTCGCCCGCCGGCACGTGGGAGCCGACCATCCCGACGCCGGTCACCGAGGCCGCGCTCCAGGAGTTCGCGGCGAGCGTGACCAGCCCGACGACCATGGACGAGGCGGTCCTTGCCCGCGGCGAGCACATCTTCCTCACCTACTGCTCGGTGTGCCACGGTCCGCAGGGAGAGGGGAACGGCCCCGTCGTCGGCCCCGGGAAGTTCCCCATGGGGCCGGACCTCAGGATCCCGAACACGGTGGGCCGATCGGACGGCTACATCTACGCCGTCGTGAAGGCGGGGCGGGGGCTGATGCCGTCGTACCGGCGGATCCCGCCGGCGGACCGTTGGGCGGTGGTGAGCTACGTGCGGCAGCTGCAGGGGCAGGGTGGGGTCGCGCCGGCGCCGGGTACCGTCTCCGCGCCGGCGAGCGTCCCCGCGGCGGGCGCGGATACGGCCCCGGCCATGGTCGCGGACACGGCCTCCACCGGGGAGCAGGAGTAACGATGTCGCACGAGATCACGGAGCTGAAGGATTATCCCGTACGGCGGCTGCCGTCCGCGCGACCGGTGCTGCTGGCCGGGGCGGTCCTGCTGGTCCTGGGCGTCATCGGCTTCGCCATGGGGATCGCGGCCGACCCGGAGCGGGCCTGGCGCGCCTACGCCTTCAACTGGATCTACTTCGCGGGGATCGCCCAGGGAGCCGTGATCCTGTCGGCGGTGGTGACCATCGCGCGGGGCGTGTGGTCCCGCCCCATCCGGCGGGTTTCCCTCTCCTTCGTCGCGTTCCTCCCCATCGCGTACCTGATCCTGTTCCCGCCACTCCTGATCTGGGCCCCCGATCACATCTTCCCCTGGCTCCACCAGGACGTGGGGGGGAAGGCGGCGTATCTCAACATGCCGTTCCTGGCCGCCCGGAACATGCTCGCGCTGGTCGTCCTCCTCGCGGTGTCGCTGGTCTTCGCCTACTGGGCGCTCCGTCCGGACGCCGGGATCGCCAGGGACGCGGGGGAAAGGGGATACGACCGGATCACGCGCGGATGGCGTGGCCAGGAAGTGGAAGAGGGGCGGGCGTATCGCGTGCTGGCGAAGCTGTCGCCCGCGCTGATCATCGTCTACGCCATCGCGTGGACGTTCATCGCGTTCGACTTCGTCATGTCGCTGGACCCGCACTGGCTCAGCACGCTCATCGGCCCGTACGTCTTCATGGCCGCGTTCCTCGGCGGGATCGCCGCCACGGCCGTGCTGACGCTGTTCTACCGGCGACGCCTGTCCCTCCACGAATACGTCCAGGGCGCGAACATCCACGACCTGGCCAAGCTCATGTTCGCCTTCTGCGTGTTCTGGGCGTACCTGTTCTGGTCCCAGTACATCGTGATCTGGTACGGCAACCTGCCCGCCGAGCAGGTGTTCTTCGTCAATCGGCTCTCCGCGCCCTACAAGCCGCTGTCCATCGCCGTGTTCTTCATGCTCTTCGTGATCCCGTTCTTCGGGCTGCTGGGCATCAAGCCGAAGAAGACGCCGGCGATCTTCGCGACCTTCGCGACCGTGATCCTGGTCGGGCTCTGGATCGAGCGCTACATCCTGATCTACCCGACGCTCTATCCCGGCGCCGACGGGATTCCCTTCGGGATCGCCGAGTTGGGCATCGCGCTGGGCTTCGCGGGGCTCCTGATCGCATCGCTGGCCTGGTTCGCCGCACGGTTCCCCATGCTCCAGATCTGGCAGCCGGCTTCGGAAGTGGAGCTGCTGGGGGTGCACGTCGAGGCCCCGGCTACCGACGCTCACAGGGCGCCACGGGTGTAGGGCAGCCGGTTCGGGCGCTTGCGCGGGCTCTCGTTTCACGCGAAGACGCGAGGGGGGCGAAGAACGCGAAGAACGCGAAGAGGGCCGGGAAGCTCACCGGGCGGAGCCGACGCCGACGCGGCTGCTCCACCCGTTTTTTTAGTTTTTGTTACGCCCGGAAACTGCGTGGGCTCGAGGCTGCGCAGCGGATGAACCCTCGAGGCCCGCTTCGCGCGCTTGCCGTACCCCTTCGCGTCTTCGCGTGAGGACCGAGAGCCCGCGCAGCGCCAACAACGCCTACCGAACCGGATCCGAATGAACCCCCGCGACTTGCTCGCCGAGAAGATCGTCGTCGTCCTGAACGAGACGCAGGACCGGGTCAACATCGCCGGCGCGATCCGGGCGATGATGAATACGGGGCTGCGGCGGCTGCGGATGGTGAACCCCGTCGAGTGGGACGAGTACCGGATCGAGGGGATCGCCCACGGCTCGGAGATCGTCCGGGAGCGGGTGGAGTTCTTCGATACCCTCGAAGCCGCGCTCGCGGACGCGGTCGAGGTCGTCGGCACGACGGCGCGGCGCCGCGCCATGCGCCACTCCTGGGAGCACCCGCGGGATGGCGTCGAGGAGATCCTGTCGCTGGCGCGCGACGAGCGCGGCCCGGTCGCCATCCTGTTCGGCCGCGAGGACACGGGTCTCACGAACGAGCAGCTCGACCGCTGTGACCGGATCTGGACCGTGCCCACCGATCCGGAGCGTCCTTCCCTCAATCTCGCCCAGGCCGTGCTGCTCGTCGCCTATGAGCTGTGGCTGGCGGGCCCCGGGAGCGAGAAGCCGCTGCCGCGGCCGCGACGCGACGCGCCCCCAGCGACGTCCGCGCACCTGGAGGAGGTCTTCGAGGAGATCGATCGGCACCTCCACACCATCAACTTCTACCGCGGCGGCAAGAACCCCGAGTCGGTCATGCGGACCATCCGGGCCATCATGAGGAGGGCCGGCGTCGACGAGCGGGAGACCGAGCTGGTGCGGGCGATCGCCGCACGGAGCCGGCGGACGATCGAGCGGCTGCGTGAGGAATAGGCCGGGGCGCTCAGCTCCAGGGCCCCCGCCGTCCCGGGGGGCGCGCGGCCACCGGTAGGAGGGCCGCCGCGGCCAGCGCGAGGCCGGCCCCGACGAAGAACGCCGTCGGTGCGCCGCGAGCCTCCCACAGGACTCCGAAGATGACGCTGGCGGGGAGCGCGGCGATGCCGATCGCGAAGTGGTACGCACCGAACGCCCGCCCCCGGGCCGCAGAGCCGGCCATGGCGGAGACCAGCACGCGTTCGGCCGGCTCGGTCAATCCGTGGAAGAGCCCGTAGGCGAGGAAGAGCGCCCAGGCGTGCCATGCTTCCGTCGCCAGCGCGAACCCGGTGTAGACGACGGCGTAGACCGCCCACCCCGCCACCAGCGACGGCCGCGCTCCCAGCCGGTCCGCCACCGCGCCGCCCACCACGTTCCACGCCATCTTGCTCACGTGCAGCGTGCCCCAGAGGAGCGGGATCGCGGCCGTGGCCACGCCCAGGTTCGCGGCCCGGAGCAGCAGGAAGGCGTCGGACGCGTTCCCTAGCGTGAAGAGCACGAGCACGCCGAGGAACCAGCCGAAGCGCCGATCCACCCGAGCCGGCGCTGGCGGCGGCTCGACGGGCGGGCGGACGCTCGCGGCAGTGTGCTCGTCGACGGCTGTCGGTGCGACCTCCCGCACGCGCATCAGGATCACGACGGTGGCGAGGGCCGCGGGAATGACGGCCAGCGCGAAGACCAGCCGGAGCCGTCCGGGGAAGAGGAGGAGCAGCCCGGCGGCCAGGAGCGGCCCGAGCACGGCGCCGGCGTGGTCCGCCGCCCGATGGACGCCGAACGCCCTCCCGCGGATCGCCGGGTCCACAGACTCGGCCAGGAGCGCGTCCCGGGGCGCCGTCCGGACGCCCTTGCCGACGCGGTCGGCGACCCGGACGGCCAGCACGTGCCAGGGGAGGGTGGCCGCGGCGATGAGCGGGCGCGTGGCCGCCGCGACGCCGTAGCCGCCCGCCACCAGGGCGCGGCGTCGGCCGAGCCGGTCCGAGAGCCACCCGCCCGCGAGCTTGACGAAGGAAGCCGTCGTCTCGGCCACGCCCTCCACCAGCCCCAGGAAGGCGGGCCCGGCCCCGAGCGTGCCGACGAGGAAGAGCGGGAGGAGCGGGAAGATCATCTCGCTGGACGCGTCGTTGAGGAGCGACGCGACCGACAGCCAGAGGACGTTGCCACGGAGCAGTCCGCGCCAGGGCCCGGCGCCACGCTCCGCGGTTCCCGGCTTCATCGGCTCAGAAGCCGGCGAAGAGGACGGCTCGACAGCACATGCTGCGCAAGGTGACCGCGCGGCTCCGTCCTGGCCAGCGCCCGGGTCACACCGCCGGCGGTGTGCCGGCTCCGGTGACCGATTACGTTCAGGGATGGCGCGACCCCTGAACGAGCGCGAGCGGAGGATCTTCACCGCGGTAGCGGAGGCGGTGGCGGGAGCCGCGGCGGGACCGGCGGTGGCGGATGCAATCGATCCGCTGATCCGGCGGATGCCCGGGGCAGACCGTCGGCTCCTGGGCGCCCTCCTCGTAGGACTCGAGTACGGCTCGCCGTCCGCGCTGATCCGGCTGAAGTGCTTCAGCGACCTGGCCCCGCCGCAGCGAGAGGCATGGCTGCGATCCTGGGCCGACAGCGCGCTCCCCCTCCGTCGGCAGGGCGCGGCCGCGCTCAAGGCGCTCGGCGCCCTGGCGTACTACGGGCGGGAGGAGGCGTGGGCCGAGGTAGGCTACGACGGCCCATGGCTCGGCCGCGTCGAGGTGCCCGTTCACGACGCGCCGCGACTCCGCGCGCCCCACCCGGCCGGCGGTCTTCCGCGGCCGGGCGTCACCTCCGCACGCGATCTCCCGGCCGGCACCCGCCTCCGGGCCAGGGTCTGCATCATCGGAACCGGCGCGGGCGGAGCGGCGGCGCTGGCGCGACTGGCGGCGGCGGGAGTGGACGTCATCGCGGTCGAGGCCGGTGGGCTCTTCACCGCCGCCGACGCCACGCAGCGAGAGCTGGAGATGCTCCCCCGGCTCTTCCGTGATGCGGGGCTCCGCACCACCGCTGACAAGGGGATCGGTATCATGCAGGGGACCGGGGTGGGCGGATCGACGCTCCACAACACGGGCCTAGTCTACGATCCGCCGCCGGGGATCCTGGACCGGTGGCGCGAGGAGCACGCGTTCCCCTACGACGACGGCAGCTTCGCTGCTCTGATCCGCCTCGTCCACGAAACCCTCCAGGCGAGGCCGATCCCGCCTTCCCGCGTCAACGCCAACAACGACGCGATCCGCCGCGGCGCGGACGCCATGGGGTGGCGCTGGCGACGGCCGGATCACAACCGCGACGAGTGCTCCGGCTGCGGCTACTGCGTTCTCGGGTGCGCCTACAATCGGAAGAAGAACGCCGCACTGACGTGGGTGCCCATGGCCGTCGCCGCCGGCGCCCGCGTGGTCTGCGACGCGCCCGCGGTACGGATCGACGGCCGGACGGGCGCGCGGCGGGTCCTGTGCCGGAGAGTGGGGGCGAACGGCGAGGACGGCGGCGAGGTCGTGGTGGAGGCGGACACCGTCGTCCTGTCCGCCGGCGCCCTCGACACCCCCGCCCTCCTGCTCCGGAGCGGCCTCGGGAACGATCGCGTCGGCCGCGGGATGCGGCTCCACCCGAGCGCCCTCGTCCAGGCGGAGATGCCGGAGGAGGTCCGCGGCTGGCGCGGCCTTCCCCAGTCCGTGGTCGTGAACGAGTTCGCCGAGTTCGCCGTGGACGGGCGCGGCGGGTTCCTGTTCATCGCGCTCGGGCTGTGGCCAGGGACCATGGCCGCATCCACGTCCGGCCTCGGCGCCAGCCATCGCGCGATCATGCGGCGGCTCACCCACCTCGCGAGCTGCGGAGTGCTCCTGCACGACGAGACGGAGGGCCGCGTGACCACGGGCCGGGACGGACGGCCCGTCGCCCGCTACTGGCCGGACCGGCGCGACATGGACGAGCTGCGCCGCGGGGTCCGAGCGCTGGGGCGCCTCTTCCTGGCGGCCGGGGCGCGGATCGTCCACCTGCCCTATAACGACGCGCCGCCCGTCGCTGACGAGGCCGGCCTCGATTCAGCCCTCGAGGGTGTCCGGGACGACGTCCACCGCATACCTCTCGCCTCCGTCCACCCGCAGGGAAGCTGTCCGCTCGATGGAAGACGCAGCCACGGCGCGTGCGATCCGGAGGGGAGGCTCTGGGGCGACACGGGGGTGTACATCGCCGATACGTCCATCTTCCCCACATCCGTGGGTGTCCCCCCGCAGGTCACCACGATGGCGCTCGGCCTGGCGGTGGCCGACCGGATCCTCGAGGGGCTCCGTGCGTCACCACCCGGCCCAGCATGAACGACCCCTCCATCGGCGTGCGCCGCGCCGAGGCCAACGCGCTCTTCCGGGCGTTTCCGCACGCCGCCGGCCGGATCGCCTGGACGCTCCTGGGGGAGTGGCCGACGCCGGTCGAGCGGATGCGTCAGGTGCCGGATGAGTTCCAGGGCGAGCTCTGGGTGAAGCGCGACGACCGGTCCAGCCGGATCTACGGCGGCAACAAGGTCCGGAAGCTGGAATACCTGCTGGCGGACGCCCGGAGCAGGGGAGCCGGTCGCGTCATCACGACCGGCGTGGTCGGCTCCCACCACGCGCTCGCGACGTGCGTGCACGGCCGAAGGCTGGGTCTTCCCACCACGCTGGTCGTCTTCCCCCAGCCGATGACGGACCACGCCCGGGAGATCACCGCCCTCAACGAGGAGTGGGCGGACGAGATCCGGCGGTGCGGCTCGTTCGCCACGCAGCCGTTCGTGGAGGCCGCGGCGCGCTGGCGGCGGCGGAAGGAGCAGCCCTATGTGATCCCCGGCGGAGGCTCGAACGCACTGGGCACCCTCGGCTACGTCGGCGGCGCGCTCGAGCTGGCCGAGCAGGTGCGCGCGGGCGAGGCCCCGAGGCCCGACGTGCTCTGGGTCGCCGCCGGCACCCTCGGCACCCTCGCCGGCCTGGCCATCGGCGCGGCCATGACCGATCTGGCAGACCGGGTCCGCGGCGTCCGGATCGTCCCCAGTGCGCTCGCCAACGAGCTGGTCCTCGGGCGGCTGGTCGAGGGAGCGGTGAGGTTCCTGCGGGAGGCGGGCATCCCCGCGCCCGACCCGCGCCTGGCCATCGACCGGGTCGAGCTCGTCGGCGGGTGGCTCGGCGGCGGCTACGGACACCCCACCGAGGCCGGGGCGGCGGCCACGGAATGGTTCCGTCCGCGCGGCGTGCCGCTGGACCCAAGCTACACCTCCAAGACCGCGGCCGCGGTGCTGGAAGGGCTCCGGAGGGAGCCTGGCGCCACGCACTTGTACTGGCATACGCTCAGCGGCGTCGTGCCGGTTCCGAAGGCGGCCTGGCCTTGATTCCCCCCGGAAGGGGGCCTGGCCTTGATTCTTGACTTGTTACAAAACGGAGGGCTCGGACGAATGGCGACCGTAGCGGACTACATCGACGAGAACATGCCGCGCTTCCGGGAGGAGCTGCTCGAGTTCCTGCGGATCCCGAGCGTGAGCGCCAGGTCGGAGCACCGGATGGACATGAGCAGGGCGGCCGAATGGCTCGCGGATCGGATGCGCGAAGCGGGTCTCGACGTCTCGGTCGAGGAGACCGACGGGCTTCAGATCATCCTGGGCGAGTACCGCGGCGCGGGTGACGACGCGCCCACCGTCCTCCTGTACGGCCATTACGACGTCCAGCCCGCCGAGCCGCTGGACGAGTGGACGTCGCCGCCGTTCGAGCCCGAGGTCCGGGACGGCAAGCTGTTCGGCCGGGGCTCCGTCGACGACAAGGGGCAGCTGTACCTGCACGTGAAGGCCATCGAGGCTCACATGAAGGTGAATGGCAGCCTGCCGGTGAATGTGATCGTCCTCGCGGAGGGCGAGGAGGAGGTGGGGAGCGAGCACCTCATGCCGTTCGTGAAAGCGAACCGGGACCGGCTGGCCTGCGATTACGTGGTCATCAGCGACACGACGATGGTGGGCGAGGACGTGCCCACCATCGGCACTTCTCTTCGCGGCCTCGCCTACCTGGAGGTCCACGTCCGCGGCCCGCGCACGGACCTCCACTCCGGCAGCTACGGCGGCGCCGTCGTGAATCCGGCGACGGCGCTGGCCCGCATCATCGCGTCGATGCACGACGACAACTGGCACGCCACCATCGACGGCTTCTACGACGACGTGGAAGCCATGGACGAGTACCGCGAGAAGCTGAAGGCGGTCCCGTTCGACGATGCCGGCTTCCGGAAGGACACCGGGACCACCGAGGTCGGCGAGAAGGGGTACACCACGCCCGAGCGGCTGTGGATCAGGCCGACCGTCGAGGTCAATGGCCTCCTCTCCGGGTATACGGGGGAGGGCGCCAAGACGGTGCTTCCGGCGAAGGCCATGGCGAAGATCAGCTTCCGTCTGGTTCCCGCCCAGAATCCGGACCGGATCGCCGAGCTGGTGGAGGCCCACATCCGGAAGGTCGCGCCCGAGGGGGTGGAGGTGGAGGTGCAGCGGCTCCACGGCGGCAACGCGTGGCGCGCGACGCTGGGGAGCGAGCTGTACACGGCCGCCGAGCGGGCGCTGGCGGCTGCGTGGGATCGGGAGGTCGTCTACGCGGGGGAGGGGGGGTCGATCCCGATCGTCCCCGAGTTCGAGCGGGTGCTGGGGGCGCCGGTGCTGCTCATGGGCTTCGGCCTGCCGGGTGAGAACGCCCACGCGCCCGACGAATGGATGAGCGTGGAGAACTTCGAGAAGGGGACCCGGGCTTCGGCCCGTCTGTGGACGGAGCTGGCGCGCTAGATCAGGAACCGCGGCAGGTCAGGGCGCGGCGGCGGAGCCGATCCTGAGGGTTTCAATGGTGTGGGGGACGATCCCGCGCCACTCGCTCCGCACCTGCGACGCCAGACGCGCCACCTTGTCCGGATACGTGTGGCAGTTTGGCGTGTTGGTGCCGCGGACGCAGCCGTTGTACGCCAGGAGTGCCCGCCGCTCGTCGCCATCGAAGCGCCGGAGGAGCCACGCGAGGATGCTCGTGCCGTAGCAGAGGTTGTTCTCGATGTCGTACATGTCCTCGCCGCAGCCCCGCCACGCGCCGCGGTGCAGCGGCATGATCTGCATGAGCCCCTGCGCTCCGACGAAGCTGGTGGCGCTCGGCTTCCCGCTGGACTCCACGAGCACGATGGCGACGACCGTCGCCGGATCGAGGCGGTGCTGATACGCGCTCTGGACCAGCGGCCACGCCACGCGACGGGCCAGCTCCTTTTCGACCCCCCACTTCCGCAGCGACTTCTCCACCGGCCGTACGTGATTGCGGTAGGTCAGCACGTACTCCTCGGTATCGGCCCCGGCCGCCCGCAGGAGCCCCATGTAGCTGCTGAGAGCCTCCAGCTGGTAGGCGGGGGTATGCGCGGCGGCCGCGATCCGGAAGTTCGCGTCGGCCGGCAGCGCGATGTTCTCCGACGTCAGCTTCCCCAGGCCCCAGCCCCCGAAGAGGAGAACGGGCAAGACCAGCGGGAGCACGCGGGCGCGCCGGATGAGGCGCTCGAGCTCGTCGATCATGCCGATACGGGGAATGGGCCGGTCCGTGCTGCGTCGCCTGAAGGGCATCTCCGCCTTCGTGTAAGCCGTCATGGTGGGGAGAGGAGAACAAATCTGGGCCCATCGGAGCCCGGGATGCAAGGCTGCCGGGCCTTCATCGGGGCGGGGGAACGGGCCAGTGCCGCCGGGATCAGTTCTTCAGGGCCGCCAGCTGGTCGAGCGTGAAGCGGTAGTTCTCGCCGCAGAACTCACAGGTCACGTCGGTGTGCCCGCGGTGAGACTGCTGGTCCATGATCCCGTCGATCTCACCGGGGCCCAGGAGGATGAGAGCCCGCTCCGCCCGATCCCGGCTGCAGGGGCAGTGGAAGCGGACGGGGGTCCGCTCCAGGACCTGGAATGCATCGCCGAACACCCGGTGCAGGACGTCCTCGGGACCCTCGCCGGCGCGGATCATCGCAGTCGGGTGCGGCAGCCCGGCGACTTCCCGCTCGATGCCGACCACCTCGTCCTCGGGCAGGCCGCCCAGGATCTGGATCAGGTAGCCGCCGGCCGCCTCGACGCCGCCCGCGCGGT
>JAHWKI010000122.1 GCA_019347975.1 Gemmatimonadota bacterium
ATGATGGACGTGGAGCGGGAGCTGTACCGGCTGGGCGTGCCGGTGAAGACGCGGCACAACGAGGTGGCGCCGGGGCAGTACGAGATGGCGCCGATCTACGAGAACGCGAACCTGGCGGCGGACCACCAGCAGCTGACGATGCTGGTGCTGCGGAAGAAGGCGCGGGAGTACGGGCTGGAGGCGATCCTGCACGAGAAGCCGTTCGCGGGGGTGAACGGGAGCGGGAAGCACCTGAACTGGTCGTTCGGGACGTCGAGGCGGAACCTGCTGGAGCCGGGAGAGACGCCGCACGACAACCTGGAGTTCCTGTTCTTCTGCAGCGCGGTGCTGCGGGCGGTGGAGCGGCATCAGGACCTGGTGCGGCTGGCGGTGGCGTACGCGGGCAACGATCACCGGCTGGGCGCCAACGAGGCGCCGCCGGCGATCCTGAGCGTCTTCCTGGGTGAGCAGCTCGCGGACATCTTCGAGCAGATCGAGAAGGCCGGGAGCGCCAGGACGAGCAAGTCCGGCGGCCTGCTCGGGCTAGGCGTTCCGTCGCTCCCCGACCTGCCGAAGCACGCGGGCGACCGGAACCGGACGTCGCCGTTCGCGTTCACGGGGAACAAGTTCGAGTTCAGGGCGTTGGGCGGGAGCCAGTCCATCTCGTTCCCGGCGACGGTGCTGAACACGATCGTGGCGGAAGCCATCGATGAGCTGACCACCGCGCTGGAAGAGCACATCGAGGCCGGCAGCGAGCTGGAGGACGCGCTCCGGAAGGTGCTGGGCGAGGAGATCCATGGCTTCAAGCGGATCATCTTCAACGGGGACGGCTACTCGGAGGAGTGGCACCGGGAGGCGGAGAAGCGGGGGCTGCTCAACCTCCCGAGCTCGCTCGATGCGCTGGAGCGCATGACGGCGGAGAAGAACGTGGCGCTGTTCGAAAAGTACTCCGTCCTGTCGGCAAAGGAGATGGAGTCCCGTCAGGAGGTCGCCATCGACCAGTACTTCAAGACGATCAACATCGAGGGGGAGACCACGGCCGACATCGCGGCCACGATGGTGCTGCCGGCGGCGGTCCGCTACATGAACGACCTCCTGGCCTCGGGCGAGCGCGCGGCCGCGCTCGGCGTGCAGCCGCGGGGGGTGAAGGCGACGGTACAGAAGCTCAACGACCTGGTGGACGAGCTGCGGGAGGTGCTGGACGAGCTGATCGCCCAGAACGCCGAGCTCGGCGGCGACACGGTCGACGAGAAGGCGCACCACATGCGCGACAACATCGTGCCCGCCATGGCGAAGGTCCGGAGCGTGGCGGACCGGCTGGAGAAGGTGCTGCCGGACGACGTGTGGCCGCTCCCGACCTACCGGGACATGCTGTTCGTCAAGTAGGCGACGCCTCCGTGGTCCGTCTGGCGTGACCCGGCGTCCGTGATCCGGCTGTTCCCGGCTTCATTCCCCGCACGCGTGAAGGCGTGCTGTTCGAGTGAAAGGAACTGCCGGTGCACGAGGTCCGGGTCACGCCAGACGGGACACGGTCGCGGTGGCCCGCAAGCGCCCGCAACGACACCCTTCCGGCGGCACTCTCCCCCACAGTATATTCCCCTCCCCCACCCCGGGCGGCTGCCCGGGCTCTCCCCCGCAGCAGCTCATCTCCCCGGCTGATCCGTCCCCGCACCATGGACTGGAGGAGCCGATGAAAGGCAGGACCGTTTCCCCTTCGCGGGTCGCGCCGAAGCCCTCGCGGGCGGCGGCGATCGTCGTGGACTGGGCGCGCGTCACCTTCTTGCTGGGCACGTTCGCGCTGCTGGTCCTCGTCGCGCACTCCCGGCTGACGGGAGCGCCACTGTCGTGGCTGACGCTGACGCAGTACGCGCTGGTGCTGACCACCGGCAGCGCGGTGTTCGCCATGGTGCCGCGGACGGTGCGCGGCACGACCGGCGGCTACGCCGGCGCCTGCGCCCTCGGCGGCTTCGTCGCCGTGCTAGCGGTCGCGTGGCTGGTGGAGGTGGACCTCTCGGCGCTCGCCGCCCCCCCGGCGGCCGCGGCCGAGCGCCTGGGCGACGTGCCACTCCGCAACATCGTCTCCCCGGACGTCCGCAGCGCCGGCCCCGCCGTCCTCGCCGACATGGCGGTCGCTGCCGCGCGGGTGGACCCGCTCTACCTGGCGGCATGGGCGGCGATCGGCGCGGCGGGCGGCGCCATGTACGGCTGGGCGACGCGGGCTCTGCGGTAGCGCGAAGCGGGGGGAGCCCGAGGGGGGAACCGTGCCACGTCTGGCGTGACCCGGTAACCGTGATCCGGCTGTTCCGGCCTCAACGTCAAACCTGAAGGAACGGCCGGATCACGGCTTTCGGGCCACGCCAGACGGCACACGGCACCGTTTTCTCTTGTTCCGTTTTTTGGAGCACTTTCCGCGGCAACCCGCTCGGTAGCTACTGCCCCCCTTCGTACTTGGGCGGCACCGGCAGGTCCGGCCGCTCCGGCGACCAGGCCAGGCTGCTGACCCACCATCGCTCTCCGTCGTTGATGAGCTGGATGCTGTTGAGGCCGCGGACCAGCGGCTCCGCCACGCCCTCGCGGTGCCCTTCGTACGTGCTGAAGACGTGGGCGACGTCGCCGAACTCTTCGACCCGGCGGGCGATCTCCCGCTCCCGGAATCCGACCTGGATCAGCGTCGGCCCCGAGGCCTCGATGTACTCGTCCACCGTCAGCGCCCGATACCGCACGCTCCCATCGGGGGCGCGCTGAACGGGGATCATGCGGGCGGTAGGGAGGAAGAGGCTGCGGAGGCGGTCCCAGTCCCGGGGCTGGCCGACGGGGCCGGAGATCACGTCGTAGAGCGCCGTCAGGATGGCGTCGATGGAGGCGACGTCCGCGGGATCGGCGGCGGGGCGTTCCGTCGCCGCGACGGCCGCGCCCGCATCCTCGCCGGGGTACCCGAGCCGGGCCGTGTGCACCCCCCCGGGCGCGGCCGTGATCACGTACACCCTTCCGTACTCGTCCTCGCCGATCGCGCCGCCGGACGCGCCGCCGAGCAGGTCCACCAGCTCGGGCGTGGTGTTGCTGTGGCCGACGACGAGGTGACGCCCCCCTTCCCCGAGCAGCCGCCGGGCGAACGCCTCGAGCGCGCGGGGGTCGTACTCGCGGGCGGTGAGGCCGGTCGCCGCCGCGACGGGCGCGGCGGTCTCGCGGGTCCGCCGGTACGCGGTCGTGTGGATGGCGTCCAGGCCCGCGGTCGCCAGCACCCGGGCGAGGCGGGTCGCCCGGTCCCGTCCCTCCGCCGAGAGCGCCGGGTCGCGGGTGCCGTCATCCGCGGTCTCGGCGTGGCGGACCAGGTAGATCACCGTGGTGCCGGGCGCCTGGGCGTGAGCCCGGGCCGTGAGCGGCCAGGAGAGCCCCGCGGCGAACAGGGCGAGCAGCAGTATTCCGGAGACCTTCTTCATCGATCCTCCCCTTGAGGCGGCTGTACTTCCGGTCGTGAAGATCGGCCCGCGTGATCCTTCCCGCCACCGCGCCGGAACCCGGACAGGGTTCGCGGCTCGGCGGGTCGTCCAGGGGCTCTTCCCGCCCCGCGCCGGGCCCCCGACTTGCAATTCATTGGGAGGCAACGACAACGGAGGGCGACAGGAGCGGCATATGAGCAGGACGAGGCTGGCGATCATCTACTACAGCACGTACGGCACGAACCACCAGATGGCGGAGACGGCCGCCGAGGCGGCGCGGGAGGCGGGCGCCGACGTCCGCCTGAGGAAGGTGCGGGAGACGGCGCCGAAGGAGGTCGTGGAAGCGCAGGAGGCGTGGACCGCCCACGCGAAGAGCACCGAGGACATCCCCGAGTCCACGCCGGACGACCTGGAGTGGGCGGACGCGTACCTCTTCAGCACGCCCACCCGCTACGGCGGCGCGGCGAGCCAGATGCGCGCGTTCATCGACACGCTCGGGCCGCTCTGGATGAAGGGCGGGCTGGCGGACAAGGTGGTGAGCGCCATGACCAGCGCCTCGAATCCTCACGGCGGGCAGGAGACGACGCTCCTCACCATGAACATCACCTTCATGCACTGGGGCGGGATCCTCGTCCCGCCCGGGTACACCGACTCGGCCATCTCCGAGGCCGGCGGGAACCCGTACGGCGTCAGCGTCACGGCCACGGGCGAGGCGCTGGAGGAGGAGGCGAAGGAGGCGATCCGCCACCAGGTCCGGCGCATGATCCGGGTCAGCGACCGTCTGAAGGCGGGGCGCACGCCCCAGAGCCGCGGCGCCGACGAGCGCGCCATGAGCCGCCGGGAGCGGACCGGCGCGAAGGAGGAGTCCACCGGCTGAGCCGGAGGACGCGCGGAGCCGCACCCGGCCGGCTCCGACGGAGACGAGCGGGACGACTGTGGGGGCGAGCCATCGCCCCTGTGGTTTTTCATCCCCCGACGATGGTAGATTCGTCCGACTGAATTCCCCCGGCCGGCGCATCGTACCCGGCAGTCGACAAGTCAACGACCCCACCGCAGGGAGAATCCATGGGCGCTGCCGTGCTTGCCATCGTCACGATCTTCGGCCTGCTGCTGGCCCTGCTCCTGTTCCCGGTCCTGATCGGCGTCCTGATCTACAACCGGCTGATCGCCGTGCATGTGGAGACGGACACGGCCTGGGCGGACATCGACGTGCAGCTGAAGCGGCGGCACGACCTGGTCCCGAACCTGGTCGAGACCGCGAAGGGGTACGCGGCGCACGAGCGGGAGACGCTGGAATCGGTCACGGCCGCCCGCTCCACCGCCGTGGACGTCCGCAACGCCTCCCCCGGGCAGAGGGCGGGCGCGGAGAACATGCTCACGCAGGCCATCGGCCGGCTGTTCGCGCTGGCCGAGGCCTACCCCCAGCTCCGGGCGGCCGAGCCCTTCCAGGAGCTGCAGCGCTCGCTCAACGACATCGAGGCCGACCTCCAGCAGGCCCGGCGGTACTACAACGCCACGGTGCGCGAGCTGAACACGAAGGTCCGGCAGTTCCCGTCGAACCTGGTGGCGAGCGCCGCCCGCATCCGCGAGCGGGAGTTCTTCGAGATCGAGACCGCGGTGGAGCGCGAGGCGCCCCAGGTCCGGTTCTGATGGGCACGCTACGCCGGCGCGGCGTGGCCGCGGGGCTGGTGGTGGCGGCACTGGCGATCGCCGGGCTCCCGACCGCGCTCGTCGCCCAGCGCTCCGTCATCATGGAGGAGCTCAGCTCCGAGATCCGCGTCCGGTCCGATGGCGACATCGTGGTGACGGAAACGCTGCGCGCGCGGTTCTCCGGAACCTGGAACGGAATCGAGCGCTGGCTCGAGCTTCGTCCCCCATCGGACTACGGCCAGAGTCACCTCCTGCGAGCGGTCATCGTGGGCGCGACGGACGAGGCGGGTGGGAGCCTTCGCATCGAGGAGCACCGGGTGGATGCGGACTCGCGGCGCATCCAGGTGTGGGTGCCGAACGCTACGGACCGCGTCGCGACGGTCGTGCTCACCTACCGGATCGGCGACGCTCTGGGCTTCTTCGAGCCCGATTCCGCCACCGGCCTCACCATGGACGAGCTGTACTGGCAGGTCACGGGCACCGACTGGGACGTGCCGATCCTGAACGCATCCGCCCGGGTCTTCCTGCCGGGCGGGGCTCAGCCCGTGCAGGCGGCGGGGTACGTGGGCGGCGCGTCGTCCGCCCGTCAGGTCCCCGTGCGCTTCGAGGAGGGCGCCGTCTCCGTCTCGGCGGGCGAGCGGCTGGACCCGGGCGAGGGGCTGACGGTGGCGGTGGGCTGGCCGGCGGGCGCGGTCACGCGGCCGGGCTCCGCCCTGGGCGTGGCGAGGGCGCAGAGCGGGGGCGGCGGCGTCGTCGGGCCCGGCGCGGGCCGGCCGACGAGCGTCCTCGAATCGATCCGCGCAACGAGTCCCCGCGCGCTCTGGCCGCTCCTGCTTCCCTTCGCGGTCTTCTGGGTGGCCTACCGGGCGTGGGCCCGCCGCGGGCGCGACCCGTCGGAGCGGGCTATCGCCGTGCAGTGGGAGCCGCCCGCCGACCTGACACCGGCGGAGGTGGGGACGCTGGTCGATCACGACGCCGGGATGCGCGACATCATCCCCACGCTGGTGGACCTCGCCGTCCGCGGCGTGGTGGTGATCGAGGAGCGGGAGAAGGGCGGGCTCCTGTCGTTCGGGAAGGACTACGCCTTCCACCTCGCGAAGCCCAGCCGCGAATGGAGCGCCCTGTCCGACCACGAGGTCGCGTTCCTGAACGGCCTCTTCGACCCGGTAACCCGGCGTGAGGCGCTCGGCGCCGTGGCCAGGCGGAGCGGAGCCCTCGGAGCGCTGGCGGACACGCTGACCGGCGCACCCGCCTCGCAGGGCGCGCCCCCCGGCGCGGTGGACAGCGTCCTGCTGTCGGAGCTGAAGAACGAGTTCTACAAGTCGGTCCCGGGGATCAAGAGCGCGGTGTACCAGTCGCTGGTCCTGAAGGGGTACTACCTGCGGCGCCCGGACCGGGTGCGGAACCGGTGGCTGGCCTTCGCCTTCATGGCGCTCGTCGTCGCCTTCGGCGGCACGCCCATCCTCGTGGCGGAGGCGACCGGCGGAGCGCCGACCGCGATCGCGATGGGCGTCGCCGCCGGCCTCAGCGCGATGATCCTCGGGATCTTCGCCTTCCTCATGCCCGCCCGCACCGAAAAAGGCGCGCGTGCCCGGGAGTCGGCGCTCGGGTTCAAGCGGTTCCTCGAGCGAGTGGAGTCGCCCCGCTACCGTCGCATGATCCGCTCCCCGGAACAGTTCGAGCAGTACCTGCCGTTCGCCATGGCGTTCGGGTGCGAGGAGACCTGGGCGCGCGCGTTCGACGGCCTGATCACGGAGCCGCCGGACTGGTACCGCGGCCGGCACGGCGCCTTCCGTCCGACCGCGTTCGCCAGCGACCTCGGCACCCTCTCCACCACCGCGCGGTCGACGCTCTCGTCCTCGCCTTCCTCCTCGGGGTCCGGGGGCGGCGGGAGCGTGGGTGGCGGCGGGGGTGGGGGCGGTGGCGGCGGGTTCTGAACAACAGCACAACAGAACAACAGAACTGCAGAACTACGACGCGGCGGCCACGGCCATCCTCACGGCGCCGGTGACCGGGTCCGCGGCGGCGGGGCGGAGCTCGATGGGAAGGTCTCGGAGACGCTCGCGCAGGAGCCGGGCGAGGGCGGAGTCGGTGAGAAGGCCGCCCTGGAGCACGAGGGGCACGGGATACGACCACGGGCCGAGCCGCTCGATCAGCGCCCTCACGTGGAGGACCAGCTCCCCTGCGGCGTCCTCCACTACGGCAGCGGCGACCGCGTCGCCGGCCGCGGCGGTGCGCAGGACGACCGGCGCCAGCGCCGCGACCTCCGCCTTCTCGACACGGCCGATCCACGGCGGCACTCCGCCGGGCTCGGTGACCCCGAGCGCCGCCAGCAGCTCGGGAAGCAGAAGGGTCTCCGGGCCGCGGCCGTCCGCCGCCCGGAGCGCGGCCCGGAGCGCCTCCCGGGCGACTGCGTAGCCGCTCCCCTCGTCGCCGACGAGCCGCCCCCAGCCCCCGCACCGCGCCACGCGCCCGTCCTCGGCCCTCCCGTAGGCGACGGAGCCGGTCCCCACCGCCAGGAGCACCCCCGCTTCGTCCCCGAGAGCGCCCTCCAGCGCGATCTCCCCGTCCTCCACCACGAGCACCCGACCCGGAGCGGCCAGGGCGGCGCGGGCGAGAGCGTCTCGCACGGCCTCACGGAGCGTCGCCGTCCCGGCTCCCGCCAGGCCGGCGCAGAGGGCGGCGGCGGGGAGCGTGAGCCCGGCCTCCTCGGCGGTCTCACGCACGAGGGAGGCGAGCTTCCCCGCCGTCGATTCGGGATTGGCGGGCTCCACCAGCCCGGGCGGCCCGGCGGCGCGCGCCAGCTCGCGTCCCTCTACGTCCGCCATGACGAGCCGGGTGGAGGTGCCGCCGCCGTCGATCCCGACGACGAACGGGGTGGCTGAATGCCCGGAGCGTGCGCTCATCGGAAGATCGGCGACGCCGGGGTCATCACCGGGTCCGCACCAGCCGATGCATCTGCACGTATTCGACCTCCAGCTGGTCCCGCCAGATCCCGAGCACGTAGTCCGGCCCGACGTCCGTGATCCTGAGCCCGGGGGGTGTCGTCACGGTGCCCGCGACGGCACCATCCGCGTCCACCACGCGCCACGCTGGTTTCGGATCCCTTTCGCTTCCGGCGCGGACCCATACCAGGCCTTCCCGGTCCCCCAAGATCTCGTCGAAAGCCGGCATGCGCTCGGCCGGACGGGTCTGCTCGAAGCTCGCCCTGATCCCGGCCCTGATCTCCTCCACGGGCGGCAGCCCCTCCAGTCGCCGGTCCAGCTCGCGCCGGAGATCGGCTTCCGTCACCAGCCGCGGCTCCATTGGGCTCCGGACCACGCGCACCAGCGCGCCGTTGGGCGCGAAGTAGCGGAGCTCCCACGTCGCGTTGTCTCCGATGACGACCTCGTCGCCGGCGACGGCCACGAGCGTGGTCGGGCCGTAGGGGACCTCCGTGCGGATCCAGCCACGGTTCCTGGCTGGACGCAGGTCCACCGCTCTCCCCGGGAACACACCGACGGTGTCAAGGGCGGCCTCGTCGACGGAGAACAGCCAGACCGGCATGGGGGGACGCTGCGCCCCGGGCTCCGCCTCGGGGATGTACACGGGGCCCGGTGACGCGATGACGGTCCCGTCCGGGAGGACGCCATGGGTGACCGGGAACGGCCGGTCGTCGGGCAGCGGGGGCCGGGAATCACCGAGGAATTCCCCATCGCTGAAACGGCTGAGTCGCCTCAGCCGCCGGTCCCAGGCGAGGATGCTCCCGTCGGGTCCGCGCCCGATCCACGAGAGTTGCAGGAACTCGCCAGGCCCTTCCCCGGTGCCGCCCGCGGTGCGCACGTGCGCGCCCGTGCTGTCGAACCAGCGGATCTCGCCGGACCCGCCGTCCGCGACCACCACGCCATGGTCCGTCCGCAGGGCCGCGGCCAGGCGGTGGAACTGTTCCGGTCCCGTACCCTGGGCGCCGCCCAGGCGGAGGACGGGAGCGTCGTCGACCTCCCATGCAGCCCGACCGGCGATCGCCGCGGGATCGAGGTCGACGAGGCGGACCCCGGCGCTGTCGCGGACCTCCATGCCCGTCCGCGCTCCGCCGTCACTGCACGCGGTGACCGCCACTAGCGCCCACGCTGTCAGTGTCAGATCGAATAGATGATGCCGCACTCGTCCCCGCTCGTCCTGACGTGGAGGGTCGGCCGGTCCCCCGAGCTCGGGCTCCCCACCTCCCGGGCGACGATCGGCCCCACGCTGGTCGGCTCGCCCTCGCCCAGCGTGGGCTCCGGCTGAACGGTGCTCGAGCACCCGGTCGCCGTGAGCAGCAGCACACCGACTGCGGCCGCTGTCTTCCCGGAATCCTTCATCGTCACGCTCTCCTCATTGCTCGACGACTCCCCTGACCGCGTGTCGGGTGGTTTACCTGCCGACCGAGTCGCTGACCAGCATCGCCCTGAGGTCCCGGTACGTGATGAGCCTCACCCGGCTATTCCCCAGGGCGCGCGCGAACGTGGGAGAGAGGAGCGCGTCGAGCTCGGCCTGGCGGTGCATGCCCATGCTCTCGAGCGGCTGCGACGTGTTCATGTCCTCCAGCGCGGCGAGCTCGGGCGTGTTCAGCCCCGGATGCGTGATGACCACGTTGAACCGCGATTCCAGTCTCGCCACCATGGCCGCCAGGCTGTCCGGCTTGGCCGCCGGGGCGGCGCGGTACTGCGGGTCCCACATGACCTCGTCGTTGAAGCCGCTCATGAGCAGACCGTACTCGGCCGCGAGCTTCCGCGCGATCTCCATGAAGCCGGGGTGGCGCCTCACGGTGCCCATGTGGAAATCCACGTAGTCGATCGTGAGCCCGGTGCCGATCGCCCGCTCGATCTGCGCGCGGAGCTCCAGCTCCACTTGGCCGAGATCGGGCTCGTTGTCGTAGAGGTCCTGCGCGGAGGGGAAGAAGAACCCGTGCGCATCGGCCAGGGTGGGAGCCGCGTTCTGCCCGACGACGGGGCCCCAGCGGTAGTTCTTCCACTCGGAGTTCAGCGTGAGATGAATTCCGACGGAAACGTCGGGGTGAGCGCGCAGGATCTCCACCGTTTCCTGCCACCACGGCGTCGGGAACATGATGGACACGGAGACGGGGAGCCCCGACTCGAAGAGCCGGCGGTTCGCCATGTTCACCGCGTGCGTCATTCCGGCGTCGTCGCTCCGGATCAGGAGGTAGGCGGGATCCGCGGTCCCGGCACCGGGGTCGGGCGTCGGCGTTCCGGTCACCGGACCGCAACCCGCCAGCGCCGCGGTCAGGAGGGACAACAGCCGCCCGGTCAGAGAATGCGACATCGGGGCTCCACTCTCGCTAGGGGTTGAAGAGCTCGGTCCGGTGCTCGGCCGTGCCGAACCAGGGACGGAGGTGGACGGCGCCATCGAAGCCGTGCGCCAGATAGCGCATGATGGCGTCCATCTCCGCCGGTGTGTACTGCGTCGCGTGGCATGCGAACGCCCTGCGACCCGCCTCGAAATCCGCGGGTTCGAACGGCACCGCGACGGCAAGATGCGCCCGCGGAATGGTCGCGATCTCCGGGCTGGCCGCGGGCGCGTCTTCCATCCGCTCCGCCGGCAGCGAAGCGTA
>JAHWKI010000123.1:0-6559 GCA_019347975.1 Gemmatimonadota bacterium
TGCGAGCCCGGGCCGCGCACGCCCTTTGCGCCGTCTGCCAGCGCGGAAGC
Source organism: Gemmatimonadota bacterium (assembly GCA_019347975.1). Taxonomy (GTDB): domain Bacteria; phylum Gemmatimonadota; class Gemmatimonadetes; order Longimicrobiales; family RSA9; genus JAHWKI01. Next base: position 51 of record JAHWKI010000123.1, read on the forward strand.
CGAGAGCGGGGGAGGAGCGCGATCATGACGGACACGGTGAGCATCGAGCGGGAGGTCGCCCACAGGCCCTGGCCGCTCCCGAAGGTGCCGTGGGTGCTCTTCCAGAGCTGGCGTGACCTGCTGTTCGCCCACTGGTCCGTAGCGCCGGAGGCGCTCCGGCCGCTCGTGCCCGCCGCCCTCGAGCTGGACCTCCACGACGGCCGCGCGTGGATCGGCATCACGCCCTTCGGGATCGAGGACTTCCGCCCGCGGGGGCTGCCAACGATGGGGCCGCTCTCCTCGTTCCCGGAGCTGAACCTCCGGACCTATGTGCGCGGGGCGGGGCAGGGCGGGATCCACTTCTTCAGTCTCGACGCGGGCAGCCTCGCCGCCGTCCTCGGAGCCAGGACCGTCTTCCGGCTGCCCTACCACCACGCCGAAATGGCCATCGAGGAGGTGGACGGCCGGATCGAGTTCCGGAGCGCGCGGCCGGAGGGGGAGGCGGCGTTCACCGCGTCGTACGAGCCGGTGGACCACGCCTTCCAGGCGGAGCCGGGCACGCTCGAGCACTTCCTGACGGAGCGCTACGCCCTCTTCACGGTGCTCCAGAGCGGCAGGATCCTGAAGACGGAGATCCACCACCGTCCCTGGCCGCTCCAACCCGCCGAAGGCGAGGTGAACGGAAAGGCGCTGGCGGCGGCGGAGGGTGTCCCCCTCCCGGACGACGCACCTCTCCTCCACTTCTCCCGTCTTCAGGAGACGCTGATCTGGGCGCCGACGCCTGTGGATGCGTCGGGTCCGGACGCGTGAGGGAGGATCCGAAGGGCGCGTCGGACCGGGTCGTGCTGGCCGGGAGCTGGCGCGAGCTCGACGACCTCCTTTTCGAGGGCGCGTGGAACCCCGACGTGCGGCGCTTCCGCTCCCGCAACGCGTTCCGCGGCGTGAGCCGGCGTGGCCTCGACCTGCGGACGGGCGTGGTGCGGCTGGGCGGGAACGTCGCGGCGAAGGAGCGGCACCTCGTGCGCAACTTCCGGAAGTACGCGCGCCGGAGCTTCGTCGGCGACGACTCCATCTGGAACTGGCTGTCCCTCGCCCAGCACCACGGGCTGCCGACACGGCTCCTGGACTGGAGCTATTCGCCCTACGTCGCCCTCCATTTCGCCACCGCGAATCACGGCGCGCGGGACCTCGACGCGGAGGTCTGGATGGTGAACTTCCCGGAGGTGAACCGCGATCTTCCGGCGCCCCTCGTGAAGCTGCTGGAGGACGAGGGCTCCGATGTGTTCACCGGCGAGATGCTATCCACGGTGGCCGGCGGCCTCGGCCAGCTCGAGCGTCTCTCCCCGGAGCCATTCGCGCTCTTCCTGGAGCCGCCGGCCCTCAGCGAGCGGATCGTGAATCAGGCGGCGCTGTTCTCGCTCATGTCCCAGGGGATGGCACGGTTCGACGAATGGCTGGCGGACCGACCGGGGGCGTGGCGACGGATCATCGTGCCGGCCGGGTTGAAGCCTGAAGTCCGGGACCGCCTGGACCAGGTGAACATCAGCGAGCGCGTGCTCCTGCCCGGACTGGACGGCCTGAGCCAGTGGCTCGCCCGCTACTACCGCGAGGCCGAGCCGCCGCAGACCTGAGGCCTACCGGGAGCTGTTGAGGATCAGCACCGGGCAGGTGGCCTCGAAGAGGATCCGCTCGACCCGTGGCCCGAGGTGCAGGCGTTCCGAGCCCGGACGCACGTCGCTGCCGATCACCAGCAGGTCGTGCCCGCGTTTCTCCACCTCCTGGAGGATCACCGTCTCCGGGTCCTGCCCCTCCCGGACCGCCGCCACGGAACGCACGCCCATGGACCGCCCCAGCTCCTCCAGACCGTCCACGATCTGACGGGCCACCTGGAGCCCACGCTCCCGCAGCCTCCCGGTGGGATCCGCGTGGTGTGCGCCGCGGTGCTGCAGAGGGACCGTCAGGACCTCGACCACGCCGTCGTCCTGCCCAGCGGCGATCGCAAAGGCGACCTCCGCCGCCCGCCGGGCCGCCAGGGAGCCGTTGGTGGGGACCAGGATCCGGCGCGGCCGCCAGTCCTCGCCGACGGCGCTGCCCCGGATCACCATGGTGGGGCAGGGCGCCATCCGGACGACGAAGTCGATCAGCGGGTTGAAGACCGCATCGGTGTCGCCGAGGGCCTCCGGCGCGCCGAGCACGATCAGGTGGTAGTCCTTCCCGGCCTCATCGAGAATCGCGTCGCCGGGGCGAGTGGATTCGACCACCTTCATCGCCACCTCCGAGCCGCCGAACATCTCCTTGAGCTCCGCCAGGTACGCCCGCGCCGGCTCCCGGGCCGCCTCTTCGCGGATCGCGGTGAGCAGCGTGATGGAGGGGCCCGCGTCCCGTCCCAGGAGCTTCAGGAGCCGCGCCTCGATCGTCTGCACCGATCCGTGCTCGCGAGGGCGGACGCGGACGGGCAGGAGCACGCGCCTGACGGAGTCGACGAGCGTGCCCGCCGCGATCTCCTCCCGCTCCAGCCGCTCCTTCTCCTCCTGCCCCGGCACGACGCGCCGCAGCACGAAGCGGAGCGCGAACGGCGCCATCAGGGACGTCGCCATCGCCATCACCACGATGATCGAGAACATGTCCTGCGTGAGGATCCCCACCTGGAGCCCCACCGTCGCGATGATGATCTCGAGGGCGCCACGCGCGTTCAGCCCGGCGCCGTAGCTGAGCGCGGTCCAGTGGTCCTTCCGACCGAAGAGGCGGGCGCCCGCGTAGGTGCCGGCGACCTTCCCGACCGTGGCGATCACGATCACCGCCAGCGCGATGGCGCCGAGCGTCGGATCGAGGAGCGCCCGGAGGTCCACCTTGAGACCCGCGACGGCGAAAAAGATCGGCGCGAAGATCCCGAGCGCGACGCTCTCCAGCGCGGTGTGCACGTTCTCCGGCAGCCGGTGCATCTGGCCGAACAGGATCCCGATCACGAACGCGCCCAGCACCGGCTCCAGGTTCAGCGCCTGCGTGATGGCCCCGAACGCGAACGTGAACACCACCACCAGCGTCAGGAGGCCGAAGCGGCTGACCACCTCGTCCTGGACGTAATTGAGCGAGCGGCGCACCACCCATCGCCCCACCGTGAAGGCCAGGACCATGAAGACGAGGACGCTGCCGACGGTCCGGCCGACCTCCAGCGCGCTCACCTCCCCCGTGCGCGCCAGACCGGCGACGATCCCGAGCATGATCCAGCCGATGGTGTCGTCGCTCATCCCTGCGGCCAGGATCGTCTGGCCGATGTCGCGGCGGATGAGGTTCATGTCCAGCAGCACCTTCGCGATCACCGGGATCGCGGAGATGGACATGGCCGTGGCCACGAAGAGGGCGAACACCAGCCGCCGGTCCGCGTCCACCAGCAGGAAGTCCGGGAGGTACCATCCCAGGAGGAAGCCGGTGGAGAACGTGACGACGATGCCGCCCCAGGAGACGCTGAGCGCCGCCCGGGCGTGGCGGCGGATCAGCGCCAGGTCCGTCTCGAGGCCGGTGATGACCAGCAGGAACATGACCCCGATCATGGACACCAGCTCGAGCAGGTATCCCTGCACCTGCGTCTGCGGGACGATCCATTCCGCCAGGAAGGGGACCGAGCCCGCGAGCAGCGATGGGCCCAGAACGATCCCCGCCAGCAGCTCCCCCACCACGGCCGGATGCCCGAGCCGCTGCGCCACCTCGCCCAGCGCCCGGGCGGAGAACAGGAGCACGGCCAGCTGCACGACCAGGACGAGGATGTCGTGGTGGGACGCGGCCGTGAAGACTTCGGTCATCCAGCTCTCCAGAGCTTCATCGGGGCGGCGGTGGCCGCTCCGGGGTGATCGACCCGGGGGGGGGCACACGGACGGCGCAAATCCTCGGCCCGTCCTCGGCCGCGGCGCCCATTCCGGCGGCGCAGTCTAAGACACTTCGCCGGCCCGGGAAAGGATCGAGAAGCGTCGGCTCCACCTGTTCGATGTCGCCACCGGCCATCCCGGAATCGCGGTTCCCCGTCCAGTCGCCGATCGCTTTGGATCCGGCGTAACAGCCGGTGACCCAGGAGAATGCGGGATTCGGGCAGCGCCGGCACGACCGGTGCCTCCCGGTTCCTCCCGTCCAACCTTCGAAGAGAGGGTTTCCACAGCACCACCCGGAGGCCGACATGACGACGACGTTCCGCTCCGCCGCCATCGCCGCGATGCTCACCGCTGTCCCCGTGGCGGCTGCGGCCCAGACCCCCGCGCTGGAAAAGGGGAGCTACGCCCTAGGTGGCTCAGCGGGCTTCAGCATCGAGGACAGCGGGTCCGGGGACAACGTCCTCACCATCGCCGCCATTCCGCGCGTGGACTACTTCCTGGTCGATGGGCTGGCACTCGGTGGCCATGTCGGGATCCGGCGCTTCGCTCGGGGCGATGACTCGTCCACGTCGTTCCATCTGGGTCCGGTCGTCTCGTATTACTTCGTGCAGGACGGCCGAGCCCACCCGTTCGTCCGGGCACTCGCCAGCTACGTCCACAGCACCTTTTCCACCGCCGTCAGCGACGGATCGAGCGATTCCATGGCGCTCACCGGAGCGGTCGGCCTGCTGTACATGCTGAGCGACGCGGTCGGTGTGGACGCGCAGCTGTTCGTCCGGCGCCAGAGCTGGGAGAGCTCGTTCGGCGGGGAGGCCGCGTCGACGGAGGGCGGCCTGCAGATCGGCTTCTCGGCCTTCGTGCTCTGACCCGCACGGCGGGCGCGGGATGCAAAACGGGCCGGCGCCTCGTGGAGACGCCGGCCCGCTCGCCGACCGACCGGTCCCGGTCAGGCCGCGGGGAAGATCCCCGCCGCCAGGTCGAACAGACCTTCCACGGAGTGGAAGATCTCCGCCAGCGCTTCCAGCTGCTCCGCCGTCAGCGGCTCGCCCGTGATCGCGTTCGTGAAGACGGGCTGGTCACTCGTCCCCGAGATCGTGGCGACCAGCGTGCTGCCGTGGTACACGCCGCCCTCGACGGCGTCCCCAGTGGCGCTCAGCTCGAACCGGACGCTCGTGCCGTTGCCCTCGACCGTCGCGGCGATCTCCAGCGTCCCCTCTCCGGAGTTCCACTCGCCGGCGATCGACCCCTCGAAGGCGACCCGCGCATCGCTGTCCGCCAGCGCGATCTCGTACGCCTGTTCCAGGACGAAGTCCGTCTCCGTGAAGGTGGCCTCGTTCACCAGGTCGAAGTTCAGACGGTGCGTGCCGTTGGACAGATACCCGTCCGCCGCCTGCCGGACGCTCATCTGCTGGTCCGTGGCCGTGTACGACGCGTCCACGATGTAGTCGGCCAGCGTCACGTCGGCCTCGCCCGACGTTTCGACCACCGCGACGCCGAGGCGCTGCGAGGCCGCGGTGCTCAGGTCCCGCAGGTCGATGTGCCCCAGCGGGGTGATCGGCTGCGAGGGACGCCCGTTCGTCGGGTTCACCGCGTAATAGATCAGCCGGATCCCATCCGCCGGCGCGCCCGGCTCAGCGCTCTCCACGTAGCGCTGCTGGCCGTGGCTCCACACGAACGTGACCCCCAGGTAGTTCGAGGGGAAGAACGGCGCCGTGGCGGCCGACGTGGCGTACGACCGCGCGCCGGCCGCGTCCATCAGGACCCCGTGCTGGAGCGACGGGAGCAGCTCCGCCGCGGTCGATCCGCTGAAGAGGTCTCCGGCCAGCGCGAGGCCGGCGAACGCCTCACCGGCGCCCTCCCCGGCCACGGCCATCTCGCTCATGGCCTCCGCGGTAAGCTCCGGGTCGAAAGCCCCCAGCGGGGCGGTCGCATCGTCGCACGCCGTCAACGTGGTGGCCAGCGCGGCCAGGACCCACACGGAGTGCCGGGCTCGGACCTTCATGGGTTGCCTCTCTGCAGTCTGTGTCTGATGAGTCTCGGGATGGGATGCGCGCGAGTGAGGGCAACGCCCGTTCCCCCGGACCGGCACAATCTGTAAGCGGCTGTCGAACCGCGCGATACGCCGCATTGTCCTGCGAACGGGACGCCCGCGGATCGGCTACAATGTTCCCGGGGTGAGCACTCCCTTCCGGCAGGGGACTTGCGGCACGAGCGCCGGGGGAGACGACCGATCGGCAGGGAGGGAAGACATGGACGCGCGTCGAGGCTCGATCATCAAGGCCGTGGCTCTGCTGTCGCTGTTGGCGGCCCCGGTCGCGTGCGCCAGCACCTCCGAAGGAGAGGAAGGGAACACGGTCGTAGTGGTGCGGAACGATCTCGTCCCGTCCGAGTCGCTGAGCATCTACGCGCTTTCGGATGTCGGCAGCCGGCGTCTGGTCGGCTTCGTGGACCCGAGGGAGACGGCGACGCTCCGCTTCAACGCCGTCGCGACAGGGCGGTACCGGTTCGTGGCGGAGGCCACGTCGGGTGCCGAGATCGTGTCCAACCCGATCACGTTCACGCCGGGCGCGACCATTCACTGGGATGTCCACGCCAACATCGCCACGGTGACGGAGTCGGGCTGAGGCGAGAGCCACCCCTTCATTTCAGATCTCCCGCGGTGGCGCG
>JAHWKI010000123.1:6659-10579 GCA_019347975.1 Gemmatimonadota bacterium
GGAGGAGGTGATCGCATGGGCATGACCATCGGCACGTTGGCGGAGGCGGCGGGGGTGAACGTCCCGACGGTTCGTTACTACGAGCGCAGGGGGATCATCGAGGAGCCGCCGCGGACGGCGTCGGGATACCGGCAATACGACGAGGATGCGGTGGAGCGGATCCGGTTCATCAGGCGGGCGCAGGATCTCGGGTTCGCGCTGGAGGAGATCGTGGAGCTGCTGGCGTTGAGGATCGACGATCCGCGGGCGTGTGAAACGGTCGAGCAGGCGACGCGGGAGAAGCTCGACTCCGTGGAGTCGAAGATCCGGGAGCTGGAGCGGCTCCGGAACATCCTGCGGGGGCTCGTGCGATCCTGCGAGGAACGGGAGCGGACCGGAGCCTGTCCGGTCCTGGCCATGCTGGATGAGGGGTAGGGAGCATGAAGAAGACGATCCGGCTGCAGTCGACGGCTGACGGCACGGGCGCCGGCCCGGAGGACTTCGATCTGCTGGTGGTCGGGAGCGGCGCGGCCGGTATGGCCGCGGCGATCCGCGGCGCGGAGCTCGGCCGCCGCGTCGCGATCGTGGAGGACGGCACGCCGGGGGGCACGTGCGTGAACGTGGGCTGCATCCCGTCGAAGAACCTCCTCGCCCTCGCCGGGCACCGCCACGCCGCCCGGGGTGGCTTTCCCGGGCTGGAGGGCTGCGACCCATCGCTGGACTGGACCGAGGTGCGGAGGCAGAAGCGGGATCTCGTAGAGAGCCTGCGGCAGTCGAAGTACATCGAAGTGCTCGCATCGTATCCGGAGATCACGCTGCTGCGGGGACGTGCCCGGCTCACGGCGGCGGGCGGGGTCGAGATCGACGGGGTCCCGCACGGGACGCGGAAAGTGGTCATCGCCACGGGCACCTCGCCCTGGGTGCCCCCCGTCCCCGGCCTCGAGAGCGTCGATGTCCTGGACAGCACGTCCGTGATGGAGCTCGAAGAGCTGCCCGAATCCATGATCGTCCTCGGGGGCAGCGCCGTCGGACTGGAGCTGGGACAGGTCTTTGCCCGCCTCGGCGTACGGGTGACGGTGCTCGAGCTCCTGCCGCGCCTGCTCGCGGGCGAGGACGAGGACGCCGCGGAGGAGCTCCGCCGGCAGCTCGAGGCCGAGGGGCTCGAGATCGTGACGGGAGCGCGAGCGGTGCGTGTGGAGGAGCGCGGGAGTGGCGTCGTCGTCCAGGCGGAAACGGGCGGCGGCCCCCGCTCGTTCGACGCCGATCGCCTGTTCGCGGCCACCGGCCGCCGTGCGAACACCCGCGACCTCGGGCTCGCAGCGGCCGGCGTCGAGGTCGACGAAAGAGGCTTCGTGGGCGTGGACGATGGCATGCGGACCACGCACCCGGACGTCTACGCCGCCGGTGACGTGACCGGCGGCCCGGGCTTCGTATACGTCGCGGCAGCGGGCGGGCGCGTCGCGGCGAACAACGCGGTGGGCGAGGGCGGGCGAACGCTGGATCTGCGGGCGGTACCGCGGGTCACGTTCACCTCACCGCAGGTCGCCGCGGTGGGGATGAGCCCCGCGGGGGCGCGTGAGGAGGGGCTGGACGTGGAGGTGAGCCGGCTCGGGCTCGAGCACGTCCCGCGAGCGCTCGTGGAGCACCGCACGGATGGATGGATCCAGGTCGTCGCCGAGACGGCGACCGGTCGGATCGTGGGCGTGCAGGCGGTCGGGCCGAACGCCGCCGAGATCCTCGGCGAGGCGACGCTGGCGGTGCGTCTGGGCCTCACGATCGACCAGGTGACGGACACCCTGCACCCCTACCTGACGTGGGTGGAGGGGCTGAAGCTGACGGTGCAGTCGTTCCGGATGGATGTCTCCAGGCTCAGTTGCTGCGCGTGAGAGGAGGGCCGGTAGGCGACTTTCCCGAGCTGGCAGGAGCTCGTACTGTGAGAAACGGAGCCTGATGATGACCTGGAAGCACTGGGTGGCGGTCGTTCTGGTGATCGGCCTCGGCATCGTGCTCCAGATGCCACGGCACGACCGGACGATGGAGGAGCACCAGCCCACCGGCCGGACCACCGCGCCGGCGACCGCGAGTGATGCCCCGGCCGGGCCCTACCGCACGGTCGCGCTGGAAGTCACCGGGATGACGTGAACGGGCTGCGCGACGGCGGCCCGGGTGGCCGTGAAGCGGATCGAGGGCGTGCAGGAGGCGGAGTTCGCGTATCCGGAAGGCACCGGCATGGTTCGGTTCGACACGACGGCGACGTCGACCGAGGCGATCGTCACGGAGCTCGAACGGGCGACCGGCTTCCGTGCAGTGGCGCGCGATCCTCGGGCCGCCCCGGAATCCCACTGAGCTGAGCCGTGGAACATCTGATGCACTCCGGCGGGCTGGAGGCGCTGCAGAGCGTCTCGCTGGTGGCGTTCGCCGTCGTGTTCGCCGCGGGTCTCGCCATGGGCCTGGCCCCATCCTCGTATGCTCTGTATCCCGTCATCGCGGGGTTCGTGGCGGGGGACGAGGAGCGATCCGGCCGACGGGCGCTCGCTCTGTCCAGCGCGTTCGTGCTGGGCACGGCCACGGTGGACGCCGCGCTGGGGGCGCTGTTCGGGTTCGTCGGCGGGGTCGTGATCGAGCTGGTGGCCCGATACCTGGTGCTGTGGAATCTGCTCGCCGCCGCGCTCCTGGCCCTCTTCGGACTCGCCCTGCTGCGGGTTGTGAAGGTCCGCTGGCCGGTGGCAAGGATGACGTGGCGGAAGGCGCACACGATGCCGGGCGCGTATGCGCTGGGCATCCCCTTCGGGCTCACGGCCTGCCCCGCGTGCACACCGATGGTGCTGCCGATGCTGGGAGCCGCGGCCGCGACCGGGACATGGTGGTACGGTGGGGCGCTGATGTTCGTGTTCGGTATCGCACGGGGGGTGCCGCTGCTGGTCGTCGGTGCCGGGGCCGGGCTCCTCGACCGTGTGCGCGGCTCCGGACGGTGGATCCGGCCGATCGAGCTCGCGGCCGGGGCGCTGCTCCTGCTGGGCGCCGTCTATTTCCTCGGAAGCGGGCTGTGGACGGCGTGGGTGTCTTGGGGTTGAGGAGGGTGCAATGAAGCTTCGCAGGCGGGCCCTGATCCTCGTTGCGGGGATGCTGATGGGATGCGGCGGCACGGGCAGCGACGAGCCGAGGGGCAATGCAGCCGGGGAGGCGCTCGCGGACTCGGCCTCCGCGGCGCGCTCGGAGACGTTCGTCCTGACGGTCCCGAGCATGTCCTGCCCGCTTTGCGCCCGGTCCATCGACGTACGGCTGAGGGAAGCGGGGCTTCGCGACATCCGCATCGACCTGGAGAGGAAGCTGGTCACGGTCGTCCTCGACCCCTCCCGCACGACCGTCGCCGAGGTCAAGGCCCTGGTGGAGGGACAGGGCTTTCCGGTGACCGGGTCCCGGCGAGCGGAGGGAGCGCAGGTGGAGCTGGAGCGATGAACAGAACGTCGATGCTGCATCGGGAAGGGGAGACCACGATGTCGTCCGACCACCTCATCCGCGGGACCGTGGCCTTCGTACTGCTCGCGCTTCTCGGCAGCGCGCCGGGGCGGGCGCAAGATGCACCCGATCTCCCGTGCGAGGCGATCGGCAACGTCCTCCGGGCCTCCGCTTCCAGCTCCGGCCCGGTCTGTCGCGTCACCTTCCCGCGCGCCGACCTCGGGGTCGCCCTCCTGGGAGCGGATCTGCCGCCGGGGATGGGGTTGACCTCCTGGGCGGCGTTTCATCGGACCGGCCCGGGGCGCGCGCTGGTGATGGGCGATCTCGCGCTGACTCCCGAGGAGCTGCCCCTGGTGATGTCGGGACTCCGCGAGAACGGGCTTCTCGTCACCGCCGTTCACCGGCACATGCTGGGGGAGCAGCCTGCCGTCGTGTTCACCTCGGCCAACGCCGTGACCCGGTTCCTGCCGCTGCTGCCCGAC
>JAHWKI010000124.1 GCA_019347975.1 Gemmatimonadota bacterium
CGGCCAGGTCGCGGCGTCGGCCGGTCGCCCGCACCAGCAGCAGGTTCCCGACGTTCGCGCACGCGATCAGCAGCAGGAGCCCGACGGCGCCCAGGAGAACGAGGAGCGGCGTCCGGGTGTCCCCAACCAGGAAGGCATGGAGCGGAGACATCCCCGCGCCCATCAGCCGGTTGATCTCCGGGTGCTCCCGCTCGAGCTGCGCCGCCACGGCCTCGAGCTCCGCCTCCGCCTGTCCGGGTGTGGAGCTGGGAGCGAGCCGGGCGATGGGCCTGATCCAGTGCGCCCCTCGGAACCAGTCCTGGCCGCGGGCCTCCTCCATCCAGCCGAAGGGCGCCCACAGGTCCACCTCGTCCGTTGGGAACGCGAACCCGTCCGGCATCACCCCGACGATGCGGGCGGGCCCACCGTTGCGGTAACGGAGCGACCTGCCCACGACTGCTTCATCCCCGCCGAACACCGTGCGCCAGGTCCTCGCGCTCAGGATCAGCGGCGTCTCGCCGGCGCGCCACGTCGCTGCGGCCCAGGTCTCCGCCTCCGTGAAGTCGCGGCCGAGCATGGGCCGCACGCCGAGCATCGAGAAAAACCCGCCCGTCACGGTGCTGACGTTCAGGACCAGCGGCTGTTCCAGACCCGTGATCGTCACCTGCGACGGCGCCGCGCTGTACGCCTCCACGTCCGCGAACGACGCGACGCGCTCCTTCCAGTCCAGGTAGTTCGGCGGCGAGGCCGTCTCCTGCTCCCACCCCTTCTCGGGGTTCGACTCCCACAGCATGTACAGCCGGTCCGGGTCGCTGAACGGCAGGGGCTCCAGCACCACCGCGCGCACCGCCGAGAAGATTGCCGTGTTGGCGCCGATCCCCAGCGCCAGGACCGCGACTGCCGTGGCCGTGAAGGCGGGGCTGCGGCCGAAGGAGCGGAACGCCAGCCGGACATCGCGCCCGAAGTCCTCGAGGGGCCGCACGCCGCGCGCGTCCCGGAAGTCCTCCTTCGTCCGCTCCACCCCGCCGAGCTTCAGACGCGCCTGACGACGGGCCTCCGCCGCGCTCAACCCGCGCGCCACCCACGCGGCCTCCTCCCGCTCCAGGTGGAAGCGCAGCTCCTCCGCCAGCTCCCGCTCCTCCCGCGAACGGTGCACCAGGGACGAGAGTCGCTCCCGCAGATCGGAAAGCCAGCTCATGCCACACCTCCCGCCCAGTCCAGGATCCGGTACACCGCACCCGCCGACCGCTCCCACTCCGCTCGCTCCAGCCCCAGCTGCGCCTCCCCCGCCGCCGTCAGCATGTAGTAGCGCGCCCGCCGGTTGTTCTCCGTCGCCCGCCACTCCGACCGGATCCAGCCCTTCCGCTTCATCCGCTGAAGGGCCGGGTACAGCGAGCCCTGGTTCACACGGAACACGTCCTTCGACATCTGCTCGATCCGCTGCGCGATCCCCCAGCCGTGCATCGGCTGCATGGACAGGGTCTTCAGAACGAGGAGCTCGAGCGTGCCCTGGAGAAGGCTGGAATCCGTCACTGGTCCCTTCCTTTAGATGATCTGTAGAAGAGATGCGTCCGCTCCTTCAGATTGTCAAGAGGAGGGGGGGAAGAGGGAAGCCGCCGCTGTGGAGGCACGAACCATGACGGGGGAGGGGGAAGGCGAGACGTGGATCAACGGGGAGAGAGAAAACGCATGGACGTGGTGAACAACGAGAAGAAGTCGCGGTTCGAGGTGGAGGTGGAGGGGAAGACGGGGGTGGCGGACTACCGTCGGAGCGGGGACAGGATCGAGTTCACGCATACGGAGGTGCCGGAGTCGCTGAAGGGACAGGGGGTGGGGAAGGCGCTGGCGCGGGAAGGGCTGGAGCACGCGCGGCGGGAGGGGCTGGAGGTGATCCCGACGTGCCGGTTCATCGCGGGCTACATCGAGCGGCACCCGGAGTACGCGGACCTGGTCGCGCCCCGGTAGGTCAGCGCTGCGGCGGCTGGAGGTAGAAGGCCTCGGAGACGACCTTGTCTCCCGGGCCGGCGGCGACGAAGACGTAGTCCGCGTCCCGGGCCATGCGCCCGAGGCCTTCCGACCAAGCGTCAGCTCGGGTTCTGTTCGCGGGAATTGTTGCGGTCCCGGGACGGGATATCAGGGACGAGGCTGGAGTGTGCGTCCCGAACCGCTATGTTCAGGCCCCGTTTCCTACCACAGCCTTGGCACCTGGTGACCGACGAGAGCCCCCTGGACCTGTTCAGCGACGCCCCGGACGAAGCCCACGCCGGCGGCGACGCGCCCGAGGCCGATCTGCTCGCCGCCGATCCGCCCGCGGCCGATCCGCTGCTGGCCGATCCGCTGGCGGCCGATCCGCCGGCCGATCCGCGCGCGGTGCTGCGGGGCGTCTTCGGCTACGATGCGTTCCGCCCCGGGCAGGAGACGGTGATCGAGGCGGTGCTGGGCGGGCACGACTGCATCGCGGTGATGCCGACCGGAGCGGGGAAGTCGCTGACGTTCCAGATCCCGGCGCGGCTGCTGCCGGGGACGGTGGTCGTGATCTCGCCGCTGATCAGCCTGATGAAGGACCAGGTCGACGCGCTGGAGGAGCTCGGCTTCCGGGCCACGGCGCTGAACTCGGCGCTGGAGTGGGAGGAGCGGCATCGTCGTCTGGAGGGGATCCGGCGAGGGGAGTACGAGCTGGTCTACCTGGCGCCGGAGGCGCTGGACGGTGCGCTGCGGGGCGCGATCGGTGGGTGGCCGGTGTCGCTCCTGGTCGTGGACGAGGCGCACTGCATCTCGCAGTGGGGGCACGACTTCCGGCCCTCTTACCGGCGGCTGAGGGGGCTGAAGGAGGAGCTCGGCGTGCCGGTCCTGGCGCTCACGGCCACGGCCACTCGCCGTGTGGCGGTGGACATCCTCAGGCAGCTCGGGATGGTGAGGCCGAAGGGGTTCAAGGGCTCCTTCTTCCGGCGCAATCTGAAGATCCAGGTGCGGAAGAAGGGGCAGGGCGGCAACACGCGGCGGGAGATCCTGGCGCTGGTGCGGGAGCGGGCGGGGCGGGCCGGGATCATCTACTGCCTCTCACGGAAGTCCGTGGACCAGACGGCCGACTACCTGGCGAGCCACGGGATCCGGGCGCTGCCGTACCACGCGGGGATGGCCGACGAAGAGCGGGCGGCGAACCAGGAGGCGTTCCAGAAGGACGACGCCGATGTCATCGTGGCGACCATCGCGTTCGGGATGGGGATCGACAAATCGAACGTGCGGTTCGTGATCCACCGGGACATGCCGAAGGACATCGAGAGCTGGTACCAGGAGATCGGCCGCGCCGGGCGTGACGGCCTGAATTCGGACTGCTTCCTCTTCTACTCGTGGGCGGACGTGAAGCTGCACGAGCGCTTCCTTCGCGACATCGAGGACCGGGCGCAGCGCGAGGAGAAGCACCGCGGGACGGTGTCGCTGTTCGAGCTGGTGGAGCGGGCGGGGTGCAGGCACCGGTCCATCGTCGCCCACTTCGACGAGGCCATGGAGGACTGCGGCGACGCCTGCGACGTGTGCACCGGCGTGTCGGTGGAGGAGGTCGCCGCGGAGGCGATGATGCGGCAGGGGGCGCGGCGGTCCAGGGGGACCGGGATGGCGGCCGCCGGGTCGCGGAACCGGCGCCGCGCGGGGAACACGGCTCCGTGGGACGAGCCGCCGCCGCCGGCGTTCGATCCCGACGCGGACCCGCTTTTCGAGAAGCTGCGGGCGCTCCGGAAGCAGCTCGCGGACGAACGCGGCGTGCCCGCGTACATCGTGTTCAACGACCGCGTGCTCAGGGAGATGGCCGAGCGTCGCCCGTCCACCGCGGCGGAGCTCATGGCGATCAGCGGCGTCGGGCCGAAGAAGCTCGAGCGCTATGGAGCGGTCTTCCTCGAGGTGCTCGCGGGGAGCTGACCCCTGCGCCCGGCGCTGCCGCGAGCCCTAGGGGACCTGGCCCGTGCCGGGCGCGGGCGGTGACAGCGGCTCGGCCGTCGTTTCTGCCGCCGGCGGGCTGCCGACCTCGCCGCCGCCGCCGAAGACGAGCCAGACCCCGATGCCCACGGCGAGCAGCACGAGGAGGAGGGCCACCCAGGTCCACGCGCTGCGACGGGGCCGTCGCTCGATCTCGATCTCCGCCATTTTGCTAGTCCCCCCTCGTGGTCTCGCGCCGCGGCCGGGCTCGTGTGCCGTAGAAGCTGCGCAGCGTGTGCACTCGCCAGTCGTCGTTCGGCTCCGCGAGATCGTGTTGACGCGGAACGCTCTCCTGCGGCGCGGCGCCGGCCCGCTGGAAGACGTCGTCCAGCTCCTTCGCCTGCCGCTGAGTGAACGGGAGGCCGCCGTACTGCGGGTAGCGGGCGAAGTCGCCGGACAGGAGGCCCGAGACCACGACGGTCTTCTTCTTCCGGTTCAGGCGGACCCGGTCGGTAGGAAGGAGGATGTGCCGGTCGACCGGCTCGAGATCCAGCTCCAGCTCGTCCAGGGCGACGTCGAGGTAGCGGGCCTTCATGGAGCCGGGGTCCACGATCAGCTCGGCCACGCGGCCGACGACGCGGCCATCGCCGGTCACCACGTCCCACTTCCGGGGGTCGTCCCCCGAGGCGCGGTACTGGTCCTCGATGCTACCGAGGCGCCGCAGGTCCAGCTCCGCGTCCCCGTTGGTGCTCGGCGCCACGAGGTCGCGGTGCGCGGACGCGGTGGTGCCGCCGTAGAGCGCGTCCAGCCGCCGCTCGTAGCCCTCGTCCAGGGCTTCCGGATCCAGCGCGTACTCCGGGACCTCATGGAGCCGCTCCCTAGTCAGCGTCTCGATCCAGACCACCTTGTCGTCACGGTCCGCCCACGCGTGGTCCAGGGGGACGAGCACGTGCTTCTTCATGAAGCCCATGTCCACGTCCAGGTACCGGAGCGTCCCGGACGCGTCGAGGAGCATGTCCTCCACCTTGCCCACCTTCTGGTCGTCGGGTCGCGTTCGCACCGTCCAGCCCCGTACGTCCCACGCCTCCTCGGGAAAGGCGAAGTCGTTCACTCTCGATATCGGTCGCAGCGCCATGGTAACTCTCCCTTGCCTGGTTCCAGGTCGTTGTCCCCACCGGCAAGGGAAGTGCCAGCCTTCAGGACACACCGCCGCCCCACGACGGCGGACCCGCCCCTTCGAATCCTCCGGCCGGGGGGGCCGCATGGCCAGATCCAGCGCGAGCCAGATGGTCCGGGAGAAGGGGAAGAAGAGGATCGGAGCCAGGACCATGAGTGGCGCGCCCCCCCAGAGCAGCCAGTCCCACGGGACGTCCGGCCAGGTGATCACGACCGCGGCCGCCATGAGCACGGCCAGGAGGAGCTCGGCCACGATGAAATTGAGGGTGAAGCCGCCGACAAAGAAATCGCTCTCGCTCCGATCGAGCCGCAGCCCGCAGCGGGGGCACGCGGAGCGCGTCTCCAGCCAGCTCCTGAAGACGTCCCGCTCGCCGCAGACGGGGCAGCGGCGAAGGACGCCGCGACCCAGGCCGCGGCCGAATCTGTAGCTCTGCTCCGTCAAGCCGGTCCTCCCGCCGTCGGGCGTCGACGTCAGGCGGCCCGGATCCGCCGATAGCGGGCGCGGACGAGCTGGTACAGCCCGTATGCGACCAGGCCCAGGGCGACGATCCCGAGGAGCCAGGGGATCTGCCTCATCATGCCGAGCGCGCCGCCGATCCCCAGGGCCTCGGAGGGGTCCGACTGGATCGCGGCCACGAGGAAGAACCCGCCGATGATGGCGAAGACCACTCCACGGGCGGCGAGGCCGAAGCGGCCGAGCCGGATCGTCCACCCGCGGGCCGATCGCGACATGGCGCTCATCTCCAGCCGCTCGTCCAGGTCGACGCGCCACCCGTGCCAGATCTGCTGGAGGCCGTACACGAGCACCCCCAGCCCGACCAGGCCCATGAGCAGCTGCCCGAACGGCTGGCTCATCAGCTCCGCGGACCAGTGGGCCGCGCCGTCGTCCCCGCGACCGATCTGCCCCATCGCCAGGCGGCCGGCCTCCAGCGCGAGCCCCGCGTAGATCACGGCCGTCACGGCGTAAAACGCGCGCTTCCCGGCCTTCTCGTGCTCGGGGTTCAGCGCCGCGGACAGGCCGCGCCACAGCACGTAGCCCGCGAGGCCGACGGCGATCAGCCCCAGCGCGAGGCGGCCCCACGTGCTGTCGGCGAGAGTGGCGAGGGCACCGCTCGACCCGGCCGTCCGGCCGCCACCGGTGAAGGCGGCGGATGCGGCGATCAGCCCCATCATGATGTAGACCGCGCCCTTCGCCGCGAACCCCAGCCGCGCGAGCATCTCCACCCACGGCGCGGCGCTCCGCGCCGCCGAGTGCGCCGCTCGCTCCGCCCTGGCCGCCCCCGGGACTCGTTCAACCGCCATTGCCCCCTCCGTTCACGGATCGCAGAAGCCTCGGGGCGTGGAGGCACGAACCGTTCCGCTCCCGGACGTCGCGATCGGGCACGAGCGTTGCACGCCGGACGGCGAACGGAGAGAGCGCGAAATGGCGGAAGAGCTGCTGGAATTCGAGAACACCGTCGAGGACGGAGAGGGAAAGAGCTGGGTCGCCGTCGTGATGGGGGCGGAGCGGGAGGACTCCCACTGGGTCGGCTGGATCCGGTTCGATCCCGCGGGCGGCGGCGAGGCTCTCGTGACGGACCGGGAGACGACGCAGCCGAACCGTGGTGACCTGGTCTACTGGGCCACCGGTCTCACCTACTTCTACCTGGAGGGAGCCCTCGCCCGCGCCCGCCGGAAGAAGGACAAGGATCGGGCTTCCGAGGCGGCGGCTGACCCGGCGGCATCCGCGCGCCCGGAGGACTCTGATGGTGCACGGGACGGAGACGGAATGCGGCACCGGTTCAGGGTGCAGGCGGGGGACGGCACCTCCCGGTCGAACATGGCCGACTGGCTCTGGAGCCGGCTCCATCAGGTGGGCGCCCGCGCTACGGTGAACGGCTCGGGGCACCTGGAGACGAACGCGGACCTCAGGCAGGCGCTGGAGCGCTGAGGCCGCTACCTGGGCCCGAGCGCCTTGACCAGCTTGTTGTAGACCCCGGTGATGAGCAGGGTGGGGGCCCACATGCCGACGAACCGGCTCCACCGGGTCTGCCCCGCGATCTCCAGTCCCAGCGACGCGCTCATGGAGGCCATCGCCGCCAGGAGGAACCAGTGCGAGGGGATGCGCGCGGTCTGCTGCTCGATCAGCCGTGTGAACCGTGCCTCGTCGTGCTCGTCCCTCACCACCGGCGCCGCGCGCCGCGCGCCCTCGCTGCGCTCCGCCGCCGGGTTGACGTCCTGCTCCGACATGGGCTCTCCCGCTGGGGGTTCAGTCCTCCCCGACAGGGGCAAGCGGGGTGCCAGCGGGCCCGATTTTGCGCTCCGGTGGCAGGGAACCCGGGAGGAGCGGAGGACGTGACAGAGGCAGGCGCACAGACGGGAGCGGCGGACGGTCTCCAGCACGCGTCGGACGGGTGCGGATCCCTGCTGGAGCGGGACTACTGGGCCGTGATCGAGGAGCCGAGCGGCGGCCCGGAAGAGCTGGCCGAGCTGCTGGCCCGGCGGCTCCCCGGGTTCGCCCCGCCGGACCTCCTGGCGTTCACTCGCCCTGCCGAGGCCGAAGGGCCTCTCGAGGTGGGTGACGAGATGGACATCCGGATCGCGGGCGCAGGAACATTCGGCGTACGCGTCGTACACCGGGACCGCCAGTCGCTCACGGTGGCGACGCTCCCCGGCCACCCCGAAGCCGGCCGGATCACGTTCGGCGCGTACCGGAACGGCCGGGGCGACGTCGTATTCCACATCCGGAGCCGCGCGCGGCCCTCATCCCGTAGCCGGCTGCTGGGCTTTCTCGCCGCCGGCGATGCCATGCAGACGAACTCGTGGACGGACCTCGTGAACCGCGTCGCCACGTCGTTCGGCGCGGGGGTCGGGGGTGTCGTGCACGCGGAGAAGCGGAAGGTTGATCCGGAGCCCGGCGACGAGGCGGCCGATCGCCCGACGTTCCAGGCCCGGGAGGTCTGACGTGGCCGACTGGCGATTCCTGGCCGGATGGTCCGAGGCGGAGCTGGAGCGTGGACTCGAGGCGCGACGTGGCCTCCCCCTGAACTTCGATCCGGACGCCGCCGAACGACAGGATGCCGGATGGCGGGGCTACGCGACCGAGACCACCGTGGGAACGGAGGGGCTCGGGCGACCGGAGCCGGGCGGCAGGTTCGAGCGGGCGTGGGAAGCGGTCGTTCGCTACGAGTTCTCCGATCCGGGGATCGTGACGGGCCACTTCGACCCGAACGAGCCCCTGGAAGGGCGAGTCATGCTCCTCGAGCTGAAGGCCCTCGGGTTCCGCTTCCTCGCCGGCACCCGGGTGGGGGCGATCCGCGACGAGAGCTCCGAGCTCCAGTCCGTCCGCGGCTACCGGTACGACACGCTCGCCGGCCACATCGAGGCGGGGCGGGAGTGGTTCCTGCTGACCAAGTCCCACGCCACGGGCGAGATCCGGTTCAGGATCGCCGCGCAGTGGCGACCGGGCGATTTCCCCAACGCGTGGAGCCGGATCGGCTTCTGGCTCGTCGGAAGGCGGTACCAGCGCCGCTGGGTCCGACGGGCGCACGAGCGCCTGCGCAGGATCGTCACGGAGGATCCGCCGGTGCCGGGCCCGCGCGCACGGCTCCTGCACGAGGGCGAGACAGACCTGGACCGAACGGAGGAGGGGGCATGAGGAAATCACTCGGGACGGCTGTCGGACTGGGAGCGGTGACCGGACTTCGGAGCCTCACCGGCGCCGCGCTGCTGGCCCGCGAGCTTTCCCATGAGGAGCGGCCGCGCTGGCGGAGCCATCGCCGCTCGCGCCTGGAGCGCTGGCTGGAGGAGCCCGCCGTCGCCCGTACGCTGCAGGTCCTGGCCGCGGGTGAGCTCATCGCCGACAAGCTGCCGGGGACTCCCGATCGCATCGCACCCCCCTCGCTGGCCGGCCGGGCCGTGATCGGCGGTCTGCTCGGCGCGATCTGCGCAGGGGAGGACCGGCGCTCCGCCGGGGCGACGGTCGGGGCCCTGGCCGCCGTGGCCGCCGCGTTCGCGGGGTGGTGGCTGCGTCGCGAGGCGGGGCGGGCCACGTACCTTCCCGACGCGGCCCTCGCCATCGCGGAGGACGCGGTGGCCGTGGCGGCGGGCCGGGAGATCGTGACGGAGTAGGGGCGTCCTTCCGTTCACAAAACGCTTGCCCTCGGGCCCCTCCCGCCTGAACTTCCGCCCCCATGAACCTCTCCGCGCTGGACTGGGCTATCGTCGGCCTGTACCTGACCTTCGCCCTGGTGATCGGCCTCGTCGCCTCGAGGCGAGCGGGCCGGGACACCCGCCAGTTCTTCCTCTCCGGGCGCTCCATGCCGTGGTGGCTCCTGGGCGTTTCCATGGTCGCCACGACCTTCTCCGCCGATACGCCGAACCTGGTCACGGACATCGTCCGCCAGGGCGGCGTCTCGGGGAACTGGGTGTGGTGGGCGTTCCTCCTCACCGGCATGCTCACGGTCTTCGTCTACGCACGCCTCTGGCGACGGGCGGGCGTCATGACCGACCTGGAGTTCTACGAGATCCGCTACGGCGGCAAGCCCGCCGCGTTCCTCCGCGGATTCCGGGCGCTCTACCTGGGCGTGTTCTTCAACATCATGATCATGGCGACGGTCACGCTCGCCGCCATCAAGATCGCCGGCGTGCTGCTGGGCGTCTCACCGCTCGTCGCCATCCTCGTCACGGGCGGTGTCACGGTGGTGTTCAGCGCGTTGGGCGGACTCACGGGCGTGCTCCTCACCGACTTCTTCCTCTTCATCACCGCCCTGGCCGGCTCCATCGCCGCGGCCGTCGTCGCGGTGGGGCACCCGGACGTGGGCGGTCTGGAGGCGCTCTTCTCGAACCCGGCGCTGGCCGGCAAGCTCAGCATCCTGCCCGACTTCACGGACCCGGCGGCGTTCGTCCCGCTCTTCGTGATCCCCCTCGCCGTCCAGTGGTGGAGCGTCTGGTATCCGGGGTCGGAGCCCGGCGGGGGAGGCTACATCGCGCAGCGCATGCTCTCGGCACGCGACGAGACCGATGCCACCGCCGCGACCCTCTTCTTCAACGTGGCCCACTACGCCGTCCGGCCGTGGCCGTGGATCCTCGTGGGCCTGGCCTCGCTCGTGGTGTTCCCGACCGTCGAGTCCATCGGCGAGGCCTTCCCCGCGGTGGCGCCGTCGCTGCTGGGCCACGATCTCGCCTACCCGGCCATGCTGACCTTCATGCCGGCCGGGCTCCTGGGGCTCGTGGTCGCGTCGCTGGCGGCCGCGTACATGTCGACGATGTCCACGCACCTGAACTGGGGCTCGTCCTACGTGGTCCACGATTTCTGGCGCCGCTTCGTGGATCCCGCGGCCACCGAGGCAAGGCTCGTGGCCGTCGGCCGGATCACGACGGTGGTCCTGATGGTCCTCGCCGCCCTCGTCGCGCTGTGGCTGCGGAACGCCCTCCAGGCTTTCCAGATCCTCCTCCAGATCGGCGCGGGCACCGGGCTGCTGTTCATCCTCCGCT
>JAHWKI010000335.1 GCA_019347975.1 Gemmatimonadota bacterium
AGGTGATGCGCGCGAACTGTACGGGATAGCGGCGGAACGTGAGTCGTAGCGAGCGGCCTTCGGTGTCGTAATAGTCCCCGCCCGTCCCCCTCGGATCGAAGAAGACGGCGCTCATCGGAGTTCCCGCGTTCACGATCTCGGCCGCCAGCACCCTCCCCCGCCGGGTCGTCCCGTCCGGACGCGCCTCCCGCTGGTAGACCACGCGGAAGGTGTCTCCGGGGCGCATGTCGCTTATGAAATTGAGCGTCCAGCCGTAGATATCGGCGAGGTCGTAGGCGATCCGGTCCCGATCGCGGCGCGGGATGTCCAGCTCGGGGTGCCCAACGATCGACTGGTAGAGGCTGCTCCCGCGTTCGAGCCGGCCCGCGAGGAAGAGGGTGTCCACCTCGACCGGAGTAACCACCATCTCGCCGTACCAGCCCACGGACTCCCGCCTGAGACGGACGGTGGTGTCCGCGTTGAGGGTCAGATCCACGGACCGCGGCGCGCCGTCCTCGGCCCAGCGGCGAACGAGCACAGCCGTGTTGGGCATGACTCGCCGGGGGTCGATGTGCTCCCGTACCGCAAGGAGAAGCGTCGCCAGCTCCCGGCCGAGCGCGGCCTCCTGAAACACCTGGGACAGCGTCTGGCCGCTGCGCACCACGTGCGACTCGACCTCCTCGGCCGCCGGGGCGTACAGCGGCGTGAGCAATGGAGCCGTGGCCGCGACATCAGCGGCCTCCCTGGGCTGGACGGCCACGAATCCCACGGCCGACAGCCCCAGAGCTCCGATGGCCAGAACTCGGCTTCGGATCTGCATCGATCCTCCTCGATTCTGCGGGGAAGCTCAGTCCATCTGTCGGCGGATGAATGTCGGAATATCTAGGTCCGACAGCTGCTGCCTCGCAAGGGGCCGCTGCGGAGGACGTGGGAACGGCATCGGCTCTGCGTACTCCCCGCCGCGTCCGGCCGAAGCGCCGTTCCCCCCCGCGCCGGACTGGGCGTAGACGGGCTCCGGACGGGACACGCTGGCCGGACTCCCGTGGCCGTGGCTGCCGGCGTTCGCGGCGGTCCGCGACGTCGAAGAGAGCGACGGCTCGGGGCGGTTGAACGCCCCGCGGATCACGCCGCTCGGGCGCTCGTCCTCCTGGACCAGCCCCGTGGCGATCACCGTCACGCGCACCTCGCCCTCCAGCTCGGGCGAGTGGACGGCGCCGAAGATGATCTCCGCCTCCTCGCCACTCGCCTCCTGGATGATCGACGCGATGGTCGTCACCTCGTCGATGGTCAGGTCCATGCCCCCCGTGATGTTGATCAGCACGCCCTGCGCGCCCCCGATGGAGACGTTATCCAGCAGCGGGCTGGAGATCGCCTCCTGGGCCGCGTCGACCGCGCGGTTCTCGCCCTGCCCGAAGCCCGTCCCCATGAGGGCGGGACCGCGGCTGGCCATCACCGTCCGGACATCGGCGAAGTCCACGTTCACCTCCCCCGTCACGTGGATCAGATCGCTGATCCCGCGCGTGGCGTGCAGCAGCACCTCGTCGGCCTTCTTCAACGCGTCCCGGAACGAGGTCCCCTTCCCGACGACGCTCAGCAGCCGCTCGTTCGGCACCACGATGACCGTGTCCGCGGTCCGCTTCAGCTCGGCCAGGCCCTGGTCGGCCTGGCGCATCCGCTTCTTGCCCTCGAACAGGAAAGGCCGGGTCACCACGCCGATGGTGAGCGCGCCCAACTCGCGCGCCATCTCCGCGATCATGGGCGCCGCGCCCGTCCCCGTCCCGCCGCCCATCCCGGCGGTGACGAAGACCAGGTCCGCGCCCTCCAGCACGCGCCGGATCTCTTCCCGACTCTCCTCGATCGCCTGCCGCCCGATCTCCGGGCGGGCCCCCGCCCCGAGCCCCCGGGTCAGCTTCTTCCCGATCTGGAGCTTGAGCTGGGACTTCGACTGCTTGAGCGCCTGCGCATCGGTGTTGACGCTGATGAACTCCACGCCTTCCAGATCCTCGTCGATCATGCGGTTGACGGCGTTCCCGCCTCCGCCGCCCACGCCGACCACTTTCATGCGTGCGTTCTGCGCCGCCGCTTCCTCGAATTCGAAGATCATCATGTCAACCCTCCTTTAGGTTACACGCGCTCAAAAGAACTCCCTCAACCACGACATCACCTTCCCGACCAGCCCGGCCCCTCCCACCCCGCCGGCCATCCGCGTCTCCGCGCCGAACAGCGCCAGACCCGTGGCCGTGGCGAAGCGCGGCTTGCGAACCGCGTCTGCCAGTCCTCCCAGCTCGGTGCCCGGCGTGCCGATCCGGGTGGGCACGCCGAACACGTGGTGCGCGACGTCCACCGCGCCCGTCAGCTCGCCGCCGCCGCCGGTCAGCACAACGCCGGCGCCCAGCTCATCCGCTTCACCCGAACGCTCGATCTCGGCGGCGACCAGCTCCAGGATCTCGTCCAGCCGCTGCTCGATGATGTGCGCGATCAGCTCCCGGGCGACCTGACGACGAGAGCCCGGGCTCGGCCCCGGCAGGTCCACCTTCTCCCGCGGGTCCACCATCTGGGCGGAGGCGACGCCGTACTGCT
>JAHWKI010000125.1 GCA_019347975.1 Gemmatimonadota bacterium
AAGCAGTACCTGGTGCTGCTGACGCCCAAGGATGACGGCGTGATCATGGAGCAGCTCCACTACGCCGACGAGATCCGCTCGTTCGAGGACGTGCCGATCGGGGACGCGGAGCCGAAGGATCAGGAGCTCAAGCTGGCGATCCAGCTGATCCAGCAGATCGCCAACGAGTCGTTCCAGCCGGAGAAGTACCGCGACGAGGTGCGGGACCGGGTCCTGGAGCTGATCAACCGGAAGGTCGAGGGCGAGGACATCACGGTGGCGGCGTCGGAGGAGCCGCAGACCCAGATCATCGACCTGATGGAGGCCCTCAAGGCCAGCCTGGACCGGGGCGGCGCGGAGCGGAAGCCGGCGAAGCGGGCCAAGTCGTCGTCGAAGAAGGCCGGGGGACGGAAGAAGGCGGGAGGCGCGTCCTCCTGACCCGGGCGGGAGCCCCTGGAGGCGCCGCATGAGGGGGTACACGACGGCAGACGTGGCCGCGCTGGTCGGGCTCACCACCCGCCAGGCGCGGGAGTACGGCCGGTCCGGGATCCTGGACCCCGCGCGGGACGACGTCGGGCGGTATCTCTTCTCCTTCCAGGACCTGGTGCTCCTCCGCACCGCCAAGGCGCTCCTCGATGCGCGGGTCCCCCAACGCCGGATCCTGCGCTCGCTCGAGCGGCTGAAGGAGCAGCTCCCCACCGGCCGGTCGCTCACCGAGGTGCGCATCGCCGCGGAGGGGGACGAGGTCGTCGTCTACGACGAGGGGCGCTCCTGGGAGCCGGAGTCGGGCCAGCTCCGGTTCACGTTCGACGTGGCCGAGCTCGCGGCCCGCGTGGAGCCGCTGGCGCGACGGGCGGTGGAGGAGTCGGGCGGACGGGCGTCCCTCGACGAATGGCTGGAGCTCGGCATGCAGCTCGAGGTCCAGGCGCCCGCCCAGGCCAAGCGGGCGTACGCCCGGGTGCTGGAGCTGCAGCCGGACCACGCCGAGGCGCTCGTGAACCTGGGGCGCCTCCTCCAGGAGGAGGGGGAGGTGGAGGAGGCCGCCGTCCTGTACGCCCGCGCCCTCGAAGCGTCCGGGGGCGACCAGTCCACCGCCGCCTTCAACCTCGGCGTCGCGCTCGAGGACCTCGGGCGCCTCGATGAGGCGGCCCGGGCCTACCGCCGCGCCATCGAGGCGGACCCCGCCTTCGCCGACGCCCACTACAATCTCTCACGCCTCCTCGAGCGGGAGGGGGACAAGCTCTCCGCGCTCCGCCACCTCAAGAGCTACCGCGCGCTGACGGCGCCCGGCCGGTAGAGCGTCAGCTCCCGTCGGCCGCGGGCTCCCCGCCGAACAGGTCCGGCTGCTCCGGAGCCTCCGCCGGATACGTCACCGCCCCCCCGTCGTCCACCACCGCCATCGCGTTCAGCTCGTGGAGCGCCGGCTCCGCCCCGGACAGGATGTGCCGGACCTCCGCGCCGCCCGCCACCAGCGCGTCGGCGATCAGCTGCCGGTGGCATCGCCACGGCACCGCCTCCGCGCACATGATCGCCACCGGACCCCGCGCGGCGTCCGCCAGGAGCCGCGCCACCGCCTCCGCGAAGGCAGGCGTGCCGAGGTGGTCGGCGTAGGCCCTGAAGCTCGCGTTCCGCCAGCCGCCGTTCGGGGAATCCACGCGCGCTCCCTCCCGACGCCCGCCCAGATCCTCCTCATGCCGGTAGCCGATCCCCGCCCCCTCCAGCGTCCTCGCCAGCTCTTCCCGGTTGTACTGCGGGTGGCGCCGCGATCCCGGGAACCGCCGCACGTCGACCAGCACACGCACCCCGTTGCCTTGCAGCAGCCCGACCAGCTCGTCCGCGGGGCGGGTGGAATGCCCGATGGTGAACACGGTGTGCATGGCGCTGGCTACCCCCCTCGCGTGGCGGCGGTCCGTCCGCTGGACGCGGAGAGGCGGGTGGTGCTGAAGTACCGCGGCGCCCTGGACTGCGACTGCGTCGACGTGCGGGCGCTGCTCCGCGGGCTCGCGGCCGAGGAGGCTACGCGGCGATCTCCACCTTGAGGCGGGCGGCGAGCTCGAGACCGATCATCTCCTCGGACTGGCCGACGCGGACGCGGAGCGGGCCCTGGAACGGCGTCCTCTCCAGGACCTCCAGCTCGACGCCGGGGATGAGGTTGAGGCGGGCGAGGTAGCGGAGCGCTTCGGGATCCTCGTCGCTGACCCGGCGGAGGATGGCGCGGTCGCCGGGCTCGAGCTGCGCGAGCGTCGGCAGCTCCGTGACCTGGATCTGGCCGGCGCTGCTGGGGATGGGGTGGCCGTGCGGGTCGGACTCCGGGTCGCCCAGGACGCGGGCCATCCGGTCCACCAGCCCGTCCGTCACGGCGTGCTCGAGGCGCTCGGCCTCGACGTGGACCTGGTCCCAGGTGTAGCCGAGGACCTCCACCAGGAACAGCTCCAGGACCCGGTGCCGCCGGATCATCCGGATCGCCTCGCGGCGGCCCGGGTCCGTGAGGCGCGCGCCCTGGTAGCGCTCGTGCTCGACCAGCCCCTGCTTCCCGAGCCGCTTGAGCATCCCCGTCACCGACCCTGGCGCCACCCCCAGCCGCTCCGCGATGGCGGACGTCCCGACCGCACGGTCCCCCTCGCTGAGCTGATAGATCGCCTTGAGGTAGTCCTCGACCGCGGGAGTCGGCATGCCGGGAGGGTATCAACGGCGCGTGCGGCCCGCAACCGCGCCGCCAGCCTCAGAAGAACAGGTCGAAAACGCCGACGAGCAGCGCGATACCCAGCACGATCACGGCGAGCACCAGACAGCCGATCGCCTTCGCCGTGCTCTTCATCGCCGCCCCCGTCTGCCGCTCCGGGCTGGGGCCCACGGCTGCCGAGGCGACGACGGGATCTTCCACACCGCAGCTCGGACACACCGCGGCTCCGGCCGGGACCGCCGTGCCGCAGCTCCTGCATACTGTTGCCGCCATTGCCGTTCTCCTCGGGGACCGATGTATTGCGCGGCAGCCAGCTTCAAGATCCGGGCCCCGTCGTGGATTTCAGGACAGGAGAGTGGCGCGCGGAAGCGGATCAGAGGGAGGGGACCGGCGCCCGACCGGCGGTCGGCGCCTCCGTGCCGAGGGCGTCGGCTACCGCGCGGAATCGCGGGTCCCGGCGCGCGTCGTCGAACAGGGGATGGATGACGTAGAACGGCAGGTTCGGGTCCCCCCCTTCCTCGAACGCCCGCTCGATGCGGTCCACCGCCTCCCCGCGCTCGTCCAGCGCCGCCCAGAAGAACGCGAGCTGCGCCGCCGGAACGGCCCCATCCAGCTCCCTGAGCCCGCGGGGTGGCCCGCTCCCGGCGAGCGGGGTCGTCCAGTGCGCGGACCACCTCGATCAGGGGCGCCGCCACAGCGGGCGGGAGGGCGGCGCGGAGGGAGCCAACGGCCTCCTGCCGGCAGTCCCGGGCGAGGCAGTGCAGGGTCAGCCACATATGCGCCAGGGCGTAATCCGGCTGCTCCGAGACCAGCGCCTGATACGCCTGGCGCGCCTCGTCGTAGCGCCGCTGAACGGTCAGCAGGTAGGCCCGTACGGTCCGCGCCGCGAGCGAGAGGGGATCCAGGCGCAGCGCCGTCTCGATCTCCCGGTCGGCCTCGTTGAGCCGGCCCCGCATCATCAGGGTCTCGGCGTACCACTGGTGAGCGGTGGCGTAGCTGGGCTGGAACTCGATGGCGCGGCGGTACGCCATCTCCGCGGCCTCGAGGTTCCACTCCAGGGACTGGGCGATCTGGCCGATGGCGGCGTGCCCCTCGGCCAGCTGGGCGTCGAGGGCGAGGGCGCGGGCGGCGGCCTCCGAGCCGCGGTCCGCCGCTTCCTCCGCCGGCATGTCGCTGTAGGCGGGGATCACCGCATACGTGAGCGCGATGCCCGCGTAGGCCGGCGCGAACCCGGCGTCCTCGGCCGCGGCCTCCTCGAAGTACGCGAGCGCCCGCAGGAGGTCCGCCTCGGTGCGGGCGTTCCAGCGCGAGAGGCCGAGGAGGTACGCGTCGTGTGCGCGGACGCTCTCCGTCCCCGCGCGGAGGCGCGACGCGCCGGGAGCGAGCTGAAGGCGCAGCGCGTCGACGATGGCCGCCGAGATGTCGTCCTGAATGGCGAAGATGTCGTCCACCGTCCGGTCGTACTTCTCCGCCCAGATCTGGAAGCCGGACCGCACGTCGATGAGCTCCACCGTCACGCGGAGCTGATCGCCTTCCCGGCGAACGCTGCCGTCGACGACCGCGTCGACCTTCAGCCGCTCCGCCACCGTCGCCAGGTCCGCTCGCTCCTCGCGCAGCGCGAAGGACGACGTGCGCGCCGCCACACGGACTTCCTGGAGGCGGGACAGCCGGTTGATCAGCTCCTCCGTGACGCCGTCCGCGAAGTAGCGCTGGCTGCCGCTCTCGCTGGGGTCGGAAAAGGGCAGCACCGCGATGGACTGGATGGCTTCGGGGCGAATGGTCCCGCTCGGGGCGTAGGTCGAGTACGCGCCGAAGCCTACCAGCGCGACCAGGATCCCCGCGCCGAAGACCCCCGCGAGCCGGCCGCGGGGCATGTCGAGGAGGACCGCCCCACCGGCACCCGGCTCCTCCGCCTCGAGGGCGGGAGTGCGGACGACGCCGTGGGCGGTGAGATCGAAAGCCCAGGCGAGGACGAGGGTGACGGGGAAGCCCGCGAACGCCAGCAGCACCACGACCCGCGGCACCCATCCGGGGAAGCCCAGCAGAGGGAACGTCTCCAGGACGATCTCCACCGCCATCCAGGCGACGATGACGTAGGCGCCAGCCACACGCCACACGCGCCGCCGCTGCATTTCGGAGAAAAACCCGCCTGGCTTCACCTGCGCTCCCGGAGTCTGGATCCAGACGTTTGGACAGGGCTCGACACCGGAAGGTTCGCCCGGCCGCCGCGCCCGCACGAATCTAGTCCGGCACGCGCCCGGCGGGCAGCCCCTGAGGGCGTGGGAACGCACTTTGCCCTCTGAAGCATCGACCCGGAGATGAAACGAGAGGCGGAGACGCGGATGCTGGTGGAAGAGGAGCGGGTGCTGGCGACGTTGCGGGAGCGCTTCGGACACGAGGCGTTCCGGGCGGGGCAGGAGCAGGTGGTACGGGCGGTGCTCGAGGGTCGGGACGCGCTGGTGGTCCTGCCGACCGGGGCGGGGAAGTCACTCATGTACCAGCTGCCGGCGGTCCTGCTGGAGGGGATCACGCTCGTCGTCTCCCCCCTCATCGCCCTGATGAAGGACCAGACGGACAAGATGGAGCGGGTGGGGGTGTCCGCTCTGACCATCAACTCCGGGCTGACCGGGGGCCAGAAGCGAGCGGCGGAGGAGGCGGTGGCCGCGGGGGCCGGCGAGATCCTCTACGTCACGCCGGAGCGGTTCCGCGACCGCGCGTTCTTCGAGGCGATCCTGGACCGGAAGGTGGCCCTCTTCGTGGTGGACGAGGCGCACTGCATCTCCGAGTGGGGACACGACTTCCGCCCCGATTACATGATGCTCGGATCGATCGCGGAGCGACTCGGGCGGCCCCCGATCCTGGCGCTTACGGCCACCGCAACGCCCGACGTCCAGAGGGACGTGGTGGAGCAGCTCCGGATGGACGACCCGTTCCGCATCATGTTCGACCTCATCCGGCCCAATCTCTACCTCGAGCTCCAGCGTACGGTCAACGACGAGCGCAAGCTGGAGGCGCTCGTGCAGATCCTGGAGGAGACCGAGGGCTCGGGGATCGTCTACTTCGCCACCGTGAAGGAGGCCGAGCGGCTGTACGCCGAGCTCGAAGACCGCTTCGACCTCGCGCTCTACCACGGCCAGCGCACCTCCAAGCAGCGCAGGGAGGCGCAGGACGCCTTCATGAACGGGGACGTCAAGGCGGTGTTCGCCACGAACGCCTTCGGGCTCGGCATCGACAAGGCCGACATCCGGTTCGTCGCCCACTGGCACGTCCCCGGCTCACCCGAGGCGTACTACCAGGAGGTCGGCCGGAGCGGCCGCGACGGCGCCCCCGCCCGGTGCGTCATCCTCTACCGCGAGGAGGACCGTCGCATCCAGAGCTATTTCCTCGGCGGGAAGTACCCCTCCATCGAGGAGGCGGCGCAGGTGGCCCGCGTGGTGAACGCGCTGAAGCCCGGCGAGGCCTGGCCCCTCGAGGACATCGCCGCCGCGGCCGACGTCCCGGCCCGCAAGGCCCGCATCGTCCTCACGCTGCTGAAGCGCGAGGACGCCGTGCGCGAGTACCGCGGCGGGGGCTGGGAGCGGATGGTCGAGGACGTGTCCCAAACCGACCTCGAAGCCGACCTGCTGGATTACGAGGCACGGCGGAAGGCCGACCGGGAGAAGCTCGACGCCATGATCGGCTACTGTCGCAACGCCCGCTGTCGTACGGCCTATCTGATGGAGTACTTCGGCCAGAGCCCCGAGCCCGACCACCGCTGCGGTCACTGCGACGTGTGCGCCGAACGCGCCTGAGCGGCTGACGCCCGGCCGCGCGCCCGGCGCGGGCCGTTCGACTCAAAGCCCTCCGCGAATAAAAAGAGCGAGCGCTCGTTTTCCATCGCTGGCGCCCTCGCGCCGACAAGTGGGTCCGGCACGTAACCCGTAAACCTGGGAGGAGAGCCCGCCGCGGCCCCGGATCAGGACGCCCGCAGGATGACGAGGGTCAGCGCGGGGCCGTCCCATCGCGGGATGCGCCGACCGGAGCCGCGGCGCGCGCCCGCCTCTCCCGCTGCCGTCGCCGCCGGCCCCGCGCCCGGGTGACCAGGAGGATGAGGGCGAAGCCGACGACGAGGGAGACGCCCGCCCGCGTGGCGAGGGGCAGGGAGGAGGGTGGCCAGGCGCGGTCGGCGTTCAGCCCCAGCAGCTCCGCCATCCTCTGGTATCCGAGCGCCGCGGCCAGGGCGAACAGGCCGGCGAAGTAGATGAAGCCGGGGACGAAGAGGGGGGTCCGGAGGTCGGAGGCGCACTCCACCATCAGTGCGAACGGCAGGAGCAGCCCCAGGGTCAGCGACAGGAGCGACACCGTCCAGGCGGCCAGCC
Organism: Gemmatimonadota bacterium; assembly: GCA_019347975.1. Taxonomy (GTDB): domain Bacteria; phylum Gemmatimonadota; class Gemmatimonadetes; order Longimicrobiales; family RSA9; genus JAHWKI01. The sequence continues at coordinate 7,021 of JAHWKI010000125.1, forward strand.
CCACATCGCCGCCGGAGAGGACCACTCCCACCGCGAACGCAAATGCGGTGTAGAGCAGCCAGCTCGCCGCCAGGGACAGCACGGCCGCCAGGACGTGCTCGGACGCGCTGATGCAGTTCACACGGAGGAAGTCCTGGAGACCGCCCGTGCGCTGCTCCACGACCCCGGACCGGATCACGAACAGCGCGCCGAAGGCGAACCCCGTCCCCAGCATCTCGGGATCGAAGGCCCAGGTGCCGTGGTTCCGAAGCGAGATCAGCGGCCCCAGCAGGGACACCGCGAGCAGCAGCGCCGCGCCCGTCCAGGTGAACGGCGTGCGCAGATTGGTGTGGACCGAGTGACGCGCCAGCGCCAGCGTCCGGCGGGTCACGATCCGGCCTCGGCCGGCAGCGGCTCCGCGGCGCCCGCCTCCAGCCGGATCCCCGCCTCCACAGCCGTGGCCGGCGGGATCTGGTTGGTTGCGACCACCACCACCCGGGTCCGGGCTCGATCGCGGAGGGCCGCGCTGAGCGCCGACTTCGAGTCCGGCGAGAGGTGCTCGTAGGGCTCGTCGAGCAACAGCGGGCCGCGGCGCCGGAGCAGCGAGTCCAGGAGCAGCCGCTTCCGCTCGCCCGTGGAGAGCCGACCCACCCGCCGCCCCGGCTCCACGTCCGGCCACAGGGCCGTACGATCGGGCCGATCGCGCGCGGAAAGCAACCGCCCGGTCAACCGCTCCCATGCACCGACCGTCGAGGAGGCGGGGAGCGTCATCTCCGAGTGGAAGTAGAGGAAGCGCTCGTCGGGATCCAGCCCGTAGCGGATCGCGCCCGCGGCGGGTGGGTCGAGGAGGGCCAGGACGCGCATCAGGCTGGACTTCCCCGCGCCGTTGGGCCCGGTGACCCAGAAGACGGGCCCGGGGCGGATCTCGCGGGTGAGGGCCGTCACCACGAGCGTCCGCCCCCGCCGGACCGCGAGTTCAGTCAGCCCGAGCATGGGCATCCCTCGTGGGAAGCACGCAGGTGAAGATGGCGTCCTCGTCGTCCGTGAGCACGGCGAGGCCGCGGGCGGGCAGCACCGCCATGTCACGGGCCGCCACATCCAGAGTGTACGCCTCCAGGAATCCGAGCCGGCCATCCAGGCGCAGGATCGCCCGCTGGGCGACATCCCCCACCATGCGTCCCGACCGCGTCATCAGGTAGACCTCCGACCGATCCCCGTCGACGCTCAGCCCCAGCGCCGGGACCATGATCCGGGGCTGGTCCTCCTCGGTCAGCGGCGGCGTTGGAACGTAGTCGAGCTGGCTCAGCGTCGCGTCCGGCGTCGGCACCGCCAGGCGGGTGACACCGCCGTCCGGTGCGACCGCGAAGCCGCGCGGCGCCAGGTACTCGTGGAGCACCAGGGCGCGGCCGTCGGGAAACGTCTCCACCCGGGCGATGTTCCCCATGGCTCGGATCATCATGTCCCCATAGTAGCGTGGCGGCACCGGTAGGTCGCTCCTACGGGAGCCGGCGAACCGGACCAGGAGCGTCGGCGGCTCGTCGCCAACCCGGAGCGGCGTGACCAGGACGTCGCCAGCGGGCGTGGTGGCGAGCCGGTTGGGTAGGAATCCGAGGGGCGTCGACCTCAGGAGATCGCCGGCCCGGGAGAGGATCAGCAACCGGAGCCCGCCCCGATCGACCATCGCGACGGCGCTGTCCCCCAGCAGCGCCGCGCTCACCGCCTTTCCCGCCGATCCGGGCCCCACCGGCGGGTACTCCATGGACCACAGGATCCGGATCTCGTGATCGAGCTCGATGATTCGCCGCCGTGGCTCGTCCAGGACCAGCCAGGTCGAGTCGCTCACCGAACGCATTTCCGTGATGGCCAGGCTGTCCCGCACCTGCGCGCGAGCGCACGACGCGGGAACGGCGCGCTCCAGGAAGTCGTCCACCACGGCATAGACCTCCCCGTCCGGTTCGCCGCACGCGAGCGCGGACAGGAGTAGAAGAAGAGTCGGTCTGCGCATGATTATTCCCGCTCCTTCAGTCAGCTACCGCTGACGCAGCGGAGGTATGCGGAAAAGCACTCGATATCCGCCAGGGTCTGAAGGACCCCCGTCAGCTCATGCGTGTCGTTCAGGCACTTCACGTAGGCATCCGTGCACTCCTGCGCGGCGACCGCCGCCGGCGCGAACGGGGCCGCGGTCGCGGCCAGAGCCAGCATCATCATGGTCTTTCTCATCTCTTCCTCCTGTGTGTTCGCGTTGGAGCGCAGGCCGACCCTTCGCGACACACGGTTTCACAGGATAGGGGGCGGGCCAATAGCTGGACGGGACGCGCTCGCTTCGCTCGCAAGAGGGCGCGCCGGGGCGCGCAAGAGGGCTTCGCAAGAGGGCGCGCTGCGCGCGCAAGAGGGCTGCGCAAAAGGCTCGCTGCGCTCGCAAGGGGGCGCTCGCTTCGCTCGCAAACGCGCCGGGGACCGGCGGCGCCCTGCCCGCCCGACAGGGCGGGCGCCCCTTGCGGCCGAAGGCCGCCTTTTGCGCAGCGCTCTTGGCGCCCTCGGGGCGGCGCTCTTGCGCCCGGAACGGGCGCCCTCTTGTGCCGCCAAGCACGCTCTTGCGAAGCCGCGGTCCGAGTTGACACGCGGAGGTAGCACGACTAGCGTTCGAGGACCGCCAGGGGTACCCGCGCAGAGGCGCACGGGTTGAGAGAGTCCCTTGGAACCTGATCCGGTTCGCACCGGCGTAGGGAGGCGGCCTCTCCGAACGCAGCGTGGATGAGCCCTTCCGTCGTCGATCGACGAGCCCCGGAAGGAGAGCAGCATGGCCACACGCGCCCCCCGTTCGCCCGCTCGCGCAGAGCTGCCCATCGCCCCGGCTGAGGGTGACTACGGCGACGCGTTCCCCGGCTCGTACCGTGCCTACGATGAGGGGCCGTACGGCATTCGTGTGCCCGTCCGCGAGATCCGCCTGTCCGGCGGTGAGCCGTCGCTCCGGGTCTACGACACGGCCGGCCCTCTCGACGCCGATCCGCTGCGGGGCCTCCCGGCCGTGCGGGTGGAGTGGATCGCGGGACGGGAGGTGGCCCCGTCGCCTGATCCGTTCGCCGGGCGGCCGTTCGGAGAGCTCGTCCCTTCGGCGCTCCGGAACCGGCCCCTCCGCTCCAGCGGCGGTCCCGTCACCCAGATGGAGTTCGCGAAGCGGGGCGAGATCACGCCGGAGATGGAGTACATCGCCATCCGGGAAGGGATGAAGCCCGAGTTCGTCCGCAGCGAAGTCGCCCGCGGGCGCGCCATCATCCCGGCGAACATCAACCACCCGGAGCTCGAGCCGATGATCATCGGCCGGAACTTCAAGGTGAAGATCAACGCGAACATCGGGAACAGCGCCGTGACGTCCTCCATCGAGGAGGAGGTGGACAAGCTCCGCTGGGCGATCCTCTGGGGCGCGGACACCGTGATGGACCTCAGCACTGGGAAGAACATCCACGAGACCCGCCAGTGGATCATCCGGAACAGCCCGGTCCCGATCGGGACGGTGCCGATCTACCAGG
>JAHWKI010000126.1:0-1140 GCA_019347975.1 Gemmatimonadota bacterium
GGCCTGGAGGCGGTCCGGAATTTCCTGCCCTTCGCGGCCCGGATCTGATCCGGACGCGAGTCACGAGACCGAAGCAGAGGAATGACCGTGGATCCGATCCTGTTGTGGGTGGGCTTCAACATCTTCGTGCTGGCGATGCTGGCACTGGATCTGTTCGTCTTCCACCGGGAGGCTCATGAGGTCTCGCTGAGGGAGGCGGCCGCATGGAGCGCGTTCTGGATCGCCCTCGCGCTGGTCTTCAATCTCGGTGTCTATCACTTCATGGGCGCGCAGGTCGGGCTGGAGTTCCTGACCGGCTACCTGATCGAGAAGGCCCTCTCGGTCGACAACATCTTCGTCTTCGTTCTGATCTTCTCCTATTTCAACGTCCCGCCGCGCTATCAGCACCGGGTGCTGTTCTGGGGCATCCTGGGGGCGCTGCTCATGCGCGGCGCGATGATCGGAGCGGGGGCGGCGCTGATCGACCGGTTCCACTGGATCATCTACATCTTCGGCGCCTTCCTCGTCTTTACCGGCATCCGCATGGCGACGCAGACGGCGCACGCGATCGAGCCGGAGAGCAATCCGGTCATCCGGCTGATCCGCCGCCTCATTCCGGTCACGAACGTCTACCACGGGCAGAAGTTCTTCGTGCGGGAGGAGGTCGGCGGCCGGATGCGGGGCGTCGCCACGCCGCTCTTCGTCGTACTCGTGCTGGTCGAGACGACGGACCTGATCTTCGCCGTGGACTCGATCCCCGCGATCTTCGCGATCACCACCGATCCCTTCATCGTCTACACGAGCAACGTCTTCGCCATCCTCGGACTGCGCGCGCTCTACTTCCTGCTCGCCGGTGTGATCCACAGGTTCCACTACCTGAAGCTGGGGCTGTCCGTGGTGCTGGTCTTCGTGGGCGCCAAGATGCTCGTGGTCGACATCTACAAGGTGCCCATAGGCCTGTCCCTCGGCGTGATCGCCGCCGTGCTCGGCACGGCGGTGGTCACTTCGCTCCTTTTCCCGAAGCAGGCCGCGGCGCACGACCCGGCGCTGCACGATCCGCTCGAGAAGCGTCCACCGGATCCGGTTTATGCCCCCATCGACCCCGCCGCGGGCGAGGGAGAAGGTCCGGGGAGGTCCGCGGACGGATAGCGAACGACCCGG
>JAHWKI010000126.1:1240-10506 GCA_019347975.1 Gemmatimonadota bacterium
GCGCAGCCGCTGCTCCGCGCCCGCCAGGTCCTCCGACGGGTACATCGGACCGAGGATGTCGTCGTCAGGGACGCGGCGGTAGAACGCCGCGACCAGGCGGTGGAAGCCATCCTCGCCGATTATCGCGTAGAGGTCCTGCTGGTTCATGGAGCCCGACGTACCTCCCGCCTAGGCCCAGGTTCCATTCCGAACGGCCGGTCGCGCTAATCGCCCCTGGGCGCCACGAATTTCCTTCACTTCGGACACTTTTTGCGCGACTCTGCAGCGGCGACGCCGGCGCGGGCGCGGAGGAGACAGGCCGGAAATCGCTTGCGCAGCGGTACAGAACGCGGCATTTGCCCGATTGCTGCCGCGTCGGGCACCGCTCTTGCTCCTCGTGTGGTTCCGGATACCACCAGAGAACTTCGAGGAGATCCCAATGATGGGAATGAAGCCAGCACTGTCGCTCGGCCTCGCGGCGCTGTTCGTCATCGGGTGCGGCGATGACCCGGTGGGACCGGCAGTGGAGCAGAACAATCCGGGCACCGGCACTCGGAACATGCTGGTGCAGGCCGACATCGAAGCCGAGGATGTTGCAGGTGGCTTCGTCACGACGTTCGAGGTGAAGCTCCGTAACCAGGCCGGGCAGCCGGTCTCCGGCGCCACTGTCGTCGTCCGTGCGGGCGACGCGGGTACGCTCAACCTCCTGGAGATGGACGCCGGCTCCGGCGAGTACAGCGCTCAACTCAACTCCTTTCCGGACGGCGACTTCCGGCTGGACGCGGCGAGCGGCGATTCCATGAAGGTGCAGGGGGTGGTCGTCGGCGGGATCGAGCAGCACGCGATCACCGCGCCGTTGGCGAACGATACGATCGTGGCCGGCGAGCCGCTGCTGATCAACTGGACGCGTGCCGCGGAGGCGCGCGGGGCCGATATCGAGACCAAGGATTTCGAGGTCGAGGGGATTCCCGACTCGGGTAGCTTCACGGTGCCTGGCCAGGAGAACCCGGCCCGGGACGATCAGCGCGTACGGGTGTGGCGGTTCAATCGTGTGGACATCGATGGCGGCCTTTTCGGCTCTGTGCTGAGGCTGAGCATCCGGAACACGATCGAGCCGATCGTCGCGCTGTAATTCCTTTCACCAGCGCCGCCTTTCGAAAGCCCGGGCCCCGAGTCCGGGCTTTCGCTCGTCTGGAGGCGGGGCTGGATCCGGGCGCGGCGGAGGGTGCGGCGGCGGAGAACGGAATCCGCTCAGCGGTCGTCGGCGGGTCTGGCGCCGCCCACGTGGCGAAGGACTTCCCTCACCACGGCGAACGGGTCGATGGGCTTCTCGAGGTAGGCGTCGATGCGGAGCCCGTCGACGGCCGCCCCGAGCTCCTCACGCTTCACGGCCGAGAGGACCACCATCGGGACGTCCATGCCCTCGCTCCGGAGCCGGCGGGCGACATCCAGGCCGGTCATCTCTCCGGCCAGGATGATGTCGAGCAGGATGAGGTCGGGTCGGGCGTCCAGCGCCGTGGCGATCGCCGTCTCGGCGTCCGCCGCGTGCAGGACGCTGTAGCCGTTGTACCAGAGGAGACGCCCGTACAGATGACGGTCCGTCGCGTCGTCCTCGACCAGCAGGATCACCCGGGTCCGATCCGCTGCCTCGGGACGAACGTCGCCCATCCCCTCGGACCCGCCCGAAGCGCCGGTCGCCGCGTTCATCGGCCTCCTCTTGGAGGTGGTTAAGGCCAGATGCCGGATGCGCCGCAAGGCTCGCGCCGTCAGGGTTTGCGTGACGGCGCAGCCTCTTTCAGAAACGCCCTCGTCAGCCGGAGAAAGGCGGCCGGTCTCTCCCGGAAGGCGAAGTGGCCGGCGCCCGGCAGGACTTCGAGCGTGACGTCCGGAATCGTGGACCGGAAGGCGTTTCCGCCGAGGGACACGCCGACCTCGGAAGCTCCGTAAAGCACGAGGGTGGGCACCCGGAGCTCCGCCAGCTCCGCGAGCAGGTCGTAGGACCCGAGCTCGCCCATGAGCCGGCCGAGCTGCCGGCCGCGCTCGCGGTAGTCTTCCGGGATGTGGAACCTCAGCCCCTCGGCCAGGCCGGGGTCGTGGAGCTGGGATCGGAAGGACAGCTGGAGCATCCGCTCGATCGTCGCCGGGTCGCCCGCGGCGAAGCCGGCGGATGCCCGGAGAGCGCCCAGCCCCGCGGTGTCGGCGGGCTCGATCGTCGCCCGGAGCGCCGCGGCCTCCCTCTGCCGGAGCTCCGCGGAAGGGGCCATGGGGCTCACCAGGACCAGCGACAGGAGGCGGTCCGGGTAGGCGAGGGCGTATTTCATGGCGGGGAGGCCGCCCCAGGAGTGCGCCAGCAGGTGGATCCGGTCCAGGCCCAGCGCTCGGCGCAGGGCTTCGAGGTCGGCGACAAAGGCGTCCAGCGTAACCGACGCGCTGTCCACGCGGCCGTCCGATCGCCCGCTCAGCCGCTGGTCGTAGAACACGAGCTGGTGGTCGCCGGCGAGCGGGCGGAGCGGCTCGACCAGGTAGCCGTGGTCGAGCAGCGGCCCGCCGTGGACGACGATGATCGCGTCGCCCGCTCCCTCGCGGTGCACGAAGAGGCGCGTGCCGTTGAGGGGCAGGAGTGTGTCCGCCGGCGCAGCCGCCTCGCGGGGGCGGACGCCTCCGCACGCGGGGAGCAGGGCGCTCGCCAGCAGGAGGGCCAGGAGAAGCCGTGACACTCGTGCTGACGGCCGCGGGGCGCGGGCGCACGGTGCGATCATCGAGCGGACCTCCCATGGTGGTGCCATATCGCCCGACATTGTACGGCCGTTTCGCGTCGGGGGCAGCACGGCCCTTGCATTGGCACCGCCGTTCGATCGGCCGGACCGGAGTGTGATGGGAACGTCCGAAAGCCAGACGGGGAGGCGTGTTGCCTCCTACTCCACCGCCATTCTGGCGGTGATGACGCTCGTTGCAGCTGCGCCGGTCCCCGCGCAGTCGCCGGACACGCTCCAGACCACTCCCGGCCCCCATTACGCGGCCGGATCCCTCGCGCGCACGTTCCTGGGCAGCGGCTATCGCGACATGTGGACCCACCCGATCCGGGTGGAGGTGCTGGACCTCGGCCGCTTCGCCGGAGGGCTGACGCCCCTGAGGCGCGGGGGCGGAAATCAGACGCGGACGCTCCATCTCGAGGGCGAGGATGGCCGCCGCTACATCTTCCGGTCGGTGGACAAGTTCGTGGAGCAGGTGCTCCCGCCGGACCTGCGCCGCACCTTCGTCCACGACCTCTTCCAGGATCACATCTCCGCGCTCCACCCGTCCGGGGCGCTGGCGGTGCCTCCGCTCCTGGACGCCGTCGGGGTCCTGCACGTGGAGCCGCGGCTGGTGGTCATGCCCGACGATCCACGCCTGGGAGAGCACCGTGAGGAGTTCGCCGGCATGCTGGGCCAGATCGAGGAGCGCCCGAACGAGGGACCCGACGACACGCCCGGGTTCGCGGGCTCCGCGCGGGTTGTCGGCATGGAGCGGCTGCTCGAGCGGCTGGACGAGGACCGCGATCAGGTCCTCGCCGCCGAGGAGTACCTGGCCGCGCGGCTGGTGGACTTCCTCATCGGGGACACGGACCGCGGCTCCGACCAGTGGCGCTGGGCGGGCGAGGACCGGCCGGGCGGAGGGCTCCGGTTCCGCCCGATCCCCCGGGACCGGGACTGGGCCTTCCTCCGTTCCGAGGGGCTGCTCTCCCCCGTCGCGCGGCTCGTCTTCCCCAAGCTCGTGCGGTACGGCCCGTCGCTTCCCTCCGTGGAGGCGCTCACCTATGCCTCGGTGCACCGGGATCGGCAGTTCCTCGCCGGGGTTCCCCGCCAGGTCTGGGACTCGGTCGTGGCCGAGGTGCGGGCAGCGATCACTCCCGACGTGATCACGGCGGCGGTCGCGCGGCTTCCGCCCGAGCACCGCGCCCTCGGGGGAGAGCGCATCGCCGGCGCTCTCGCGGCCCGCCGCGACGCGCTCCCACGCGCGGCGGAGGAGTTCTACGCGGTCCTGGCGGAGGCCGTGGACGTCCGCGCGACGGACGAGGACGACCAGGTCACGGTGGACATCCGTCGTGATGGCACCGTGGAGGTCCGGGTCGGCCACCCCTCCTCCTCCGGCCCGCCGTGGTTCCGCCGCCGCTTCCATCCGTCCGACACGCGTGAGATCCGGGTCATCCTCCTGGGTGGTGACGACCGGGCGCTGGTGCGGGGGGCGGGCTCTACTCCGATCGCCGTCCGCGTGATAGGGGGGGCGGGCGATGACACGCTCGTCGACTCGACGACGGCGGACGCCGGCCTCGTCGCGTTCTACGACGCCCGCGGCTCGAACACCCTCGTCCGCGGTCCGGACACGCGCGTGGACCTCCGGCCGTTCGATCCGCCCGAGGACGGCCGGGGGTGGATCGCCGAGAAGGTGACCCGCGCCCGGTTTCGCGACTGGGGCGGTGCCCGGTCGATCCGCCCGGACCTCGCGTACGGGGAGGGAGCCGGTCTCATCCTGGGAGCGCGGGTCGTCCGGACCCGCTACGGGTTCCGGCGCGCCCCCCACGCCCACAGGGTCTGGGCCGGAGCCCGCTACGCCGTGGCATCGGGTGGCTGGGGGGTGCGGGCCGGAGCGCACGTCATGCGGGAGAGCTCGCCCTGGGGGGCCTCCGTGGAAGCGGTCGGCGAGCAGTTCGACGCGTTCCGCTTCTACGGCTTCGGCAATGAAGCGGCGGTGCCCGCGGCGGGTCACGACGCGGCCCTCGTGATGCAGGATCGCGCCGAAGTCTCGGCGGCCCTCATCCGGGAGCCCGACCCGCAACGGCGGCTCGCGCTCGGGCTCCGGGCGCGCTACCTGGATCCGCGCCCGGCCGCCGCCGGTCCTCTGGGCGCCGGGGACGCAGCGGGCGGGGCGGCGCTCCGGACGGCGGGGGCGTGGGGAGAGTGGGAGGTCGGCCGTGTCCGCGGGGGCGAGTCGTCACCGAGCGGCTACGATCTCTCCACCCGGGCCACCCTCGATCCGGGGATCCTGGAGGCCGGCGATCCTTTCGGAACGGTAGGCGCCGAGGCCCGCGCCTACCTCACCGGCGGACCGACGCTGGCGCTGCGGGCCGGCGGGCGGGGGGCTTGGGGGGCGTTCCCCGTACAGGACGCCGCCTTCATTGGCGGGAAAGCCACCGTGCGGGGATACCGCTATCAGCGCTTCGCCGGCGACGGCGCCGTGTACGGCTCCGCCGAGCTCCGGAGCCGCCTCACCCGCGCCCTGCTGCTCGTGCGCGGGAACCTGGGCGCGTTCGCGTTCGTCGACGCCGGGCGGGTGTTCCTGGACGGCCGCTCACCCGGTGGCTGGCACACGGGGCTGGGCGCGGGGCTGTCGTTCACGACGCTGGAGAGCACCCTCAGCGCGAGCTGGGCTCGAGGCGAGGAGGATCGCGTGTACTTGGATCTGGGATGGTCGTTCTGATGGGAACTCGGAGGGAGCGCCCCCGCGTCCGGACGACGGTGCTGGCGGGAGTGATCGTCTGCATGGCCGCCGGGCCGGTGTCGGTGGAGGCGCAGCAGGGACCGGCGGCACCCCCGTCGGAGACGAGGTTCGCGGGGGAGCCGTTCTTCACGGCACGAGACGCGTGGCTGGCCCTCGGCTTCCTGGCGGGCACCGCGGCGCTAGCCCCGTTCGACCGGGAGCTGGCCCTGGCGCTCCAGGATTCCACCCTCCAGGTCCACCGGACTCTGAACGGCCTTGCCGACGGCCTCAAGTTCATGGGATTTCCCGGCTCCGTGATAGTCGGCGGGTCCATGTACGCCGTGGGCCGGATCGGAGACATGCCCGGAGTGGCCGCGGTCGGGCTCCGGGGCACCGAGGCCGTTCTGCTCTCCTACGCGGTGGTCTGGACGGGGAAGAACCTGGCCGGGCGGGCCCGTCCGGACCACGATCCCGACAACCCGCTGAACTTCGGATTCGGCCGCGGCTTCCGCGGCGGCACCGACTACCGCTCGTTTCCGTCCGGCCATTCCGCCGCGGCGTTTGCCGCCGCGGCCTCGATGACGGCGGAAGCGCACCGATACTGGCCCGAGCGGACCCCCTACCTCGCCCCCGCGCTCTATGGCGCCGCCACCCTGGTGGCCGCCTCACGCATGTACCACAACCGCCACTGGGCGAGCGATGTGGTGATCGGGGCGGCCATCGGCACGTTCAGCGGGATGAAGATCGTCCGCTACCACGCGCGGAATCCGCGCACCCCCCTGGACCGCCTCCTCCTCCCCAGCGCCGTGGTGCCCACGAAGTCGGGGTTCCTGTTCCTCTGGCAGGTGGTGCCCGGGATGGCCCACCGGTGAGCAGCCCTCCCTGATCACACCCCGGTCTCCGGCCGGCGGGGCCCGGATCAGGGGGCGGAGTCCGAGGGGCGCTCCATCAGAGCGGCGAGGCGCTCCCCGAGGCGTCCATCCCCCATCCGCTCCAGCCAGGCCGGGAAGCCTGCCTCCGGTCCGTCCCACGCGGTCTCCTCGACATCATCGAAAAGGGGGGCGTCATCCCGCAGCGTCGCCAGCCGCTTGAACAGGAGCGCACGCTCGACCCGGTCTCCGAGCATGGCGGGGGGCCAGTCCTCGATCGGCCCGTGTGTCCGGAGCAGGCGGGCGGCGCCGGTCGCACCGATTCCGCTGATCCCTGGATAGCCGTCCGCGGCATCGCCGACGAGGGCGAGCCAGTCGGGGATCAGCGCCGGCACGACCCCGAACTTCTCCACCACCCCCGCCTCGTCGCGTATGCGACGGCCCCTGTGGTCCATCTGCACGACGCGTGTCCCACTGACGCACTGCGAGAGGTCCTTGTCGGGCGTCCAGATGCAGACCTTCTCCACCCGCGCGTCGGCGGCCGCGAGTCGGGCGGCGGAGGCGAGGCCGTCGTCGGCCTCCAGCTCGATCATCGGCCAGCAGGCGACGCCCATGGCCGCGAGCGCCTCCTCCAGAGGCCGGAACTGCGCCCACAGCGCGGGCTCCATCCCCGCGCCCGTCTTGTAGGTCGGCCAGAGGTCGTTCCGGAAGGACTCGATGACGTGGTCGGTGGCCACGCCGACGTGTGAAGCGCCCCCTTCGAGCAGCTGGACCACGGTGCCGAGGACGCCCCGGACGGCACCCAGCGGCGCGTCCTTGCCCTTGTTGAAGCGGCGCTGCCCGTAGAAGTGCCGGAAGAGCTCGTAGGTGCCGTCCACCAGGTGGACGATCATGGCATGTCGTCTGGAACGGGCGCTCCGGCGGGAGGCTACTCTTGCCCCTCGGCCGGCGGCTTCCGCAGGTCCGAGAGGTACCCCGCTTCGAGGTCGAGGAGCGTGGTGATCTGCCGGAGCATGTACGCTTCGTGGCGCGCGATCTCGCCGTCGGAGAGGATCACGCCCCACATGATCTCGGCCAGCAGGGTCTTCTGACCGCGGTCGTAGCCCTCGCGGATCAGCCGTGTGAATTTCTGGAGCCCGCCCGGCGCGGCGCGCTCCACCTCCGCCAGCTCCATGAGCTCCAGGGCGGTGGCCTCGTCCAGCTCGAAGTGCCGGCGCAGCACCGCCTCGATGTGCATCCGCTCCGCCTCGCTGAACTCGTCGTCGGCATGGGCCAGCTCGAGGAGGAGGGCGCAGGCGGCGATGTGCACGCGCCGGAGCCCGGGGTCGGCGGCCGGTATGCCGGAGGACTCCGACAGGCCGCCGCGCCCCTCGGCCGCTCCGCCGTTTCCCTCCGCCTGGAGGCTCATCTGCTGCTCGAAGAATTCCCGGATGCGATCGCGCATGACGTCACAATGGGAACTGCCGGGAGGCGCGGCAACCGGCGGCGTCGGCGCCCGGCGTGGAAGAGCGGGTCAGATGGTCAGGCAGCGGCGGGGAAGCGGATGATGAACGAGGATCCGACGCCCACCTCGCTCTCGACGTCCAAGCGCCCGCCCATCTGCCGGACCAGCGCATGGGAGATCGCCAGGCCGAGGCCCACGCCGGGCAGGGTCGCGGTGCCCTCGCTCCGGTAGTACGGCTCGAATATGGACGCCTTCTCGGCTTCCGCGATGCCGGGCCCGGTGTCCGTGACCCGGATCTCGCCCCACCCCGCTCCGCCTACGGCGCACTCCGAGATCTCCACGGTCACCGCGCCGCCCTCCGGGGTGAACTTCACCGCGTTGCCGATGAGGTTCACCAGCACCTGCCGGACGCGGGCATGGTCCGCCATCACCACGACCGTCGCCGGCCGGCCGAGCTGGAGCGTCTGCAGCTTCGCGTCCGCCTGCGGGATCAGCATGTGGACCGCCTCTCGCGCGACATCCATCAGATCCACCGGCTCCGAGTCCACCCGGAGGACGCCCGCGTTCAGGCGCGCCATCTCCATGACGTTGTCCAGGAGGGAGAGCAGGTGACGGCCGCTCATCCGCACGCGCCCGAGCGCCTCCCGCTGGCGATCGTTGATCGGACCGTAGAGCTCGTCCTGGATCAGCGCGCTGTAGGCCTCGATGGCGCCGAGGGGGGTGCGGATGTCGTGAGCCAGCGTGGAAAGCGCCCGGTCCTTGGCCGTCGTCGCCCCCTCGCTGACGAGCCGGTCCTCCATCTGCTGGCGGACTTCGCCACCGAGCCGGGCGTTCTCGAGTGCCACGGCGGCCTGGTCCGCCAGCGCGGAGAGCAGGGACTCGTCCGCCCCCGAGGTTGGCCGGCGGGTGGCCACCGCCAGGAGGCCCGTGACCGCGCCGCCGACAATGAGCGGCACCGCCATGAACCGGTCCTCGGGAACATCGAGGAGCCCCTGGAGCCGCCCGATCACCTCGTCGTCGAGAGGCGCCTGGAAGCGCGCGACCCGCTCCTCGGAGACGCCGTGGGTCGCCAGGACCTGGAGGAGCCCGTCCGCGTCGGCCAGCATGAGCACGGCGGCCGACGCATCGAGCAGGTCGGCGCCCCGCTCCACCGTCAGCCGCCTCACCTGGTCCAGGGACGTGGTATACGTCAGCGCGCGGCTGATCTCGGTCAGCCTGCGCAGCTGAGCGAAGTCGGGCTCCACCGTGGTGAAGGTCGCGCCGTCGGTCATCCCAGGATGCTCAGCCCCGCCGCCGTGATCTCCACTTCCCTGACCTCCGGGTCGTGGCCGCTGCCACGGGTCTTCAGGACCCGGATCCGGCGCCGGGTGCGCTCCTCCCCGTCCACCGTCAGGAGGAGCACGTTGTCCGAGAGGTAGCTCATGGCGTTCTCCACCCCCTTTCCGGCAATGTTGTTGCCGAGCGTCTCGAAGTTCAGGATGCTGGTGACGTTGCTCACGGCGAAGTGCTGGACGAGC
>JAHWKI010000127.1 GCA_019347975.1 Gemmatimonadota bacterium
CCTCGGCCTCCAGCCGGGTGCCCGCCATCCCGACGGGGTCCCGGATGTCCGCCTGCCCGTCCACCCGGTACTCCTGCGGCAGCACGTGGAGAACCTCGCGGTCGCTCGGAACCACCACCGCCCGGGCGACCTCGTGCACCCGCTCCACGTCGCTCTCCCCGATCTCGCCGCCACCCACCGCCACGACCCCGGTCGAGATGTTGGCGTCGATGTGGTTGCCGGCGATCCCCACGAACACGCGGTCCGCCCGCACTCCGGCCATCAGCTCCGCCTCCTTCATGGCGGCGCGTACGGATTCGGTGGTCTCCTCCAGATCGGTCACCACGTCACGGCGGATCCCGGCGGTCCGGGACTGGCCCACGCCGAGGACCCGGTACGCCGGGGCGCGGCCGTCCTCCAGGGCCACCTCCAGCAGCACCGCACACGTCTTCGTCGACCCGATGTCCAGGCCGGCCACCACGAAGGTGCTCATGTCAGCTCACCGGCCTGAGGAACGAAACCACCACCTGATCCCGGAAGCGCAGGTCGATCCGCCGCACGTTCGACAGCTCACCGCGCGACACCAGGTCCGCGTACGCGAGGCGCAGCTGCCGGAGCTGGAGCTCCGAGGCCTCTACCGGCAGCAGCGCCTCCGCCGCCTCGTCCCGGAAGACGACCCGCAGCAGCCCCGGGGCTCGCTCGATCTGCGACACCCGCCCGGCCAGCTCCGGGGCGTCCCGGCGGATCGCCAGCAGCGCGTCCAGCGCCTGCTTCGCCCCCTCTGCCGGGACCAGTCTTCCGCCGCGCGCCTCCACGCCCGAGAGGATCGGGAGGTCCAGCGGCGTGCTGGCGGGATCCAGCGGGACGATCCACCCGCTGGCGTCCACCGCCCGCAGCTCCGGCCCCGCCACCAGCGCCACCGGCTCGACCTCGGTGACGGTGATCTCCACCGTCGCCGGGAGCTTCCGCCGGATCCGGACATCCGAAACGAGCGCCAGCGTCATCACCCCCGCGCGCCACGCGGCCGGGTCATCGAACACGTTGGAGTCACGCCCGAGCCCCGCGGCCTTCACCACCGAGTAGGGCTCGAGGAAGCGGGTCCCCACCACCTCGACGCGCTGGACCCGGAAGCTGTCCACGTTCCTCAGACCCCGGGGCACGAGCGTCGCGCCTCCGGCAGCCAGGAGGGCCAGCACCGTCAGCGCGGGGCCGCGCAGACGACGCGGGATCCGCCCGCTCATCCCGCCTCCTCTTCCAGGAGCGCCATCAGCGCGTGGGCATGCTCGCTCAGATCTCCCGCGCTCATGAGCACACAGATGTCCCCCGACTCCAGCCACCCGGTGAGCGTGTTCTCGATCCCCTCGATCGACGGGTGGTAGCGTACCTCCGCGCCGGCCTCCCGCGCCGCGTCCGCCACCAGCTTTCCGGTGATCCCCTCGATGGGCTCCTCGCGGGCGGGGAACACGTCCGTCACCCACACGGAGTCCGCCTCGGCCAGCGCCTTCCCGAACTCGCGCCACAGGTCCCGCGTGCGGCTGTAGAGGTGCGGCTGAAAGACGACCACCAGGCGGCGCGACGCGAACCGCTCACGCGCCGCAGACACCGTCGCCGCCACCTCGGTCGGGTGATGGGCGTAGTCGTCGATCACGACGATCGCCCGCTTCTCCCCGAGCCGCTGGAACCTGCGGTCCACGCCGATGAACGCCTCGAAGCCGCGCCGTACCGCCGCGATGTCCCCCCCGGCATGGAGGGCCACGGCCAGCGTCGCCAGCGCGTTCCGCACGTTGTGGCGCCCGGGCACCGTCAGCCTGAACTCCCCCAGCGTCTGCCCGTCCCGCTCGACGTGGAACCGCGTGCCGTCCTCCGTCACGTTCACCCTGGTCGCCCGCAGCCGCGCCTCCGGGCCCAGCCCGTAGGTCACCGTCCGGTCCTCCGGCAGCCGCGCCGCCACGCGGGCCGCTCCGGGGTCGTCCGTGCAGATGGCGATGAGCCCGTCCGCCGGCACCGGCTCGAGGAACTCGACGAACGCGTCATCCAGCGCCTGCAGCTCTCCGTAGATCTCCATGTGGTCCGGCTCGATGGTGGTCACCACCGCCATGTCCGGGCGCAGCGCCAGGAAGGACCGGTCGTATTCGTCCGCTTCCACCACGTAGAGCCGGCTGCCGGCCCGCAGCCCGCCCTCCCACCCGGGCATGCGCCCTCCCACGAACGCGGTCGGGTCCAGCCCCGCCTCGCTCAGCGTCGTCGCCAGCATCCCCGACGTGGTGGTCTTGCCGTGCGTGCCGGCCACGGCGATCACGCGTCCGGTGTTCACCAGCCCGCCGAGCGCCACGCCCCGCTTCAGCACCGGGATGCCGCGCGCGCGCGCCGCCTTCAGCTCGGGGTGGTCCGCCGCCACCGCCGATGTGACCACCACCGCCACGGCATCCGCGACGTGCGCCGGGTCGTGACCCGCGGCCACATCCACACCCAGCGCCCGCAGCGCCGGCGTCAGCCCCCCCGGCTTCGCGTCGCACCCCGTCGCCTGGCCGCCCTCCCGGACCACGTATTCGGCCAGCGCCGACATCCCCGCGCCGCAGATCCCCATGAAGTGGATCGGGCCCTCGCGTGAGAGCGCCACCAGGTCCAGGTCGGCCGCCGCGGCGGCCGGCACGTACAGGTCCCCGCTCATCGGTCCTCCACGATCGTCAGGAGGTCTTCCGCGATCCGCCGCGCCGCCTCGGGTCGGGCGCGCGCCCGGGCTCGCTCCGCCATCCGGTTCCGCCGGGCATCATCCGCGACCAGCGCCACGATGTCGTCCCACAGCCGCACGGGGGTCGTGTCCTTTTCCAGCAGCGCCACGGCGGCGCCGTGCGCCTCCAGCGCTTTCGCGTTGTGCGTCTGGTGGTCCGCGGCGGCAGTCGGCAGCGGCACCAGGATCGACGGGATCCCCCACGCCATCAGCTCCGCGGTGCCCATGGCGCCCGCGCGTGACACCGCCACGTCCGCCGCGGCCAGCGCCTTCGGCATCGCGTCGATGTAGCCCCGGGTTCGCACCCAGGGATGCACCCTCGCCGGGGCCAGCCGGGCGCTGATCGCTTCGATGTGGGAGCGCCCCGTCGCCCACAGGATCTCCAGCGACCGCGGCCGCTCCGCTTCCCCTGCCGCCACCCGTTCCAGCGCGCCCGCCAGCGCCTCGTTGATGGCCCGCGCGCCCTGGCTCCCGCCCACCACCAGCACCACCGTCGAGTCCGGCCGCAGCCCGAAGTACTCCCGCGCCTCCGCGCGATCGATGTCCCTCGCGGGCGGCTCGATGGGATTGCCGTGCGTCAGGACCGCGGTCCGCTTCCCCGACCGCAGGTACGACGCGGCCTCGGGGAAGCCCACGTGCACCTGCCGGGCGAACCGGCTCAGCCAGCGCGTGGTCAGCCCCGGGAAGGAGTTCTGTTCCTGGATCGCGATGGGCACGCCCACGAGCAGCGCCCAGCCGCACGCGGGGCCGCTCGCGTATCCACCGGTCCCGACGACCAACGCCGGCCGCGTCCGCAGCATCAGCCGGGACAGACCCCAGATCGCGCCGCTCATCGCCGGCACCAGGCGCCAGTTCCGCCAGATCCTGTCGCGCTGGATCGGCTGGAGCGGCAGCAGCGTATGCTGCACCCCCTTTTCCGGCAGCACCCGGGCCTCCACGCCCCGCCGGGCGCCGACGAACACCGTCTCCACGTCCGGGCGCAGCTCGCGCATCGCCGCCGCGATGTTCAGGGCCGGGTACAGGTGACCCCCCGTCCCGCCGCCTGCGAAGATCACGCGCGCGCTCACGGGCCCCTCCCGCGCGCCTTCGCCAGCGCCCGGTCCCGCCGGTCGCTGATCCGTGCCACGCTCATCAGCATTCCCACCGCGGCGAGCGTGACGATCATGCTCGAGCGGCCGTACGAGATCAGCGGGAGCGTCACTCCCGTGGGGGGGACGAGCGCCAGGTTCACGGCCGCGTGCAGGAAGGCCTGGAGGACGACCAGGTTCGTGATGCCCACGGCCAGCAGGAAGCCGAAGAGGTCCGCCGCGCCCCGCGCGACGCGGTAGCCCACCAGGGCGAACGCCACGAACAGCAGGACGACGCCCGCGACTCCCAGGAATCCCCACTCCTCGCCGATCATCGCGAGGATGAAGTCGTTGTGGGGCTCCGGCAGGAAGCCGAACTTCTGCTGGCCGCGCCCGAAGCCCACCCCGACGGCCCCCCCGCTCCCCAGCGCGATCAGCGACTGGTTGACCTGGTAGCCCAGGTTCGCCACGTCCGCACCCGGATCCAGGAAGGCCTTCACCCGCGCCATCCGGTAGGCTACCTGCGTCACCTGTGTCCAGACGAACGGCGCGGCCAGGACGCCGAGCACGAGGAAGTGCGCGGGTCGCGCGCCACCCGCGTACGCTACCAGCGCGGCGAGCATCACCGTCAGCAGCGCGGTGGACATGTTGGGCTGCGCCAGGATCAGGAGCGCCACCACACCCCAGACGATCAGGAACGGAAGGAGACCGCGGCTCAGGCTCCGCAGCCGGTCCTGCTTCTTCACGATCAGGGCCGCCGTCCACACGATCACCACCAGCTTCGCCGCCTCCGACGGCTGCACCCCCAGCGGTCCGAGGAACAGCCAGCGCCGCGCGCCGTTGACGCGGGGGGCGAGCTCCTCGGTTCCCGGGAGCACCATCACCGTCAGGACGACCACCGTGGCGCCGAGGAGCGGCCAGGCCAGCGGGCGCAGCCGCCGATAGTCCAGCTGCGCCATGACCGCCAGCGCGATCAGCCCCGCCACCGCGCCCGTCATCTGCCTCAGGAGGAAGTGGTGCGGCACCAGTCCCTGAGACTGCGCCATGACGGCGCTGGCGCTATAGACCATCACGAGCCCGGCGGACACCAGCGCCAGCACCAGGAAGAGCAGCCCCCCCGTCTCCCAGCCGCTTCCCAGCCTGCTCGGATCCTGCACCGCCCGCTCACGCGGGTAGGTCGCCGTCCGACGCGCCGAGGCCAGCCCCCCGCCACCGAGCGTCGCCACGCCGGGCCTAGCCACGGCCCACCTCGAGCGGTCCGCCGGCCAGCTCCTCGACCAGCCGGGCGAACTGACGGCCGCGGTCCTCGTAGTCGCGGAACATGTCGAAGCTCGCACACGCCGGCGCCAGCAGCACCGTGTCCCCCGGCTCGGCCAGCTCCGCCGCACGCCACACCACGCCCCGGAACGGCCCGTCCACCCGCTCCACCCGGACCCGCGCGCCCAGTTCCGCGTCCACCCGCCCGGCCGCTTCGCCGTACGCCACCACCGCCTTGACCCGCCCGGCCATGGCGTTCGCCAGCTCCGCATACGACTCGCCCTTGTGCCGCCCGCCCAGCAGCAGCACCGTCGGGCGCTCCATGCTCTCCACGGCCACCCGGCACGACGCCACGTTCGTGGCCTTCGAGTCGTTCACCCACAGCACGCCATCGATCTCGCCGATCGGCTCCAGACGGTGCCGCAGGGGAGAGAAGGAACGAAGCCCGTCGCGCAGGGCAACCACGTCGCCTGCTGCCGCGAACGCCGCGAGGGCGGCGGCCAGCGCGTTTGCGCGGTTGTGACCTCCCAGCAGCCTCAGCTCGTTCTCTCGAACGAGGGCTTCGTCCTCCCCTGCGACGCGCAGCATCAGCATCCCGTCTTCGCGGACCCAGCCGCCGGACTCGCCGCCCACCGGTCCGCCCCGGGTCCAGAACCGCAGTCGGCGGCCGGCGGCGTCGCCCGCCATCCGCATCACCGCTGGGTCCTCGGCGTTCAGCACCCACGTGCTGTGGGGACGGGCGTTGTCGAACAGGTGCGCCTTGTCCGCGTAGTACGCCTCCACGGTGTCGTACCGGTCCAGATGGTCCGGAGCCAGGTTCGTCACCACGCCGATCCGCGGGGCGAACGTGTCGATGCGCCCGAGCTGATAGGAGCTCGCCTCCGCCACCACCCACTCCGGCGGCGGGTCTCGCAGCGCCGCCTCCGACAGCGGGAGCCCGATGTTCCCCGCCGCCACCGCGTCCAGACCCGAGGCCTGCAGCAGGTGCGCGATCCAGGCGGTCACCGTCGTCTTGCCGTTGGTTCCCGTGACCGCGATCACCGGCGCGTCCAGGTGCCTGAACGCGAACTCCAGCTCGGAGGTCCACGGGACGCTCGCCAGACGCTGGTCCGACAGGATCGGAGCGGTCGGAGGGATCCCCGGGCTCACCACCAGGAGATCGCACTCCGCCAGCCTCTCGACGCTGTGTCCGCCCGTCTCCGCCTCACCGCCGTGCCGCCGGATCTCCGACGCGGCCTCCCGCACCTCCTCCGTGTCCCCCGCGTCCGTCGCGAACACGGCGCTCCCCGACGCCAGCGCCAGGCGCGCCGCCGAGCGGCCGCTCCGGGCCAGACCCACGATCCCCACGCGTCCGGGCGCCGTCATCGGATCTTCAGCGTGCTGAAGGCGATCAGGGAGCAGAGGACGCCGAGGATCCAAAAGCGGATGATGACCTTGCTCTCCGCCCAGCCCTTCTGCTCGAAGTGATGGTGGAGCGGCGCCATCTCGAAGAAGCGCTTCCCCACCCCGTGCCGCCGCGCCGTGTACTTGAAGTATCCCACCTGCAGGATCACCGAGGCCGCCTCGATCACGAACACGCCGCCCACCGCGATCAGCAGGAACTCCATCTTCAGGAGGATCGCCACCGCGCCGATGGCGCCGCCCAGCGCCAGCGAGCCGGTGTCCCCCATGAACACCTCGGCCGGGTGCGCGTTGAACCAGAGGAAGCCCAGGGCGGCGCCCGCCAGCGCGACGCAGAAGATCGCCACCTCGCCCGCGCCCGGGAGGTAGAGCAGCCCGAGGTAGCCGGACGTGTCGACGCGGCCGATCAGGTAGGCGAAGACGCCGAACGTCGCCGCAGCGATGGCCGAAAGCCCGGCGGCGAGGCCATCCAGGCCATCGCTCAGGTTCACCGCGTTCGAGCTGCCGGCCAGCACCAGCATAACCCACGGGACGAACGCCAGGGGCAAGAACGCCACGTGCCAGCCGGCGAAGAACGGCACCGTCGTCCAGGTGGGGTTGGTGGACACCGGCAGCAACAGGAGCGCCAGCGCCACGAGGAATCCGATCATGCCCTGCCCGACGAGCTTGTATTTCGCCACCAGCCCTTCCGTCCGCTTCCGCACCACCTTCAGGTAGTCGTCGAGGAAGCCGAGCGTGCCGGTCCAGAGGAGCACCACCAGCACGATGATCACGTTCCAGCTGGTGACGTCGGCCCAGAGGACCGTGGAGACGGCCGTGGCGATCAGGATGAGCACCCCGCCCATGGTGGGGGTGCCGGCCTTGATCAGGTGGTCCGCCGGACCCTCCTGCCGCACCACCTGCCCCACGCGCAGCGCCCGCAGCCACGCGATCACCCGCGGCCCCAGGAGGAAGGAGACCACCAGCGCCGTCGACATCGCTCCCGCCGCCCTGAACGTGATGTAGCGGAACAGGTTGAAGACGATGTGCTCGTCGGCCAGCGGAACCAGGAAGTGGTAGAGCACTCAGCCTCCGCTCCGCGTGGCGGATGGCCCGAAGCGCTCGGCCATGCGGGGCATCAGCCGCTCCAGGGCGACGCCCCTCGATCCCTTCAGCAGCACCACCTCGTCGCCGCGCAGCCGCTCCGACAGCCCCGGCCAGGCCTGCTCGGCATCGTCCGCGATGAGCAGGCGGTCTCCCAGCTCGCTCTCCAGCGGACCGAAGGCCTCCCGGAACAGCCCGGTCGCCACGATCAGGTCGATGTCGGAGGCCGCCACCCTCCGGGCGGACTCCTCGTGCAGCGCGCGGCTCTGCGGCCCCAGCTCGAGCATGGATCCGACCACCGCGACCCGGCCCCCGCGCCGGGGCATGGCGACCAGCGTCTCCACGGCCGCGGCCAGGCTGGCCGGGTTCGCGTTGTAGCAGTCCGCCATCACCACCAGGTCGCCGTACCGGTGGACTTCGCCCCGCATCTTCGGCGCGGGCAGGGATTCCAGCGCCGCCACCGCCGCGTCCGCGTCCACGCCCCAGTCGAGCCCCAGCGCCAGCGCCAGCAGCGCGTTCCGCGCGTGCGCCTTCCCGCCGAAGGGCAGCGCCACCTCCCGGCCGTTCCAGGTGAAGCGGACCCGTCCGTCCTCGTCGACCCGTAGCGACTCGGCCCGCAGGTCGGCGTCCGCCCGGTCGCTCCACCCAGCGATCCGCACCCGCTTCGCCAGCGACCGCGCCCGCTCCGGCAGCGACGCGGGCTCGTCCGCCACGATCGCCAGTCCGCCCGGCCGCAGTCGCGACAGCAGCGTCGTCTTTTCCCGCAGCACGCCCTCCACCGTTCCGAAGCCCTCGAGGTGCCCCTCGGCCACCGCCGTGACGATCCCCGCATCGGGCTCCACGGTCTCCGCCAGCCGCGCGATCTCTCCCGGCGCGTTCGTTCCGATCTCCACCACCATGGCTTCCGCCGTCGATGGCGCCCCCAGAAGGGTGAGCGGCGCGCCGATGAGGTTGTTCAGGTTCCCGCTCGTCGCGTGCGTGGCGTAGCGGGTCGAGAGGATCGCCCGCGCCATCTCCTTCGTCGTCGTCTTCCCGTTGGTCCCGGTGATCGCCACCACCTTCGCGTCCAGCGACCGCCGCCGATGACGCGCCAGCCGGTTCAGCGCGCTCAGCGTGTCCGGCACCGTGTAGTAGCGCAGTGGAGGGGCACCGTCCGGGATGGTGTCCACCACCGCCCCGCGGGCCCCCTTTTCGGCCGCCGCCTTCAGGAACGCGTGCCCATCGAAGTTCTCTCCTCGCAGGGCGACGAAGAGCGCGCCTTCTTCGAGGCTGCGAGTGTCCGTGCCCACCGAGGCGAACGACGCGCCGTCGGCCGCCCCGGTCCCGTTCCCGGAGGGTACCGCGAGCCGCAGCGCGGCCAGCACCTGTTCTTCCGTCCACCGGCTCATGCCGACATCCCCTTCTCTTCGATCAGCTCCCGTACGATCTGCCGCTCGTCGAACGGCACCGTCTCCGTGCCCAGCACCTGGTACGTCTCGTGGCCCTTGCCGGCGAGCAGCACGACGTCCTCCGGGCCGGCCAGCGCCAGCGCCCGGCCGATCGCCTCCCGGCGATCGGTCACACGCATCGCGTCCGGCCGTTCGATTCCCTCCATGATCTGTGCGATGATCCGCTCCGGATCTTCGGTTCGCGGGTTGTCCGACGTCACCACCACCACGTCGGCCAGCCGGTCCGCCACCTCGCCCATCAGCGGCCGCTTCCCCGTGTCCCGGTCCCCGCCCGCCCCGAACACCACGATCACGCGCCCCCGGGCCAGTCCCTTCAGCGTCGAGAGCACCCGCTCCAGCGCGTCGGGCGTATGTGCGTAGTCCGTCACCACGCGGCAGGGCCGGTCCGCCACCTGCTCCAGGCGACCGGGGACCTGCGGCGCATCCGTCAGCGCGCGGGCGATCTCGGGAGCGCTGATTCCGACCCCCAGCCCCGTCGCCGCCGCCGCCAGCGCGTTCTGCACGTTGTACGCCCCCAGAAGCGGCAGCCGCACCTCCAGGTCGCAGTCGGGGCCCACGAGCCGGAACGACGACCCCGCCGCGTCGAGCCGGACGTCCCGCGCCACCACCTCCGCCTCCCCATCGCCCCGCTCCCCTTCCAGCGCGTAGCGCAGCGCCCGCGGCGCCCGCCGCTCCAGACCGTCCCACGCCGGGTCCGTGGCATTGATCACCGCGACGCCCTCCGGCGCCAGCAGCTCCACGAACTCCCGCTTCGTCGCGCGGTATCGCTCCAGGGAGCCGTGGTAGTCCAGGTGATCGCGGGTCAGGTTCGTGAAGACGGCCGCCGAGAACCGCAGCGCGTGGACCCGGGCCTGGTCCAGGGCGTGGGAGGACACCTCCATGGCCACGGCGCCCGCGCCGCGGTCGAGGAAGGCGCGCATGGTCGTCGCCATCCCTACCGGGCCCGGGGTGGTCAGGCTCTCCGTCCCCGCCAGGGGCACCCCGCCTTCCAGCACCGCGCCCACCGTCCCCAGGGACGCGGTGGCCCACCGTCGCGACAGCACGTGCCGCAGGATCCACACGGTGGTCGTCTTCCCGTTGGTCCCCGTGACACCGGTCAGCACCAGCGACTCTCCGGGCCGGCCCATGACCTCGTCGGCCGCCAGCGCCGCCGCCTGCCGCCCGCTGACCACCACCACCTGCGGGATGGCCACGTCCACCGGTCGCTCCACGATCGCCGCCACCGCGCCGCTCGCCGCCGCCGCCGCCACGAAGTCGTGCGAGTCGTGCGCCGTTCCGGCCCAGGCGCAGAAGAGGTCACCGGCCGTGGCGACCCGGCTGTCGGCCGAGACGCCGGTGAGCTCCGGGTCCTCCTCGGGGCGGTTCAGGACCAGGTCCTCGGCCCTGAGCCGCTCCACGACGCGCGACAGCCGGACCGGCGCGGGCGCTCTCGGCTCCATCACCCCGACCTCTCGGGGCCGAGCCGTGCCGGGAACTGTCACCTG
>JAHWKI010000006.1 GCA_019347975.1 Gemmatimonadota bacterium
AGGTCCCGCTCCACCGAGAGGAGGACCTGACGCATCCGGCTCTCCACCGGCAGCATCTCGAGCAGCTCCTGCTTGTCCGGCGCATCGACCTCGAGATAGAAGCCGACCATGTCCGCGAACCGGCCCGAGTCCTCGATCCCCTCCACGAGCTGCTGTAGCGCCTCGTCCGGGATCCCCCGGCGGCGGCCCAGCTCGACCGAGCGGTCCCTGAGTTCCCGGTCCAGCGCCTTGTACGCCGGATCCTGGGGATCGGGCACCGGCTCTTCCTCCACGATCCGGATCACCGCCTCCAGCCCCGCATCCTCCGATTCCTCGTATTCCAGCGCGCGTCCCCGCTGGTCGCCCTGGATCAGGAGCTGGAGCCCCCCGCGCACCCGCTGGGCCTGCACGACGCGCACGATCACCCCGAAGTCGTACAGCACTTCGGGGGTCGCATCGTCCAGGTTCTCCTTCTGGCACACGGCGAACATTCGCCGGTCGCCGCTGAGCGCCTTCTGGATCGCCGCGACCGTACCCGGCCGCCCCGCGCTGATCGGCACCGCCACCCCCGGGAACACGACCGTCTCCCGCAGCGGAAGCACCGGAAGCCTCACTCGATCACCCATCCCCGCCACCTTTCCCTTCGGACCACCCATGGGCGGCCTCATCCTCGTTTCCCTGTCCCCGAACCCTACCGTCGAGCTCTCGCCCGCGAATGAGCGAGGTCTGCCGATTCGGAAGGACGAATCACGACCGTCCCCTACAGGGGCACCATGCTTGCCACACCGCCCCGATCCGACGTTTCGCACCGGCTTCGTCCCCCCAATGGCCCAACGTATACCCCGCCGGGCCGTGTCGGCTCCACCGGCTGTCCGGTCCGCCGGATTGGCGCAAACCCCGCTTTTCTGCCGCAGTGGCAGGCCGTGCGGCCGGGCGGCGAACGGTTGAGCCATTTCCCGGGTACGAGCATATTCTCCGGATCGCGCGTCCCCCAACGAAAGCGACTCCCCCTGAGACTCCCCGGCGCTCTGGTCTGCATGGTGGCGACGGTGCTTCTTCCCGCGGCGAGCGCGGCGCAGGAGTCGGCCCCGCGGGAAGCCGCGACGGTCGTCCTGCTCCACGGCCTCGGCCGGACGCCGCTCTCGATGGGGCCGATGGCGCGCTCGCTGGAGGAGGGTGGATTCCGGGTCGTGAACCTGGGCTACCCGTCTCGCAAGCGGTCCATCGACGAGCTGGTCGACTCGCTCGACACGGCGCTCGCCGCCTGCTGCCCCGGGGCGACCGTCCATTTCGTCACGCACTCCTTGGGTGGGATCCTGGTCCGGGCCTACGTCCTGAGCCACGGCGCGGAGCGGGTCGGCCGTGTGGTGATGCTGAGTCCGCCCAACGGGGGGAGCGAGGTGGTGGACGGGCTGGAGGGGCTGGGGCCGCTGGATTGGCTGCTCGGCCCGACGTTCGTCGAGCTCGGCACGGACAGCGCCGCGCTTCCCGCGCGTTTGGGGGCACCCGGTTTCGAGGTCGGCGTGATCACCGGGGAGCGCTCGCTGAACCCGCTGTTCTCGTGGTGGCTGCCCGGCCCCGATGACGGGGCCGTCACGGTTGCGTCGGCCCGGCTGGACGGAGCGGCCGCCTTCCTCGTGGTGCCCTATTCCCACACGTTCATCATGCGGAAGGAAGACGTGATCGAGCAGGTGATCGCCTTCCTCCGGACCGGGCGATTCGTCGAAGACGTGTCGGCGGCCGGTGCGCACGAGCGCCCGGGGCACCGGCGAGGTCTTGCGGGGAGGGGGTCGGCGGCGGCAACCTCGTCGCATGATCGATGACGCGAAGGGACCCGGTGCGCCGGCGGTGATCCGGGGCTCCGCGTGTCCGGGGTGCGGCGCGGTCATCGCCGATCCGGGCGGAAGGAAGCACGCGGCGACGGGGAGCTCACCGGGCTGCTGGGCCGCGTACGGTGATCTGGTGGGGCGGGAGTACGGCGAGTGGTCAAACCCCCCGATCCACCGGCTGACGTCGGCGACGTACGCCGCCCAGCATCCGGGCGAGCCGACCGCCCAGGGGATCCAGGCGGCCGCCGTCCACCTCATCACGCTCCTGTTCAGCGTGGAGCGAGGGATCGACGCGGCCCGCGTGCCTCGCGAGATCGGCCGGGCCGTCGCCGACCCCTCGCTGTTCCGCTGGCTGGAGCCGCCGGAGGACCCTGGCTGGTGGACCATCCTGGATGTTCGCGGCGCTCGCGATGTGAGGGATCACACCGCTCGTGTCCGGCGCTGGGCCAGCTCCGTATGGCAGGCATGGGGGCCTCATCACGCCACCATCCGCAAATGGGCGGGGCGGTGAGGGTCCTCACGTCATGACGGCTGCGATCCGGACGCGCCTCCGCTTCGGGCTGTGGGCCCTCCTCATCGCCGGCTGGGCCGTAGCCGTCTGGCTGATGTGGGTGGGGATGGGGTCAGGGCCGTCGGATCCGCGGCTCGAAACATCCCCGATCGCCAGCCCCACGATGCGGACCTTCTACGCGGCCGCCCTCTTCAGCGGCCTCGAGCTCGCGGTGATTCTGGCCATCCTCTGGCCCCCGCGTCCCGAGTACTACGCCACCCGCCTCGCCGTTAGCGTAACGGCCCTCGCCACCTGGTTCGTGCTGAGCACACGGATCGATGCCACGGGCATGGACCGCGTCCACCGGCAGTGGCTGATCGCGATGATCGCCATGCTCGCCGTCGCGCTCGCGGCGACGCTGCTGTACCGCGCCACTCGTCGTTTCGATCGTCCCCGGGAGGAGTGATGACGGAAACCTGAGGGACGGGGATTTGCTCATGAGCCCGCCCGCCTCCGATACTCCTCCGGGCGACGTCTGCCATGCCCGGGAGCAAAACGCCGCCAATGCGGCTGGATGCCAGCCTCAGGATCGCGCGGTTTTTGCGGCACCTCACGCGGTTTGAGTGACACACACAGCAGGAGGCGGTTCAGTGGCGAACAGGGGCACTATCGGGATTTTGACGGGCGGCGGAGATGTGCCGGGCTTGAATCCTGCCATCCGGGCGATCACCATCCGAGCCCTGAGGGAGGGCTACAGGGTGCTGGGGATCCGGCGGGGATGGGCCGGCCTCGTCGACCTCGTCCCCGAGCAGGGGGCGGACAACCGGAACAACGTCCAGGAGCTGACGGAGGAGATCGTGAACCGGGCGGGTCGCACGGGCGGGACGTTCCTCCACACCTCCCGGACGCGTCCGAGCCACCTCCCTCGCGCGGTCGTGCCCGACCATCTCCGGGACCGCTACACCGAGGAGATCAACGACGCCACTCCCTCCGTGCTCCGGCACCTGGAGCACCTCGGCATGGAGACGCTCATCGCCATCGGCGGTGACGACACCCTGAGCTACGCCCACCGGCTCCACACGGAGGGCGTGAAGGTCGTCGCGATCCCGAAGACGATGGATAACGATGTCCCCGGGACCGATTACTGCATCGGGTTCAGCACGTGCGTCACCCGCACGATCGCGCTGACCCACGGGCTCAGGACGTCGGCGGGCTCACACGAACGATTCCTCATCATCGAGGTGTTCGGCCGCTACGCCGGCTTCACCGCCCTCCTTCCCACCATGGCCGGGGCCGCCGACCGGTGCCTGATCCCGGAGCATCCGTTCGATCTCGACCACCTCACCGAGCTGATGGTCTACGATCGAAACCGCCACCCCTCGCGCTACTCCGTCGCGCTCATCTCCGAAGGCGCCACGATCGAGGGTGGCGACATGAGATTCGAGGGGCAGGAGGCCGATCAGTTCGGGCACCGAAAGCTCGGTGGCATCGGCGACGTCGTTTCCGAGGAGATCAAGAACCGGTCGGCGAAGTTCAACAACGGTCATCGGATCAACGTGGTGAACCAGAGGCTCGGCTACCTCGTGCGGAGCGGGGACCCGGACGCCATGGACTCCATCGTCCCCATGGCGTTCGGCAACCTGGCGCTCGATCTGCTCCTGTCGGGGAAGTCCGGTCGCCTCGTCAGCGTGCGGAACGGCGCGTACGACAATGTCCCCATCGACGTGATCACGGGGCGGAAGAAGGTGGTCGACGTCCAGCGGCACTACAACACGGACCGCCTGCGGCCGATCTACCATACGTTCAACCGGCAGCCGGTTTTCATCATGACGAGTGATGTTTGAGGGGGGCGCGCGGCTGACGCCGCGCATCAGGCCCCTGCGGGGCATCACGGCCCTTCGGGCCAACACGCCCCTGCGGGGCATCACGGGCCCTCGGGCGGAGGCGCATGAGCTTTGAGATCGGGGAGTTTCTCTGGTACTTCGAGCGCGTTCGGGAGCGGACGCTGCGGGTTCTGGCGTGCGTCCCTGACCACCGGATGCACTGGAGGCCGGCGGCCGGTGCCTTCTCATTCGGCGACCTGGTGCGCCACCTGGGCGCGGTGGAGCGGTGGATGTTCGCCGAGAACGCGTCACGGCGGCCGAGCCGCTACCCGGGGCACCAGGCGGAGCTCGCGGAGGGGTACGGCGGGGATCTGGCCTACCTGGCGGCGATGCACGAGCAGGCGATGGAGATCTTCAGGGGGCTTACGGCCGAGGATCTCGACGCCCGGTGTGTCACGCCGGGCGGAGCGGAGATCACGGTCTGGAAATGGCTCCGGTCGATGGTGGAGCACGAGGTCCACCACCGCGGGCAGATCTATCTGATGCTGCGGATGCTGGAGATCGAGACGCCGCCGCTCTACGGGCTCAGCTCCGAGCAGGTCCGGGCGAACAGCCTGTAGCTTGCCCCGAATCGCCCGTCGGGCCCATCCTCAGAGCTGACGCCCGCACCATTCTCGACGACGCCGACGCGGCGTCTCATCGCCGGACCACGATGGCCACAGACCTCTCCCGCACCATCCGCGCGCCCCGGGGCACCGATCTTTCCTGCAAGGGGTGGCAGCAGGAGGCGGCGCTCCGGATGCTCATGAACAACCTCGATCCCGACGTGGCCGAGCGGCCGGAAGACCTCGTCGTCTACGGGGGAACGGGTCGGGCCGCGCGGAGCTGGGAAGCGTTCGACGCCATCGTCGCGTCGCTGAGGGCGCTGGAGAACGACGAGACGCTGCTGGTCCAGTCGGGGAAGCCGGTGGGGGTGTTCCGGACCCACCCCGGCGCGCCCCGCGTCCTCATCGCCAACAGCAACCTGGTGGGACGGTGGGCGACGTGGGACCACTTCCGGGAGCTGGAGCGGCGGGGTCTCATGATGTACGGCCAGATGACGGCGGGTTCCTGGATCTATATCGGCACGCAGGGGATCCTGCAGGGCACGTACGAGACGTTCGGCGCCGTCGCCCGCCAGGAGTTCGAAGGCTCCCTGAAAGGGCGGTGGGTCCTGACCGGCGGGATGGGCGGGATGGGCGGGGCACAGCCGCTGGCCGCGACCATGAACGAGGGGGCGGTGCTCTGCGTGGAGGTCGATCCGCGCCGGATCGAGAGGCGGCTGGCGACTGGCTACTGCGACCGCATGACCACGGACCTCGACGAGGCGCTGGAGTGGGCCACGGGGGCGGCGTCCCGTGGCGAGGCGCTGAGCGTCGGGCTGGTAGGCAACTGCGCGGAGGTGCTGCCCGAGATCGTCCGCCGGGGCGTCGTGCCCGACGTGCTGACGGATCAGACTTCGGCCCACGATGAGCTGAACGGCTACATCCCCGCCGGTCTCTCGCTCGGGGAGGCGGACACGCTCCGAGGCCGCGATCCCGAGGAGTACCGCCGGCGGTCCATGGACAGCATGGCCACGCACTGCCGGGCGATGGTCGAGCTCATGCGGCGCGGCGCCATCACCTTCGATTACGGCAACAACCTCCGCGGCCAGGCGCTGGACGCGGGCTACGGGGACGCGTTCGCGTTTCCGGGCTTCGTGCCGGCGTACGTGCGCCCGCTGTTCTGCGAGGGAAAGGGTCCCTTCAGGTGGGTCGCCCTTTCCGGTGACCCGGCGGACATCCACCGCACGGACGATCTCGTGCTCGAGCTGTTCCCCGAGGACGACCATCTCCGCCGTTGGATCGGTCATGCCCGGGAGAAGGTCCGCTTCCAGGGGCTGCCGAGCCGGATCTGCTGGCTCGGCCTGGGCGCGCGCGCAAAGTTCGGTCTCGCGCTGAACGACCTGGTGGCGCGGGGCGAGCTGGGCGCCCCCATCGTCATCGGCCGGGATCACCTGGACACGGGATCGGTGGCTTCGCCCTTCCGCGAGACGGAGTCGATGAAGGATGGCAGCGACGCGGTCGCCGACTGGCCGATCCTCAACGCCCTGCTCAACACGGCCAGCGGCGCCAGCTGGGTGAGCTTCCACCACGGGGGCGGCGTAGGCATCGGCAACTCGCTGCACGCGGGGCAGGTCATCGTCGCGGACGGGACACCCGAGATGCGCGAGCGCCTGGAGCGGGTCCTGACCAACGACCCGGGGCTCGGCGTGGCGCGCCACGCCGACGCCGGGTACGAGGAAGCGCTGGAGACCGCCGACCGCGAGGGCGTGCGGCTGCCCATGCGCGACCCGACGGCGGACCGAGCGCCCGGCGGTTGACGGCCGGGGACCCCGGCGGCGACGTTGGTGGCCGAAGCCTGCGGCCGCCCCGGGGCGCCGCGACGACTCACGAACGAAGGAAAGAAGCCGAATGCCGATCGACGGATACGAGCACGACGTGCCGACCTCCGGCCCGTTTCCCACCGATCCCGACATCGACCCCCAGGAGGAGGGGGAGGAGAGCCCGCGGCCGACGGCGAGTCGGTGGACCGACAGCATCCGGAACCGCCTCTTCCGTGCACGCACGCTCATCATCAGCGGCGAGGTGAATCAGAAGCTGGCGGCGGAGGTGATGGGTCAGCTTCTGGCGATGGCCGCCGAGTCGGACGACGTCATCACCATCTTCATCAACTCGCAGGGTGGTCACGTGGAGTCCGGCGACACGATCCACGACATCATCCGCTTCGTGAAAGCCCCCGTCCGGATGGTCGGCACGGGCTGGGTCGCCAGCGCGGGAGCCCTGATCTACGTGGCGGTCCCGCGCGAACGGCGCTTCTCGCTTCCGAACACCCGATTCCTCCTCCACCAGCCCGCGGGCGGGGCGAGGGGCACGGCTTCCGATGTCGAGATCGAGGCCAAGGAGATCCTGAAGATGCGAGAGCGCCTCAACCGCGTGTTCGCCGAGCAGACCGGCCAGAGCGTCGAGCGGATCATAGACGACACGCACCGCAACTTCTGGCTCGGCGCCGAGGCCGCCGTGGAGTACGGCCTGGTGGGCAGCATCATCCAGAACATCAGCGAGCTGCAGTAGGGGCCGTCTACACGTCCCCGGTCCGCTCCCGGACCACCGCCTGGATCTCGGCCAGCTTCGCGAGGCCCCGCTCCATCAGCGCGGTCGAACGTGCGGTGAGGTCCGCGCGGAACGCCTCGTCTTCGATGTCGGCGAGGTTGATCAGCACGTTGCGGTGCGCGCCGTAGAGGCACGCCTCCAGCGCCTTGGCGCCGACATCCAGGTCGGAGCGGGACGAGAACTGGCCGACCCGCGCCAGCTCGAGCATCGGGTCCCACGCACGGTCCGCCACCTCCATGGTGCCGAGCGGAACCAGCGTCGCCTTCTTCAGCCCTTCCTGCATGGCCTTCCGACGGGCCGCCTTCCGTGCTTCCGTGTCCCGCGGCATCTGCATGGCGTCCATGAACGCCGCGAACGCCTCGGTGTCGGCGTCCACCGCCCGGAGCAGCGTCTCCTGCACCTCGACCAGGGGAGGCAGGTTCTCCCGGACCGCCCCGTCCAGGTGCTCGTACTTGCGCCGACCGTACGTCAGCCAGCCCACCATGGCGCCGAGCCCGGCGCCGAGCGCGCCCATGAGAGCGGCGACGGACCCGCCACCGGGCGCGGCCGAGCGGGAGCCCACCGCCTCGACGAATCCTCGCACCGTCTTCCCGATCAGCGGGCCGTCGGCGCTTTCCTCGACCATGTACTCGATGATCTTTTCCTCTGGACGGAATGGCTGGATCGAGGACAGGCCGAGCCGGTCGACCGCCAGCCTTATCTTCTGCCTCTGATCGAGGATGAACAGCCCCTCGGATTCGATGTAGTAGTCGGCGGCCTGGAGGATCGCTTCCAGCGGAACCAGCCCGACGATCTCGCTCCCGGCGACCCCGACCCCCAACTCCGACGCGTCGTTGCGGATGGCCTCGTAGACGGCGTGGATCGGAGTGACGCGGTAGTTGTCGAGGTTCATCGAGACCTGCGCCAGGCCGTATTCCTCCACCTCCCAGCCGATCCCCTTGACCGCCTCGAAATAGCCGGGCTCCTGGATCGCCTCGCCGCCGGGGCCCTTCACGGTCCGCCCCTGCTCCCGGACGTTCAGCGCCAGCCGGTGAGCCTGGTTTCGGGTGCCCAGGATGTTGACATTGTAGGCAATCAGGAAGAAGCGGGCGCCGGTCACCGTCGCGCCCGACCGGGGGAGGAACGTGGCGGGTCCGAAATCGGGCTTCCAGTCGGGCGAGGCGATCTTCTCCGCGAGTCCCTCGTACTCCCCCTGCCGGATCTGGCGGAGCGCCTTTCGGTGCTCCTGCGGCTGCGCCTCCTCGTACAGGTAGATGGGGACGCCCAGCTCCTCGCCCACCCGCGCCCCGAACCGCTCGGCGCAGGCGACACAGTCCTCCATGGTGACCCCGGCCACCGGGATGAACGGCACCACGTCCACCGCGCCCAGCCGGGGGTGCTCGCCGGTCTGCCGGGTCATGTCGATCAGGCGGTAGGCGGTGGCCGCGGCCCGGAACGCGGCCTCCACGACGTCGTCCGGCGCACCCACGAAGGTCATTACGGTCCGGTTCGTCGACGCCCCCGGGTCGACGTCCAGCAGCTTCACGCCCGCCACCGCGCGGATGCTGTCCGCGATCGCGTCGAGGATGGCCGCATCACGGCCCTCGGAGAAATTGGGAACGCACTCGACCAGCCGCATCGCCGCCGCCCTGCTCCTGGGAGATCCCGGAACCCGTGCTCGACTCTGCCGGGCGCCTGGCCCCGCGTCAAGTCGCGCCGGCCATGGCCGGCTGGCACGCGGCTGGCACGCCGCTGCACCGAGCCCGCACCTGAACCGGGAACGGCAGGACGATGACGGCCCCCTTCACGCTCGCACCCGACCTCTTGTGGCTGGATGGCCGGTTCCAGCATGGAAAGGCCGTGCGGGTGGACGCGGACGGCCGCATCGCTGCGGTGGTCGACGACCCCGCGGGGGGCGTGCGCCTCCCGGGTCGGGCGCTGCTCCCGGGATTCGTGAACGCCCACAGCCACGCCTTCCAGCGGCTGATCCGCGGCCGCACCCAGCGGCGGGCGGACGGGGAGGGCGATACGGAGAACTTCTGGTCCTGGCGCGAGGCGATGTACTCCGCCGCGCTCGGCCTCACGCCAGAGGACGTGTTCGATGTGGCGCGCTGGTGCTTCATCGAGATGATGCGGACCGGGATCACCGCCGTCGGCGAGTTCCACTACCTCCACCACCAGGCCGATGGCCGCCCGTACGCCGACCCCAACGAGCTGGCCCACCGCGTGATCGCCGCGGCCGAATCGGTAGGGCTCCGGATCGCACTCCTGAACGTCTGCTACGTCACGGGCGGCATAGGGCACGATCTCGGGAAGGATCAGCGCCGGTTCGGCGCGGCCTCTCCCGACGCGTTCCTGGACCGGACCCGGGCGCTGCGGGAGCATGTCGAAGCGAGCGCCCTCGCCACCGTCGGCGTCGCGCCGCACAGCATCCGTGCCGTACCGCGCGACTGGCTGCCGGAGCTCGATGGGTTCGCCGCCGACCACGACCTGCCGCTCCACATCCACGTTTCGGAGCAGCCGGCGGAGGTGGACGCCTGCGTGGCGGAGTACGGCCTCCGGCCGGTCGAGCTGCTGGCCGAGGACGGGATCCTCGGCGGGCGCCTCACCGCGATCCACGCCACGCACCTGAGCGACGCCGAGGTCGAGATCCTGGGGCAGTCCGGCGCCTCGGTGTGCGCGTGCCCCACCACCGAGCGGGACCTCGGCGATGGCTTCCTTCGCGGCCGGGACCTCCTGGAGGCCGGCGTCCGCGTCTGCCTCGGCACGGACAGCCATACCAGCCTCGATTTCCTCGAGGAGATGCGGCTCGTCGAGTACAACGAGCGTCTGCGCAGGCGCGCCCGCGTGGTCATCGCAGGCGAGGACGGGCGGGGCGGTCTGTCGGTCGCTCCGCCGCTTCTGGAGATGGCTACAGCGGCTGGCGCCCGCTCGCTCGGGCTGCCCGCCGGCGACATCGCTCCGGGCCTGCACGCGGACCTGATCGCGGTGGATCTGGAGCACCCGTCGCTGCTTGGCGCTTCCGCCGACACGCTCGGGGCGGCGCTGACGCTTTCCGCAACTCCCGACGTGGTCCGTGACGTATGGGTCGGTGGGGTCCCGCGGCTGGAGGATCGTCGCCACCCGCTGGAAGAGGAGGCCGCTGGCGCCTTCGCCCGCGTCGCGACCCGTCTCTGACGCGACTCCAACCAAACGGGCTTCCCGGGCGTCCAACGCCTGATGAGCACAGTACGACTTCGGATCAGATACTGGAGGAGACCATGCAGAGTCCCACCCGGCTGACGCTGGGGGCGCTGGCGCTTTCCGCGCTCGCGCTCTCACCCGCCGCCGCGCAGGAACGGTACGACGTGGGCGGCGACCACGTGGCCGTCTACAACCTGGCCGGCGAGATCAACCTGACCGGCGCGTCGGGCGGGGCGGTCACCGTCGAGATCCGCCGGGGCGGCGCGGACGCGGAGCAGCTACGGGTGGCCGTAGGCGACGTCGGCGGGGTCCAGGCGCTGCGGGTGATCTACCCCTCGGACCGCGTGGTTTACGATCCGGGCAACTGGCGCGGCAACACCGAGGTGCGGGTCCGCCAGGACGGCACCTGGGACAACCGCGAGCAGTGGCGCAGCCGGGGTGACCGGGTCCGGGTGTCCGGCCGGGGCTCGGGTCTCGAGGCTCACGCGGACCTGACCATCGGCGTGCCCCGTGGCCAGCGGGTGGAGATCTTCCTGGCCGTCGGCCGGATCACCGCGGAGAACGTGGACGGGCGGGTCCTCCTCGACACCCACTCCGGCGGGGTCATCGCCCGGTCGATGAGCGGGTTCCTGAGCGTGGATACCGGGTCCGGTAGCGTCGAGGTGATGGGGATGGAGGGCGACCTCGAGGTGGACACGGGGTCCGGCAGTGTCAGGGTCTCCGATGTTCGCGCCTCGGCGATCGGGATCGACACCGGCTCCGGGTCCGTGACCGCGAGCGGGCTGACCGCCAGCCGGATCGAGATCGACACCGGCTCCGGCGGGATCGACCTGCTGAGGTCCTCCGCCAGGGATGTCCGCCTGGACACCGGCAGCGGCTCCGTCGAGGCGGAGCTCTCGGGTGACGTCGAGAACCTGGAGGTGGACACCGGCTCGGGCAGCGTGACGCTCCGCCTGCCCGAGAGCCTCAGCGCCAGTGTGGCGATCGAGACCGGCAGCGGCGGCATCGAAGTGGACTTCCCCGTATCCATCACGCGCCGGTCGAGGGACGAGCTCCGCGGACAGATCGGCGACGGGAGCGGGCGGATCGTCGTCGATACGGGGTCCGGGAGCATCCGGCTTCTCCGGCGCTAGGAGCCGGCGCTCGACACCGGCCCCCGCCCGAGCTCTGATCGCGGGCGGGGGCCGATCGCATCCGGGCTTCCACCTCCTGGAGGGTCCCCCTAAGTTGCCGGACCATCTTTCACGGAGTCGTCCATGGTTCGCCCGGCTGTGCCCGCCGCCCTTCTCCTGGCACTCTCCGCCTGTGCCGGTGGCGGAGGCCCTCCCGCATTGGGTGCGCACCCGTTGCAGTACGATGCGCCAACGCCAAATCCATCGACGTACGCGTTCACCACGTCCACGGCGTTCTCCGTAGACGCAGGGCCCATCGGCACCATGAGGCTGGGGTCGGAGCAGACGGGGCTGGCGGAGCTGGTGTTCCGACGTCAGGCCGGGGAGGCCGCGGGCGTGGAGAGCACCATCCGCTTCGTCGAGTACGCCGGCCGGTTCGAGAACCCGAACCAGGGTGCCGTCGAGGTGGACGAGAGCGACATCACCGGAAGCTGGAAGGTCCGCCTCGACGAAAGGGGGCGCCTCGAGGTGTTGGACGCGCCGACCCTCTCGCGGACCGCCGCCGGGATCGCAGTGCAGCAGAACATGGTCCGGCCGCTCTTCGTCCTGCTGCCCGGCCGTGTTGTGGAGCCTGGCGATCGTTGGGTCGATACAGTCTCGACGGACGAGCGGGCCGCGGGCACGGCGACCCGGTCGCGGAGCATCATCCGATCCACGCTGACGGGAGACACCGTCGTCGACGGACGGTGGCTCGTCGTCATCCGAACCGAAGCCGCCACCACCGTGGAGATCGAGGGGTCCTCGGGCGGGGTGGAGGTGATTCAGCGGCTGTCCGGCACGACGCTCGGCACGATCCTCTGGGATCCGGTCGCCGCGCTGCTCATCGCCCGGACGGAGGACGGGGAGCTGGAAGGGACGCTGGAGCTGCCCGGGACCGGCTTCGGCGGCCTCCCCGTGTCCGGGACGGTGCGGCGGACGGTCTCCCTGCAGCCGTAGGGCCCCGCCCCCTACTCCCGGTCCCGCAGGACGATCCGGAGGGCGAGGGTGATCCCCGCGATGGCGGCCGCCAGGAAGAAGACGAGGGCCAGCGCCGGGTAGCCCAGGATCTCGGGCCCTCCGTCCACGCGCACGAGCATCGCTGCGCCCATGATGAGCGCGGCGATGACCAGGCCGAGCGTGATGCGGTTCGCGATCTTCTCGAGCCCCGCGATGAGGCGCACCTCGTCGACCGCCTCGACGTTCAGCGTCAGCCGGTTCTCCGACAGCATCTCCAGGATGCGGTTGAGCCGCCGGGGCATCTGCTGGACCAGCTCGTTCGCTTCGAGCGCGGCCTTGAGGAGACTGGACGGAGAGACCGACTCCATCATTCGCCGTTCCATTAGGGCGGCGGCGTTGCGCCGGATGGCGGCGTTCGGCTCGAAGTCCGGATCCAGGGTGCGGCCCACCTCGTCCAGGTTCAGGAGGGTCTTCCCCAACATGGCCAGCTCCGACGGCGGCGAGATGTGGTGCTCGCCGGCCTTCCGTACCAGCTCCAGCACCACGGCTCCCACCGCGACCTCGGACGCGGTCTGCCCTTCGGTCCGCATCACCAGGTCCTCGACTTCCCGCGTGAAGCCGTCGGTATCCGCGTCTTCTTCCGGCTCGCTCAGCCCGATCAGGACTTCCGCCGCGTCATCGGCCTCCGCGTCGGCCACGGCCAGGAGGAGCCTCAGGAGCTGCTCCCGCAGTCGGGTGGAGACCGTGGCCGTCATGCCGAGATCCAGGAGCGCGATCTTCTGGTCGTCGGTGATGAACACGTTCCCGGGGTGCGGGTCCGCGTGGAAGAAGCCGTCCACCAGGATCTGCTTCAGATAGGCGCGGAACAGGTCTTCCGCGAGCCTCGAGCGGTCCAGCTCCATCAGCGCCAGCGGGCTCAGCGCCGTCACCTTCCGCCCCTTCACCAGCTCCATGGTCAGCACGCGCGCGGTGCTGTAGCTCTCCACCGGCTTCGGCACGCAGATCGTGTCCATCTCGGCGAGATTCGCTGCCAGCGTATCGAGATTGCGCGCCTCGCTCCGGTAATCCAGCTCACGGATGAGGGAGCGGCGGAAATGGTCGATCACCTCCGCGAGCCGGTAGCGGTGAGCGGTGTCGGAGTGGTCGTCCAGAAACCCCGCCAGCTCTTCCAGAGCCTCCAGGTCCTCCCGTACCCGGGCCCGGATCCCCGGGCGCTGCACCTTTACGGCGACGGCCCGGCCGTCTCTCAGCACGGCCCTGTGGACCTGGCCGAGCGACGCGGCCGCGACCGGCTCCCGCTCGAAGGACTCGAACGCCTTCGAGAGCCGGACGCCGAGCTCGTCCGAGACGATCCGCTCCACCTCCTCGAACGGGAACGGATCCACGCGGTCCTGGAGCCGCGCCAGCGCGTGGATGTAGGCGGGTGGCAGGAGGTCCACCCGTGTCGACAGGAGCTGGCCGAGCTTCACGAACGTCGGGCCCATGGCTTCCAGCTCGTCCGTCAGCGACGCCGCTCGCTTTTCCATCTCCGCATCCGTGCCGGGCTCCGCGGCCGCCTCCGGCAGATCGCCGTCGAGGGAGGGCTCGAGCCCGGCCCGGCGCACGACGTCCGAACGTCCGTGCCGGACCAGCAGGGACGCGATGCGGCCGTACCGCTTGAGGTGCTTCGGGTCCATCGACAGGGTCATTGCGCCTCGCTTGATGCGGAGTCTCGGCTCGGGTGTATGCAAGAAAGGGACACAGTTTCGCCCGCCACGGGGGCGGCCTATGTTCCGCACCCCTGAGCTGAATCGAGGAGCACTGATGGGCGGATGGAGGATCGGCCGGATCATGGGAATCGAGCTGCGCGTGCACTCGTCCTGGATCATCATTGCCGGGCTCGTCATGTGGAGCCTGGCCTCCGCCGCCCTCCCCGCGGATTTCGGCGACGTCTCCCCCGACCTGCGGCTCGCCATGGCGGGGGCCATAACACTCCTCTTCTTCCTCTCCCTCCTCGCCCACGAGCTCGCCCACTCCGTCGTCGCCGTGGTCAGGGGTATTCCGGTCCGGCGCATCACCTTCTTCCTGTTCGGCGGGATGGCCGAGACCACGAAGGACAGCCGGACCGCCGGTGAGGAGTTCCTGATCGCCATCGCGGGGCCGCTGTGCAGCTTTCTCCTGGCCGGACTCTTCTTCTGGCTGTGGCTGGCGGGCACCGGGTGGGGGTGGCCACGGACACTGACCGGCAGCGCGGCGTACGTGGCCGTGCTGAACCTCGTGCTGGCCGTGTTCAACCTGCTCCCGGGCTATCCCATGGATGGCGGACGGGTGCTGCGCGCGGTGATCTGGAAGGCCACCGGCAGCGTGACTCGCGCGACACGCTGGGCCTCTCGCGTCGGCGAGTGGATGGCATACGGCCTGATGCTGTTCGGTGCCTGGGAGGCGCTCAACGGAGATATCATGGGCGGGGTCTGGATGGTCCTGATCGCCGTCTTCATCCGCAACGCCGCCCGCGCGGGATACCGCCAGCACGTGCTCGGCCGCCTGCAGGAAGCCACCCGGGACTGGACCGCCGCACACCAGGAGCCCTCGCCGGTCGGCCTTACCGGCCGTGACGTGACGGACCTGCGGCCCGGCGGGGGCTGATGTTCGAGATCCCCGCCCATCGGTTGCCGCCGGGGTTCGCCGAAAGCGTCGACCGGCCACCCGCGCATCCGGCGAAACCTCGCCCGGCCGCCACCATCGTCCTGCTCCGTGAGGCATCGGGAGGGCCCGAAGCCCTGCTCATGCGGCGGCACCGCTCCAGCGGATTCGTCCCCGGCGCCTGGGTGTTTCCCGGCGGCCGCGTCGATTCCGCGGACAGCGGCCCTGCGCTGTACGAGCGGATCCGCGGGCTCTCCGGGCGACAGGAGCCGGACGGCGCCTTCTGGACCGCCGCCCTACGGGAGCTGTTCGAGGAGACGGGCGTGCTGCTCGCCCTGGACGCGGAGGGCGCGTGGGCGCCCGACGCCCTCTCGGACCGGCAGCTCGCCCGGCTGCGGCGTGGGCTCATGGACGGAAGCACATCGCTTCTCGACCTGCTGGAGGAGATGGATCTCACACTGGTGGCGGATGATGTCATCCACATCGCACACTGGATCACCCCCGTGGTGGAGGCGAGACGTTACGACACGCACTTCTTCGCCGCGGCGCTTCCCGGGGACCGGGTCGTCGAGGCGGATCCGCGGGAGATGACGGAGGTCGCGTGGCTCTCGCCCGAGGCGGCGCTGGCTCGGTTCGAGCAGGGGGAGCTGCCCATGGTGTTCCCGACGGTGAAGACGCTGGAAGCGCTCCGCGGCTATGACTCCGTCGAGCACGCCCTGACGTCCCTGCGTCACCGGGAGGTCCCGCGCATCCTGCCGCGCCTGGTCCGGACCGAAAGGGGCGTGGCCATCGTCGTCGATGACTAGCCGCTGATCAATAGAGGAGGCACATGACGCGACCCGATACCCTCGGTGCGCTGAAGGAGTCCGGCTGGCACGGCCGGACGGTGAAGGACGAGATGAGGGCGAACTTGCTCCGGAAGCTGGAGTCCGGCGAGACGCTGTTCCCCGGGGTCGTGGGATACGAGGACACCGTGATCCCGCAGATCGTCAACGCGGTCCTGGCCCGGCAGAACTTCATCCTCCTGGGGCTGCGCGGCCAGGCCAAGAGCCGGATCATCCGCCAGCTCGCCACGCTGCTCGACGAGGAGATCCCCATCCTCGCCGGCAGCGAGGTGAACGACGACCCGCTGCGGCCCGTCTCGAAGTACGGTCGCGAGCTGATGCGCGAGCACGGCGACCGGACGCCGATCGAATGGGTGGGGCGGGACGCGCGCTACATCGAGAAGCTGGCTACGCCGGACGTCACCATCGCCGACATCATCGGGGACCTGGATCCGATCCGGGCTGCCCGCGGCGGTCACGTGCTGGCCGACGAGCTGACCATCCATTTCGGGCTCCTGCCGCGCGCCAACCGCGGCATCTTCGCCGTGAACGAGCTGCCGGACCTGGCGGGTCGCATACAGGTGGGGCTCTTCAACATCATGCAGGAGGGGGATGTCCAGATCAAAGGCTATCCCGTGCGGCTGCCGCTGGACGTCCTGCTGGTCTTCACCGCGAACCCCGAGGACTACACGGCCCGTGGGAAGATCATCACGCCGCTGAAGGACCGGATCGGCGCCGAGATCATGACCCACTACGCCGAGGATGTGGAGGCCGGCATGGCCATCACGTGGCAGGAGGCGTGGACGTCGCGGGACGGGCGGCAGGTCGAGGTGCCGGAGCTCGTCGCAGAGCTCATTGAGCGGGTCGCCTTCCTGGCCCGGTCCGACAAGCGCGTCGATCAGCGCAGTGGCGTGAGTCAGCGGATGCCGATCACGGTTCTCGAGAACGCCATCTCCAGCGCCGAGCGGCGGGCCGTCCTTCTGGGTGAGGGGCGCGTGGTCCCGCGGGTGTCGGACGTCTACGCTGCGCTGCCCGCCATTACCGGGAAGATGGAGCTCGAGTACGAGGGCGAGCTGCAGGGGGCGGAGCGGATCGCCCGCGACCTGATCACGGACGCCGCCCTGGAGACGTTCGAGAGCCGGCGTCGCATGCCCGTAGACGACGCTCTGGACGAGATCGTCAATTATTTCGAGCGGGGCGGGGTGCTCCAGCTGGCGGACATGGTGGGCTCGGACGCGCTGCTCGAAGGCCTCGGCGCGGTCCCCGAGCTCATGGAGGTCGTGGAGAACCTGGACGTGGACGCGGCCTCTCCCGGCGCTCGCGCCGCCGCGTGCGAGCTGGTCCTCGAGGCGCTCGTGGCTGAAAAGCGGCTCACCCGCAGCGACGCGGGGCGCTACACCCGCGGCCGGAGGCGCCAGCCGCCCGCCGGCGGACCCCAGTTCCCCGGCACCCTGGACGTCTAGCGCTACTCCGGGGCGACTCGGCGGCGTAGCGGGTCCAGCGGCGGTGAAGGGGTGAGCTCCCCATCCATGATCCCGGCGAGCTCCTCCGCCTCCCGCCACTCCGTCTCCAGGAGCTCCGCCTCGGCCATCTCGTCCAGCGCCATCTGCAGCGACAGCCGGGCCGAAGCTCCCGCCTCACCCAGGCTCTGCTGGCTGGTGGCGATCCGTCGCAGCAGCCCCTCGGGCCCATCGGCCCGCTCGACCGCCATGGCCGCGGGCTCCACCACCTCCGCCGACCGGAGAGGGTGGTTGACCAGGAAGAGGCCGAGACGCAGGACCGGCCGGGCGTGCGTCAGCGGCACCACCACGTCCGTCCGGCACGACCCGCACGTCGCCTCGACGCCGGCCTCCTGCCCCGTCTCGATGAGCCGGAGGTGCTGGAAGGACCACGGCGCCAGCGCCAGCGCCTCGTCGCACGATGGGCAGGACGGGCTGAGGGGGACCTGACCGAACAACGCCGTGAGCGCGGGCGCCTCCTCGAGGAACGGCGACGCGAACCAGCGGCTGGACTCGAACGGATAATTGATGATGCCGATCTCGCTGGTGTCGTAGCCGTGCGGCGCGGTCGGCACTCCGTGGAGCACGCGTCGGAGCCACGCCCGCAGCCCCCGCGGCACGATCGGCGGAAGGGC
Source organism: Gemmatimonadota bacterium (assembly GCA_019347975.1). Classification (GTDB taxonomy): domain Bacteria; phylum Gemmatimonadota; class Gemmatimonadetes; order Longimicrobiales; family RSA9; genus JAHWKI01. Next base: position 18,163 of record JAHWKI010000006.1, read on the forward strand.
CTCGCCGTACCGCCACCCGGCGAGCTCCGGGCGCGGCGCGCGGCCGACACGAATGACCTCACCGGCCGGCGTACGGACCAGGTCCAGGTGACGCGTTCGGAGCAGAGACGCACCGGCATCACGGACCGCCCGCTCCAGGGACTCCAGCGCCTCCCACCGGTCCTCGAGCGGGAGCACGTTCCATCGCCCGCAGCTCGGGCAGACGCGCCACAGGCGGCCCAGCCACGGATCGAAAGCCGGCCGGGCCGCGGCGCTTTCCAGCTCATGGTCGCAGTATACGCAGGTCACGCCTGAAGATAGGTGCGGCGCCGCGAACGCGCCGGCAATCCCCGCGCACCCGGAGCGGGCTGCGGCGGCGCTTGCCCGGCGAGCCCCGCACCGGGCATGTTCGGCCCATGGAGAACCGACCGATCCTCCTCGGCGTGGCCGGCGGCAGCGGCTCCGGCAAGACGACCGTAGTCCGCCGGATCATCGCGGCGCTGGGAGCCGCCGACGAGGTCGGGGTCATCCACCACGACTCGTACTACCGCGATGCCTCGGCTCTTCCGCCGGACGAGCGGGCGCTCATCAACTACGATCATCCGGACTCTCTCGAGACGGATCTCCTCATCCGGCACCTGGAAGCACTGCTCCGGGGAGAGCCCGTCGAGGTCCCGGTCTACGATTTCACGAATCACGTGCGCACCAGGGAGACCGAGCGCGTGGAGCCCCGGCCCGTGGTGATCGTCGATGGGATCCTCATCCTGTGGGACCGCACGCTGCGCGACCTGATGGACGTGAAGATCTTCGTGGACGCGGATGCCGACGTGCGCCTGGCCCGGCGCCTCCGGCGCGATGTCCAGGAGCGCGGCCGCAACGCCGAGTCCGTCCTCGACCAGTACATGGAGACCGTCCGCCCCATGCACCTCGAGTTCGTGGAGCCGAGCAAGCGTTACGCGGACGTGATCCTCCCGCGGGGCGGCCACAACAGGGTCGGCGTTCAGATGGTCGTCGATTCGGTGAAGGGCGTCCTCGGGCGGGAGCCACCCGCGCGAGGCGGTGGAACAAAGCAGGAGTCGCGTGGTAGCCATTGAGCCTCCCCTCGCACGTCCATCAGGAGGGATCACCCATGCAGCAATCTCTCGCGCGCATCATCCTGGGCTCCGCCGCGCTGATCACAGGTCTCGCGGTCGCGGCACCGCCCGCCGCAGCCCAGCAGGCCGACCGCGGGGACGAGCGCTGGCACCCCGAGTGGGGCGACTGGTCCCTCTCCTTCCATCTGCCGAGCGGCGGCGGAGCGGGATTCGGATTCTGGAAGCAGCGCGGCCGCGACGTCGCCCTGGGACTGACGGTCGATGGGACCCTCGCCTTCTCGGACCGTGAAAACCCCGACGGGGATGTCTCCTCCTCCGAGGTCGCCTTCTCCGTCGGTCCGGCGCTCAAGCGCTACTGGTGGCGCGACGGACCGGTATCCCCCTTTTTCCATACCGGGCTGTCCGCCACCTATCGCCGCGCCGAGGTGGGCGCGACGTCCTCCTGGCGGTTCGGCGGCGGCCTCACGGTCGGGCTCGGCGCGGACTGGTTCCCGGTCCAGGGCATCAGCCTCGGTGGCCACACCGGGCTCGGCGCCTCGTACCTCTGGGCCACGGACAACGACGATGTTCCGGGCGATCAGAGCCTGCTCGTGATCGACCTCTTCACCAGCGCCCTCACCGTTCACTTCTACTTCTGACCCTGTCGCCGGTGCGGCTGTCCGATCCGGGACCCGGCGCTCGTTCCTGTTACCACGACGATCTTCGTGGTACATTCGACGCTCTTAACCATCTCAGGAGACTGGACCCATGCGCAGCATGATTCCGCTGGCCCTGGCAGCCCTACTGGCCGCCGCCCCGCTCCCCGCCCAGCACGACCATTCCGCGGCCGACGACCGGGGTCTGGCCAGCGGCGAGGGGATGCCCGACGGGTGGCTCATGCGCCTCGATGGGGCGAACGCGACGGCGGATATGGTCTCGTTCAGCATCATGTCTCCCGGCTGGCACGTGACCACCGGCCGCGGGGCCGGGATCTTCTGGCAGCCGTCCATGAGCGCCGCGGGCCAGTACCGGCTGGAATCGACGATCCACCTGATGAAGCCGGCGGCCCATCCCGAAGCCTTCGGGGTTTTCATCGGCGGCCGTGAGCTGCAGGCGGAAGGACAGAGCTACGTCTACTTCCTCGTCCGTCAGAACGGGCAGTATCTGATCAAGCGGCGACAGGGGAGCGGCACGGAGAACGTGGTGGGCTGGACCGCTCACGAGGCGATCCCGTCCGCGGCCGCGGGGGCGTCCACCCGATACGACCTCGCGGTAGATGTGGGGCCCGAGAACGTCGCATTCGTGGTGAACGGCGTCACCGTGCACACCATGCCGAAAGCCGAGCTTGCGACCGACGGGGTCGTCGGGCTGCGCATCAACCATAGGCTGGATGCCCACGTAGCCTCGCTCGAGCTGACGAAGAACAGGTAGCCCAGCCTTTCACGCGAGCTACTGAAACGCGAAAGCCCGCCGCGGAATGCTCCGCGGCGGGCTTTCGCATCGGCTGCGGGTGGCGCGCGCTAGCTCGCGCTCACGTCCCGTCCGCCGCTCGGCTCCCCACCGTCACGGACCTCGATCTTCCGCCCCTTGGCCTCTTCGGCCTTCGGCACGCGGATGGTCAGGATCCCGTTCCGGAGGTCCGCCGTGATCCCGTCCGCTGCCACCGCTCGGGGCAGCGTGAACCGGCGATTGAACGTGCCCCAGCGCCGCTCGTACAGCAGCCCCTGGGTGTTCTCCTCCTTCTTCTCGTACTTCTTCTCGCCCTGGATCGTGAGGACACCGTCCTCCAGCTCCAACTCGATGTCCTCGCGGCTCAGCCCGGGCAGCTCGGCGCGGAAGACCAGCTCGTCGCCGGTCTCCTCCACGTCCACCGCCGGCGCCCACAGGTCGTTGGCGTTCGACAGCCCCAGCCCACCGAAGAGGCTCTCCATCTCCCGCTGCAGCCCCCGGACCTCCGGCCACACCGACCGCGTCCGGCGCACCATAGGAACACTCACCATGGCTTCCTCCTTCACTCTCTGGTTCACGAATCGATCCCGTTCACGTACGCGGCGCCGGTCGCCGCACACGGTCTCAGAGATGAGCATCGGCCATGCCTTTCCGAATTGCCACTTTGACAGCGAACGTCCGGCCCATTCCCGCACGACTGGCACCCTCCTGCCATTTCGTACAAAAGGGGCCCGCCCTCTTCAGAGCGGACCCCCGAGTCGTGCCCGGCGGGCGATCAGGTCGCAGGCCTGCGCTTCGGCTCCAGCTTCACGGACCAGAGGCCGCTGTTGAAGTCGGAGAGGAACAGGTGCCCCTTGTGGGTGAATCCGCCCCAGACCATGGGCGCGTTGGCGACGTAGCCGTCCGGATCGAACGGCTTGAACACCGCGATCTCCCGGTGCTGCGCCTTCAGGTCACCCATGAGCTCGCCGCTCAGGTCGACCATCCGCATCCCGCCCTCGTAGTACGCCTGGTACAGGATGTCGTCCTCGACCCACATGTTGTGCGTGCCGAACTCGTCCGCCTCGTACCGCGCCACGTACGACGGGTTCTCCGGGTCCGTGAAGTCGACGATGTGGACATAGCCCCACGTGGCTCCCGGCGCGCTGCCGGGAGTGGGGATGCGCACGCCGGTCCCGGCCCATGCCATGTCGGGGCGGGACATGATTTCGTCGCCCAGGATGAGGTACGTCTTCCCGGTCCCGGCCTGGTGGTACGGGAATGCGGCGTGCGTGGCGCCGGTCGGCACCGGGAAGTTCGTGACGAACTTCGGGTTCTCGATGCTCCCGCCCCAGCGGCCGTTCCCCACGTCCACGACCACGACGCCGTTCCCCCACTCGCTGGAGTATGCGATTCCGTCGTTCACCCACACGTCGTGGATCCGGCTGTCCGGGTGGTTGTACTCGCTCACATACCGGGGATTGCGGATGTCGCGCACGTCGAGGATCACGTACTTGTCCCCCCCCGAGAGCGCGAAGAGGTAGTCGTTGGTCGCGAAGACGTTATGGACGCCGCCCGTCAGCCCCTGGTCGTAGTTGCTGGCGATCTCCGGGTCCCGCGGGTCCGAGAGGTCCACGATGACGACGCCGTTCCGACGGTCGCTCGCCCCTTCACGGCTGAGCGCCGCGTACCGACCGTCGGGAGACACCTTCACGTCGTTGACGGTGCGGGCGTCCACGCGGATGGAGTCGACCCTGGTCGGGCTCGCCGGGTCCGTGATGTCCCAGAAGTAGGCCCAGCCATCGCCGCCCCACGTCCCGGTCACGGCGTAATCCCGACCGTCCAGCCCCTCGTACGGCCAGATGTCGGAGGAATGGACGTGGTCTACCGTACCCTGCCCGACGAGCTGGACGGGGCGGATCACGTCCCGCTTCTCGAGCCTGACGGTGCGACGCGTCATGAGCGGCCCCGCGGAGGCCAGCACCGTGTACACGCCCGGCTCCTCCCCCACGAACTTGCCGTCCTGCACCTCGGCGACGGCCCCTGGCGCCTCGATTCCTTCATCGGCCACGTACGTATAGCTCCACGTCACCGGCACATCCTCCAGCGCCCTCCCCCGCGCGTCGCGCGCCGACGCCTGGAAGGTCAGGACGTCGCCCGTGGCCGCGCGGATCACATCGTCCTCCCCGCCCGCGGCCCGGGTGCCGCCCCTCTCCGTCAGCGAGACATCCAGCCGGGTCGCCGCGAACGGGCGCACCCGATGCTCCACGGCGCCGCGCACGCCGCCGAAGGACGCGCTGATGGTCACCTGTCCCGGTCGCTTCGCCAGCACGGTGCCGAACTCGTCCACGGACGCGATCGCCGGGTCGGAGCTGGTCCAGTCGAAGGCGGCGTCGGGCCGCAGCGAGCCGTCGGCGTGGTGCGCCCGCGCCTGATGGCGGAGGGAGGTGCCCTCGTAGAGCGTACCCTGGTCGGTCGCCACCGCGACACGGGTGACGGCCGGCCAGGAGGCCACCACGGGGAGCTGACCGGAGACCCGCTCGCCGGCGTAGTCCGGCGGCATCATGACCATGGCGAACAGCTGGTGCTCGCCCCCGGTCCTCGCCTCGATGGTCCGCTCGTCGAATCGGAGGTCGCCGCGGGCGAAGAACCGCACCAGCGCGTCCACCGGATTGCCGCTCTCGTCGAGCAGCCGGACCCGCGGGAACGGTGCTTCCTCCCCCGCCACGATCTCGAGGCGGTCGGGGACGAACTGAATCGTCCGCACCAGCGGGCCGGCCGCCAGCTTCCGGTCCTCGTCCGGGGTCTGCGCCGTCGCGGGGGCGGTCAGCAGAGCCACCATCGCCATGGACGTGATGAATCGAAGCGCTCCGATCATGTTCAGTCTCCTGTCGGGTAGGGCTTCCAAGGTGGGGGCGCGCCTCGCCGCGAGCAAGCGCGGACCACCCCCTGTTGTTGTCCCCTCCGCCTCACGCGTAGTTTCCGGGCTGCGCTCCCCCACACACACCGCGGAACATGACGACGAACCGCTTCGCCCCGATCCTCGCCGCGACTCTCGCCGCCTCCTGCGTCGGTGCCACCGATCCCGGTCACCGCGGCGTGGGCGATCCGGCGATGCGCGCCGCCCCCGAAGCCGATTACTGGGTGTACGTGGGCGCCGAGTCCGCCGACGTGATGCACCGGATCCGCTTCGGGCCCGGCGGTGCGGAGATCGAGAAGACCATACCGGTCGGCCGCTATCCCACCGAGGTGGAAGGCCCCCACGGGCTCGCCATCGACCGGGATGGTCGACATCTCTACCTCACGACCGGCCACGGGGTGCCGAGCGGCATGATCTGGAAGTACGAGCTCGGCCCCGACACCCTCGTGGGTCGCGAGATCCCCCTCGGCAATTTCCCCGCGACGCTGGACGTCACTCCGGACGGCCTCTTCGCCTTCGTGGTCAACTTCAACCTCCACGGCGACCACGTTCCCTCCGACATCTCCGTGGTCTACACGCCCGATATGCTCGAGGTCGCTCGAACACCGACCTGCACCATGCCCCACGGCAGCCGGATCAATCCCGCCGGCACGCGCCAGTACTCCGCCTGCATGATGGATGACCGCCTGGTGGAGCTGGATACCCGCACCTTCGAGGTCGCGCGTCAGCTCAGCGTCGCCGTGGGCGGCGAGGGTCCCGTACAGGCGCTGTCGGACCACGCGGGCCACACGAGGACGCCGTCCTGCTCGCCGACCTGGGCGGAGCCCTCCCCCGACGGCGCCCGCGTCTACGTCGCCTGCAACAGGGCCGACCATATCCTCGAGGTCGATATCGACCGCTGGAACGTCACTCGCACGATTCCCGCCGGGCGTGCGCCCTACAACCTCGAGGCCACCGCCGACGGCAGGCTCCTCATCGCGACCCTCAAGGGCGGCGCCGCCGTGCAGTTCTTCGACCTCGCCACCGGCCAGTCCGTGGCGACGACCCCCTCGTCCTCCACCGTCACCCATGGCGTCGTGGCGTCCCCCGACTCCCGCTACGCCTTCGTGTCCGTCGAGGGCGTTGGCGCCGATCCCGGCCAGGTCGACATCTACGACCTCCGTTCCTTCGAGCGCGTCGCCTCCGTCGATGTCGGCCAGCAGGCCGGGGGCATCGCGTTCTGGAAGATGGAGGCGCGCTGACGCACGCGAAGCGAGGGATGCCCCCGGACCCCGGATACCACAGCTTCGAGCTCGACGGCTTCGAGATCCTGGTCGGTCGCAGCGCGCCGGACAACGACCGGCTCACGCTCCGGATCGCCCGGGCCCGGGACCTCTGGCTCCACGCGGGCGGACACGCCGGCAGCCATGTGGTGGTGCGTGCCATCGACGGTCCCACGGGAGAGGTGCCGAAGCACGTGGTGGAGCGGGCGGCGGAGCTCGCCGCCTGGCACTCCAAGGCGCGCGCGGCGGGGGGCAAGGTGAGCGTCCACGTCTGTCGCGCCGGGGACGTCGGGAAGGTCAGGGGTGCGCCGGCCGGGCAGGTGCGGCTCAGGCGCTACGAAACGGTCAGGGTCTATCCACGCGTAGCGGAATAGCCCCGGGTCAGCCGGGCTTCCGGGGGGCGACCGGCAGACCTTCGTCCAGGAAGGCACTCGCCGCCGCCTCGTCCAGCGGGGAGGAGAAGAGGAACCCCTGGACGGAAGACGGCCCGAGCTGCCGCAGCCGGTCGAGCTGCTCTTGCGTCTCCACGCCTTCCGCGACGGCCTGCAGCCCCATGTTTCGCGCCAGCGCCACGATCGTCGCGATCATCTCATGATCGTCCATCTCCGTCATCCGGGCGACGAAGCTCCGATCGATCTTGAGGGTGTCGATGGGGAAGTCGTGAAGGTAGCTGAGGGAGGAGTAGCCGGTTCCGAAGTCGTCTATGCACAGCCCGACGCCCATCTCCCTCAGCTGCCGCAGCATGCGGACCGCGCCCGTCGGGTTGTGCATCACGACGCTCTCGGTGATCTCCAGCCGGAGGCAGGGCCCGGGCACCCCCGTCTCCTCCAGCACATCTCGGACGACGCCCACCAGATCGCCGTGGCTGAACTGTCGGCCGGAGATGTTGACGGACATGAACAGGTCACGACGGCTGGCCTCCCGCTCCCGCCAGATTCGAAGCTGTCGCGTGGCCGCTCGCAGCACCCATTCGCCGAGAGGCACGATCAGCCCCGTTTCCTCCGCCACGGGGAGGAAGGCCTGAGGCTGGAGGAGACCGCGGTTCGGATGCTGCCAGCGGACCAGCGCCTCGAAACCGATCAGCTCGCCGCTGGCCAGCTGCATGACCGGCTGATAGTGGACCACGAACTCCTTCCGCTCCAGCGCCAGCCGCAGATCCGTCTCGAGCTGCAGGAGCGTGACCGCGTGCGTATGCATAGCCTCGTCGAAGATCTGGTAGCGCGCGGGGCCCAGTTCCTTCGCCCGGTACATGGCCGTGTCGGCGTCACGGAGCAGATCCTCCGCGCTGTGCATGCCTCCATCTCCGAAGGTGATGCCGATGCTCACGGACGTGAATACGTCGTGGCCGGAGAGGCGGAACGGGGTGCGGAGCCGCTCCTGGATCCGCTCGGCGACGTGCGTAGGGTCCGCCGCATCCTCGACGCCGTCGAGCAGGATCGCGAACTCGTCACCCCCCAGCCTGGCGACGGTGTCCTCCTCGCGGACCTCGTCCTGGAGCAGGCGAGCGATCTGCCGCAGCAGCTCGTCGCCGATCATGTGGCCGAGGCTGTCGTTTACGACCTTGAAGCGGTCCAGGTCCAGGAACAGCACGGCCACGTCCTTCGCGTCCACCCTTCGGCGGCGCGCCACCGCCCGCTCGAGGCGGTCCATGAAGAGGGCCCGGTTCGGGAGCTGCGTCAGGGCGTCGTGAAAGGCGTCGTGCGCGAGCTGATCCTCAACCCGCTTCCGTTCGGTGATGTCGTGGAGGATCCCCTGGTAGCCGGCCACCTCTCCCGTCGGCTCACGCCGCACCCACGCGCTCACCAGGCACCACCGCTCCGCCTGGTCCTGCCGCCGCACCCGTACCTCGAAGTCCCGGACGTGGCTCCGCGCCTCGATCTCGCGCTTGAAGCGGTCGCGGTCGGCGGCGTCGGAGAAGATCGACAGGACGTCCCGTCCGACCAGATCGTCGGCCTCGGAGCCCAGCAGATCGCGAGCCGCTTCGTTCAGCTCCAGGATCTCTCCGCCCCGCTCCGTCATGAAGATGGCGTCACGGGACTGCTCGAACAGACTGCGGTAGCGCTGCTCGCTCTCCGTCAGCGCCTGCTCGGCCCTCCGCCGGAGTCGCGTTCCACGGGCGCCCTCCACCGCGTACCGGACCGCCCTCGTCACCACCGCCGGGTTGAGCTCGCCCTTGAGGAGATAGTCGGCGCAGCCCCGCCGCACCGCACGCAGCGCAGCGGTCTCTTCCGTCGGGTCGGCGAGCGCGAGCACGGGGCTGCTATGGCTGCCCGTCGGAGTCGTGATCAGGTTCTCGAGGCCGGCTGCGTCGGGGAGGTCGAGCTCCACGATCAGGACGTCGTGACCGCCGCCGTCCAGCGACGCGACCGCGCGCGCGCTCGCGTGGGTCTCGGTAACCGCAAAGCCTTCCTCACCACTGAGCGCGGCACGGAGATCCTCGAGGGCGTCCGTGTCACGCACGGCCAAGAGGACGCGGATCAACTCTCCTGTCATGGGTGACTCACCGGCCGTCCGATTCGCCTGCAGGCATGCCTTTCTCCGTCTCGCGACCGAGCGAGGCGCGCAAGAGGGGGGCCAGCGTTCCTGCGGCCGCTGGCGCGGCAGCGAGGGCATTCCTAGCTTCCCCTCCCGCACTACCACCGCTGGGAGGAAGCTTGAGATCTCGCCTGCTGCCGGCTCTCGGGACCCTGCTGGTCGCCGCGTGCGGGGCGCCGCCGGAGCCGCGGACGCCGATGGGTCGGCTGGATGACGATGTGACGCGCCCCACGCCGGAGCAGGTGCAGCGGACCGTACAGAGGTTCGCGACCATGGAGTCCGCGTTCCTCGACTGGTACTACGAGGCGTACCCCGTCCGGGCCACGAGGCTCGGGCTGCACGACGGGGACGGAGATCTCCCGAGCCATGACCGCGCCGCCATCCAGCGTCGGATCGACGACTTCCTCGACTGGCTCAGGCAGCTCGAGGCGGTGCCGGGAGAACTCCTGGAGGACGATCGCCGGCTCGACCAGCGGGTGCTGGAGTTCGCCGTCCGGAGCGAGTTGCTGTCGCTGGAGGAGATCCGCCCCTGGGCGAAAGACCCCCGGCACTACACAGCCCTCATCGCCGACGGCGTCGCCTCCCTCGCCGGCCGCGACTACGCCCCCGTGGCGCAACGGGCGGCCGCCATGGCCTCCCGGATGCGCCAGGCTCTTCGGCTGCTCGAAGCCGCCCGCACCAACCTCCGGTCCCCGCCCCGGCTCTGGACGGAGCTCGCCATCGCGGACACGCGCGGGCTGATCGGATACCTGCGGGATGATCTGCCGAGCGCTCTCGCCGCACAGGGAGGGGGGGCGGCCGGAGTCGCGGCTCTCGCTCAGCCGACGGCGGACATCCTCGCGGCTCTCGAGGCACACGTCTCCTGGCTCGAGAGCGATCTCCTTCCCCGCTCCACGGGCGACTACCGGCTCGGCGAGTACCTCTTTCAACGAAAGCTCCTGTACGACGAGCATGTGAACCTCGGCGTCATTGAGCTGGAGCGTCTGAACGAGCAGAAGATCGCCGAGTACCGGGAATGGATCGCGAGGGTTGCAGCCGAGATCGACCCGGCGCGTACGCCACGCGAGATCATGGACTCCATCACCCGGATCCACCCCTCTCCTCAGGAGCTGCTCCCCACTGCCCGTGTCATGATGCTCGACGCGCGCGACTGGGTCCGGGAGTCCGGCCTGGTCACCCTCCCCACCGATGAGGTGCCGGAAGTGGTGGAGACGCCGCCGTACGCACGGGGCGGATTCGCCTCCATGGACGCGCCCGGGCCGTTCGCGGAACAGGGGCTGGAGGCCTACTACTCGATCACGAATGTCGACTCGTCGTGGACGGCGGAGCAGCAACGGCAGCACCTCACATACTTCAACTATCCCGGGCTGCTCGGCGTCACGGTCCACGAGACGTTCCCGGGTCACTTCGTGCAGCTCGCCCACCTGCGTCGTGTCGAGAGCCGCACCCGGAAGACGTTCGTCCCCCGATCCCTCACCGAGGGGTGGGCCCATTACGCGGAGCAGCTCGTCCTGGATGAGGGGTTCCGGGAGGGCGATCCGGCCGTCCGCCTGGGCCAGCTCCGGCGCGCCCTCCAGCGACACGCCCGCTGGCATGCGGCGCTCCAGGTCCACGCCTTCGGCGCCACCGTCGACGAGGTGGTGCCGCGCTTCATGGAGATCGCCTACTTCGACGAGTTCCCCGCCCGCCGGGAAGCCATTCGGGCCACCTACGATCCGACGTACCTCTACTATGCCCTCGGGCGCATGCAGATCCTCGATCTGCGCGACACCTATCGCGAGAGCGTCGAAGACAGGAAGCAGGAGTTCTCGCTCCGGGACTTCCACGACCGTCTGCTGGGGCTGGGACTTCCCCTGCCCCTGGCGTCGGAGGTGCTCCTGAACGCGCCGCGGGCCCCGCGCCTCGAGCTCCTAGGCCCACGACGACGCTGATGCCTGAAACCAGACGACCCACCGTTCCCGCCGCCGAGGAAATCCTTGCCGGCTATTTCCCCGTCCTCGACCACGGCTTCGTCGCCCTCGTGGACTACATGGGCTCCGATGACGACATCGAGCGGGCCGCCCGTGTCAGCTACGGCTTCGGGACGCGGAAGGTCAGCCAGACCCGGGGGCTCATCCGGTACCTGCGGCGGCACAGGCATACCACGCCCAGCGAGATGGTGGAGCTGAAGTTCCACGTCTGCATGCCGATCTTCATCGCGCGACAGTGGATCCGGCACCGGACCGCCAACGTCAACGAGTACAGCGGCCGCTACTCGCTGATGCCGCTCCTCTTCTACACGCCCGACCGGCGTCACTTCGCTCTCCAGAGCAAGGACAACAAGCAGGGGCGTCGGCCGGAAGAGGCCGACCCCGGCCTCTACGGGGATGCGGTGGCGCGCTGGGAGGCGCTGCGGAAGGACGCCGGGGACGGCTACGGCTGGCTGGTCGCCAATGACGTGGCGCGCGAGCTCGCCCGCATCGACCTCCCGCTGTCCACCTATACCCAGTGGTACTGGAAGATCGATCTGCACAACCTCTTCCACTTCCTCACGCTGCGCGTCGATCCGCACGCCCAGTACGAGATCCGGGCGTTCGCGGAGGTCATGGCGGGCATCCTGAAGCGCGTGGCGCCGCTCTCCTACGAGGCGTGGCTCGACTACGACTTCGCGGGCGCCAGCGTCTCCCGGGGCGAGATCGAGGCGCTGCGTCGTCTGGTGTCCGTGTCGAGGGAGGGTGAGGACGTCACCCTGACGGCGCGGGACGGCGTCACCCTGGATGTCGGCGCCCTTAAGGAAGGGGGGCTCAGCAAGCGCGAGATCCTCGAGCTCGCCGACAAGCTCGAGGCCCGCGCGATGCCCGACTTCGACCTCGACCTCTCCGTCATGCGGTCACCCGAGGAGATGGCCGGCAGGATGGAGGAGGCCGTTCCGAAGATCGAGCTGGACCGGCTCTAGCGCTCAACGAGGCGCGGCAAGGGGACTCCCTCACGCCCTGCTCGGCGGGCGATCCCGACGCGCCAGGCCGCGCCACCCGCACCGCGCGCACCAGCGCCACTCGAGCCGAGTCAGCCGTTCGAGCCAGGAGATGAGCACCGGTACGGTGGGGCCGAAGCAGGCGGGGCAGCGGCGGACCGGACGGATGAGGAGCAGACCCCCGAGGGTGAGGAGCGCCACGCGCAGGACGATGAGGCCCAGGAACGTGAGCGCCAGAACCATGCTTCAGGTCGGCGACCCGCTCCCGGCGCCGGACCACGGCGCGCGGCAGTGGCGGCACGCCTCTTCACGCCGGTAGAAATACCAGAGCGTGTAGAGGAGGGCGGCGAGGAATACGGCGGCGGTGGGGTAGAGGAGCCAGCTCGCCTCGGCGACCATCCCGATCGTCCACAGCGCTGCCGAAGCGGCCCACAGCGCCAGCGCCAGCCAGCCTGGCCCGGGGCCCACCTTGATCGGCGGGTCCACCTTGCCGCACCGAACACACGCGGCGCCTGCCCCCATCCTGTTGTTCGCTGGCGTATTCATGGCTACTCTGGTCAGAGGAAAAACCGTTCCATGCGGAGGCGCACCGTGTCACTCGTATCGTTCCACCGGGCCCTGATTCTCACCGCGATCGTATTCTGTCTCGGGTTCGCCGGATGGGAGCTGCGGGCCTACCGCACCGGAGGAGACGCCGATGCCATGCTGCTGAGCGCCGTCTTCGCGCTGCTCGGTATCGGCCTGTCCGTCTATCTGGCCCGGCTGGCGTCCTTCCTGAAGCTCGACGACTAGCCGCCCGCCCCCGGCCTGCCCGCTCCGGGGCCTTCAGCGCCGGGGTACCTCCCGGCCCCGCCGACGCTGCCCGCCGGCTCTCCACTCGTCGAGTCGGGCGCCCCGGGACCCCCGACGGGCCGGTCACGCTCGACGTTCCGCTCGAGCTCGGGATCACGAAGCGCGACCGCGAGCGCCGGGTGCCGGCGCCACAGGTATCCGCCCATGGCCACCGCCGCGAGCAGATTGCCTACCGCGATGCTCCACCACGGGATCAGCTCCAGGAGCCACTGGGCGACCACGGTGAGCAGCCCGATGAAGAACGTCTCGAACGTCACGAACAGCAACACCGCGCCCAGCAGCACGTACGGGTGACGATCCTCGGCGAACGCGACGATCCCCGCCGCCACCAGCCCGGTGCCGAGGAACGCGGCGACGTGCAGCCCGGTGTAGCCGAGGACGTTCACAGCATTGATCTCGACCGCCCCGGCGCTCGTGGCGCCGCCCAGGACGATGCTGCCGAGCGCCGCGGGCGTGAAGAACAGTCGTCCTGCGACCAGGTCGATGGCCAGGAACCACACGGCCACCACGGCCGCGCCGATCAGCCCCACGATCAGCCCCTCTCGCACCACCTGGTGCTGGCGCAGGACCTCGCCCCAGCTCACGTACGGCTGCGGGCTCAGGAGGATGATGACCCCGACCAGCGTCACGCCCGCGATGGCGTTCCCCACCAGCACGGGCGTCCAGCCGAGATAGCCGACGACGTCCGTTCCCGTGAGCCAGATGCTACCGTAGAAGAGCAGGTCGAAGAGCAGGAATCCGAGGATCAGTCCGAGCAGCAGCCCGGGCAGCACACGGAACCGGTTCATGAGCCACGCGACGGCCGCCCCGACCGCCATGAACGCGGCGTAGTGCAGGACCGTGTAGATGGCGATCTGGCCGGCGTCCAGCGTCCGCTCCTCTCCGCCCAGAAGCAGACGAGCGAGGAACGCAGGCGTATGGAACGCCCGGCCCGCCAGACCGTCGATCACGAGGAACCAGACCGCCAGGACGGTGGCCGCCGCGATTCCCGCGATCAGACCGCGACGAATCGGCGTATGCGTCATGGTTCGCGTGGCGGCTGCGGGTTCGTTCATGCCGGTCTCCTTCAGAACTCGGTGAGTACCGCCAGTACCAGGATGAAGGCGAGCGGGAGCGGAGCCACCACCATGATGATGAGGCGCGGTGGCTCGAAGCGCAGGTGCATGTAATAGAGAGCGACCAGCACGGCCTTCCAGACCGCCAGACCTACCAGGACGAGAATGGTCGTGACCCGCCCCAGCCCCAGGAACGCCACCCCGACCTCTACCAGGGTGAGGACGGCGAGGCCGACGAACACCGCCATGTAGTTCGGCTTCTTGTGGGTCGATTCCACCGCGACGTCGGCTGAATCCATGGTCATATCAGGTAAACTATGGTGAAGAGGATGATCCAGACGAGGTCGACGAAATGCCAGTACAGCCCCATGGTCTCGACGCCGCCATGGCTCGCGCGCGTGTACTTTCCCATGAAAGCCCGGACGGTGATCCAGATGAGGGCCAGCACCCCGATCGTCACGTGGGCCCCGTGGAAGCCGGTCATCGTGTAGAAAGTCGCTCCGTAGAGCGCCCCTCCCTCGGCGGCGTAGCCGGCGGCGAAGGGTACGAAGCCGTGATCGACCAGCTTGACGTACTCGTACGCCTGGACGCCGAGGAAGCACGCGCCCATGGCCACCGTGGCCAGCAGCCATAGCCGGAGCCCCTTCTGATCCCCGTGCTCGATGGCCGCGAACGCCTTGACCATGGTCACCGACGAGCAGATCAGCAGGAACGTGTTGAACGCCGTGAGCGGCACGTTCAGCACCACGCCCGGCTCGGCGAACGCCTCCGGCTGCGCGGCGCGCAGGATGATGTAGGATCCGATCAGCGCGGTGAAGAACATCACCTCGCTCAGCAGGAACACCCACATGCCGAGCTTCAGGTTGGGGACGCCCATCCCCGGCTCGACGGGGCCGCCCTCCAGGGTCATGGCCGCGGAATGATCCATGTCTCCTCCTCCCTAATGGCTGGTGGCCGGCGCCGGAACCGGCTCCGGGCCCTCGGCCGGGGGGTCGTCCTGGGGCAGATAGTCCTCGACGCTGAGCGGCGAGGAGTACTCGTAGGGCCCGCGGTAGACCACCGGCGTCCGGGCGAAGTTGCCGTGCGGCGGCGGCGAGGGCGCCGCCCACTCGAGGGAGTTCGCGCGCCACGGGTTGGCCGGAGCCGGCTCCCCACGGAAGAGGCTCCAGAAGAAGTTGAAGGCGAAGATGAGCTGCGTTCCGATCAGCAGGAGTGCCGCGATCGAGATCATCGTATTCAGCTCCTGCATCGGACGCAGGAACTCGTACTGATTCGGGTCGTAGATGCGCCGCATCATCCCGGCGATCCCCAGGTTGTGCATGGGGAAGAAGGTCAGGTTGAAGAAGAGCACCGTGAGCCAGAAGTGCAGCTTGCCGAGCAGCGGGTTCATCATCCGGCCGAACATCTTCGGATACCAGAACGTGATGGCGGCATACAGGGCGAAGAGGCTCCCCCCGAACAGCACGTAGTGGATGTGGGCGACGACGAAGTAGGTGTCGTGCAGGAAGATGTCGACGGGGGTCGAGGCGACGAACACGCCCGAGAGCCCGCCGATCACGAACATGCCGACGAAGGCGACCGCGTGCAGCATGGGCGTGTGGAAGTGGAGGTCTCCTCGCCACATGGTCGCGAGCCAGTTGAACACCTTGATCGCGGAGGGGACGGCGATGACCATGGTCGTCGCCATGAAGCCCATCCCGAGCGTCGGGTTCATGCCGCTCTGGAACATGTGGTGGCCCCACACGCCCCAGCCCAGGAACGCGATGGCGATGATCGCCAGGACCATCGCGTGATAGCCGAAGATCGGCTTCCGCGATCCCGCGGCGATGATCTCGGACACGAAGCCCATGGCCGGCAGGATGAGGATGTAGACCTCGGGGTGTCCGAAGAACCAGAACAGGTGCTGCCAGAGCAGCGGCTCGCCGCCGTACTCGGGCGAGAAGAACGTGGTCCCGATGGTCTGGTCGAACAGCAGCAGGATGAGCGCGCCCGTCAGCACCGGGACCGCGAGCAGGATGAGCACGGCGGTGACGAAGAGCGCCCAGGTCGCCAGCGGGAGCCGGAACCACGTCATCCCGGGCGCCCGCATGTTGATGACGGTTGTGACGTAGTTGACGGCACCCATGAGCGATGAGAAGCCCAGCACGATCATGGAGATCAGCCAGAGCTGCTGACCCATGTAGACACCGGAGAACTCCGGGTTCGCCGACAGGGGCGGGTACTGCGTCCACCCCGCACCCGAGTGGCCGCCGGCCACGAAGAAGCCCGCCAGCATGATCACGCCGGCGGGCGCGGCGGTCCAGAAGGATGCCATGTTGAGCTTCGGAAACGCCATGTCGGGCGCCCCGATCTGCAGCGGGATCAGGTAGTTCGCGTAGACACCCACCAGCAGGGGCATGATCGCGAAGAAGATCATGATGGTTCCGTGCATCGTCACGGCGGAGTTGTAGAACTCCGGCAGGACGATGCCCTGGTTCACCATCGTCTCCGGCAGCAGCCCGCCCCCCGGTAGCGGCATGTCGGGGTTCGTGGGCCAGCCGAGCTGCCATCGGATGACGCCCGCGAGCAGTCCCCCGATCAGGAGAAAGAACAGGCTCATGAAGAGGAACTGGATCCCGATCACCTTGTGATCGGTCGAGAAGATGTACTTCCTCACGAACGACGGCTCGTGGTGCGGCTCTGCAGCCGCCGTCGCGTGCGCTGACGTTGTTGCCATTCCTGCGCTCCGGTTCAGGATCTAGTTCGCGGTCTGGGTCGCGCCTTCGTACCACGTCTCGAAATCCGCGGCGCTGTGGACCACCAGCGTGCCGCGCATCCGTGTATGCCCCGTGCCGCAGAGCTCCGCGCAGGCGAGCTCGTATTCGCCCGGCTCCGTCGCCTCGAACCAGACCACCTGGTTGTCCATGCCCGGGACGGCGTCCTGCTTCACCCGGAAGTGGGGCAGGAAGAAGGAGTGGATCACGTCCTCGGCCGACAGGTGGACCAGGATCGGCTGGGCGACGGGGATGTGGACCTGGTTGCGTCGCTGGAAGTCATCGTCGGTTCCGAGACGCCCATCGGCTCCGGGATAGGTGACCATCCACTCGAACTGCGAGGCCATGACCCCGATCTCCAGCCCTGGCGCCGGGAACCGACCCAGCATCTTGATCCGCGCCCATGGGCCGAAGCTCATGGCGCCGAGGGCGATCACGATGATGAACGGGATGGTGGTCCAGATCACCTCGACCTTCCAGTTCCCGTGGATGTGCTCGGCTTTCCTCCCTTCCCGGTGGCGGTAGCGGAAGGCGAACCACAGGAGCGTGGCCTCGACCAGCAGGAAGATGATCCCGGTAATGACCAGAATGATGTAGAAAATCGAATCGATCTCCCCACCGAACGTCGACACCTGCGCTGGCAGCCAAGGCATACCGCCTCCGGGTTGTGGGAGTTGCGCTCAGTGGCCGCCGGCGGCCAGGGCGTGCCGCCCGTGCGGATCGATCGGCTCTCCGAGCGGCACGAAGGCGCCTGCCATGGAAGCCGAGTAGCTGAACTCGGCCCGCGCCTCCCCGGACGCGGGGACCGTCACGTTCTGCGTTTGCGTGCCGTACTCCTCGTGCCAGGCCTCGATCACGTAGTCACCCGGTGGCAGGTTCGCGATCTCGAAGGAGCCATCCTCGCCCGTCACCACGAAGTAGGGGTGCTCCGAGACCCCGATATACGCTTCCATCCACCCATGCACGTCGCACTCGACGGGGATCATGACCTCCGGCTGCGAGAACGTCCGCTCCGTCGTCATGTTCGTCGGCTGGCTCACGTTGAAGCCGCGCTGCTCGCTCGGCTTCGCGTTGATGTTGTGCAAAAGGCCGTCGGAGTTCTTGATCTCCAGCGTCTGGCCGACCTGCACGCCGACGACGTGCGGGATGTAGACGCAGCCGTCCTGGTCCAGGACCGCCGCCTCCGAAGGGGCGGGCCAGGAGCCCTGTGGCAGTCCCTCCTTCACGTGGACGTATACGTTCTTCAGACCGCCGTCCGCGCCGACCACGGCAACGGGGTTCATGGGCTGCCCCTCGTGCTTTTCGGCGCAGGTCGGCTCCTCGCTCATGTTGATCGGCTGGGGCGCGGGGGGTTGTCCCTCGAAGGACACCGTCCCCACGACCCGGCCGGCTGTGGCCTCGTCGACCTGGACGGCGTCGGCTGCCGCGGCGCCGCCGGTGTCCGCATCGCCATCGCCGCCCCCGCCGCAACCGAAGGCGAGGAGTACGGCCGGAACGATTAGTACTCGAATCGAGATCTGCATACCTGACATGACTCATGCTCCTTCCAGAAGGGTTCCTGCTTCCCGCTCGGGCACCCGCCGCTCCGCCCGCTGCGCGCGGGCCACGATCAGCAGCCCGAGGACGGCGGTGAGCAGCGTGGCGACGATGGGCACTGTGTAGACTGTCGCTGCGACAGGGCGGTCGAGATGCAGGTAGTACCAGGACGAGACCGCGCCCCGGTTGCCAACCTCGCCGCTCGACCCGTCCTGCGCGAAGAAGGCGATCGGGATCACCTCGCCCTGCCGAATCGCCAGCCGACGGTCGGGATCGTCGGACGCGAGCTGCCGTCGAACGACCAGGCGCCATTCGCCCTGGTCGAACTCCGCAGCGGCGACGGGGGACGTCGCGCCCGCCGGCAGCGGCTGGAGCTGGTCGAGCCCGCGGCCGAGCGCTTCGGTGAGGGTCGATGCGTCGCTCCGCCAGCGCCATAGATAGACCGGCCGGCGGTTGTCGCCACCGAGGAAGTAGGGCAGGTCCCGTCCCTCGGGTAACGTCGCCGGGAACTGGATCGTGAACGCGTCCGGCGGCTGGGCACCGGGCTGCTCGCCCTCCCCGGGTTCCATCCCGGCCGCGAGCGCCTGGCGCCATGGCTCCCACGTGGGGTCGGGGCTGCGCGATGGCTCGTGCCAGGCGAAGCGCATGGCCAGCTCCTCACCATCGTGCAGCGCCTGGACCCATACGCCGTCCACGGCGGGCGAGAACCAGCGCGGCT